>SYGN01000314.1 GCA_005799525.1 Opitutaceae bacterium | reverse complement strand
GGGCACACCACCGCCGCTCTCTCGTCCCACGCCACCTCAAGTTCGACTCGCCCGCGCAACAGATCCAACTCGGCCGCGTGCACCTGCCATGGCCCCTCAAGGCCCAACAGCTTCCCATAATGCGCGACCACCGCCTCGTCCTTGTTTGGTTTCACCCCTCCAGCCTGCCTGCTCTCCGAGAGTCTTTGCCATTAAGACACCGGGAGAATCCAAAAGCAGGCTGAGGCCCACGAGCGTGCTCAGCGAGGCGCGGGCGCGCGCCGGAAATCGGCGAAGCGAACGGCGCGGGTACGCGAAGTGGTGGGGCAGGCGGTTGGTCAAAATCAAAATGTGGTCGGAACGGGTTTGGTCACCGGGGCAGACGAGCGGGCAGAAGAAAACTGCTAGAAGGATTTTGCGAAACTCGACGAAGAGGCAGGTGAGCGGCGCAGTCGCGGCAGCGATGGTTGATAAACCACGATAGGAATTATTAACCACGCATGGACACGGATTGCGACCGAGGAATGAGCCGATGCCGAATCGGCGACGATCGGGATAAATCCGTGTCGATCCGTGTTCATCCGTGGTTGCAAACGGATCGAGCAGTTCGCTGCAGCGATCAACTTCTTGACCGCAGCACGATCTCGCGGTCGGTGCGGGTGGCGGTCACGACGAAGTCGGTTTCGAGGAGACGCACGAGGGATTCGTAGGCGTCGGCGCGAAAGGTGCCGCTGAAGCGTTTGGCGGAGAGCGGGGCGTCGGGGATGACGAGTTGCTGGCGGTTGTAGCGATCGAACTCACGGGCGACTTCGGCGAGCGGGCTGGCGTCGAATTCGAGACGGCGCTCCTGCCAGGCGAGCGCGCGTTGGGCGGCAGGCGGGGCGATTTTTTCGACGGTGGCGGTCGTGGCGGGAGCCGGCGAAGTGATCGAGGCGGACGAGGTTGAGGAGAGGAGGACGGTGGCGCGTTCGCCAGCGACGAGGAGCGGAGGTTCGGTGGCCGGTGCGGAGGAGGTGGCCGGCAGGAGTGAGTGCCCGGCGTGGGCGTCGTCGACCCGGACGCGGCCTACAGTGACGAGGACTTCGGTGGCAACGGCGCGTTGGCGGACGTTGAAGGCGGTGCCGACGGCGCGGACAGCGACGGGGCCGGACGTGACGAAAGGGGCGCGAGGGGTCTTTGGTGACTGTGAAAAAACTTCGCCGCGCACGAGGCGGATGCGGCGCTCGGTGGCGATAAACGCGGTGTCGATCGCGGAATCGGTGTTGATTTGGGCGACGGAGCCGTCGGGGAGATCGAATTTTTGGAAGGCGCCGACAGCGGTTTCGGCAGTATGGCGCGGCATGCGGAGAGAGGAAGCCGTCAGCAGTAGGAGCGCGACGGCGGCGGCTCCGAATGGAAGGGTGGCCCACGTGAGCATGCGGTGGTGGCGGGAGCGGGTGCGGGGGGCGAGGAGATCGGCGTCGGGCGGGAGCAAGGAAGAGTTGGCGGACGCGGGCGAAGAAGCGGGGACGGTGACGAGGCGGTCGAAGTCGTTCCAGACGGCGTCGAGTTCCGTAAAGACGGTGGCGTGTCGCGGGTCGTGTTGGAGCCAGCGCACGAATTCGGTGGTCTCAGCGGGGCTGATACCACGGTCCCTCAGGCTCAGCCAAGCGGCGGCGGCTTCGATCAGCTCGAACGAAGGCGCGCGGTCGTCAGGTGGGCGAGGGGAGTCGGGTGGTTTGGTCACGGTAGGCCGCCTTTGGTGACGCCGCGGGCGCGGAGGTAGTCGCGGAGGCGGAGCACGCCGATGGCGATCTGGGCGTTGACGGTGTTTTCCGCGATGCCGAGTTGCTGCGGGATCTCGCGATGGGAGAGGCCGTGAAGTTTGCGGAGGGTCAGCACGCGTCGGCAGCGTTCGGGGAGGGCCTGGATGGCCTCGGCGAGCAGTTGAAGTTCGTGGTCATGGCAAGCGGACTCGGCGATACCGGGCCTATCATCAAAGACGGGCAGGAGGTCGATTTCTGCTATGCCTTCGATCGCGATAATTTTGCGGCGCCGCAAAATATCGAAGGCGGCGTTGCGCGCCGTCGTGAACAAATATGCCTTGGCCGAGCGCAACGGAGCCTGCTCGCGAGCTTGGAGCAGACGCGCGTAGGTCTCCTGCACGAGATCGTCGATGTCGAGGTGCGCGGAGAATTTGGCGCGAAGGTAGGCGCGCAGCTCCGACTCGTGGGGGTGCATCTCATCGGCAAACCAGCGGTTGGTCTTGGGGTCAGACGGGGGCATGGAAAGAATTCAAGTGACTGGCTGCGCGCGGACCCATGCTGTCGAGGCGCAATTTGTGTCCACGCAATTTATATCCGCGGCGCTCGGGGAATTTTGGCATGAAGCTCGGCGGATTTTCGGCGGGTGATTTCGGCCGGACTCCGGCTGGACATTGGCGCGTGGAGCCGGGAGGTTGGGGGCATGGTGCGATTGCGGAAATTTCTGGGAGTCTGCGGAGTGGCGTAGATGTTGGGTTGCCTGGGCATGGGCCAAGCAACGAGAGCCGCATTGGCGGGATCACCCTTGGGAGCGGCCATCGCTGCGGCCGAGGCTGAGCGTGAGGCCGACGATCGTTCGACGGGCTACCGCCTCGCAATCATCAGCGGTGGCTACGATGCGCTGCTGCTGCGCGTGCACCTGATCCGCCAAGCAAAGGCGTCGGTTTCGATCCAGACGTTCATTTGGACCAACGATGAGTGCGGGCGGTTGCTCATCTACGAACTGATCGAGGCGGCCCGACGCGGGGTTAAGGTGCGCATTTTGGCGACCCACATGGTGTCGGAGCAGGACCCGGGCGCAATGGCGTTTCTGGCGACGGCGCATCCCAATCTCAAAGTGAAACACTACCGGCCGGCGGCGGGGCACCTGAAACCGTCGTTGGGGCGCAAGCTTTTCGCGGGCGCGCTGGCTTTTCGCGACACCAACCAGCGGATGCACAACAAAGTCTTCCTCGTGGACGACGCGGTGCTTGTGACGGGCGGTCGCAATATCGAGAACACCCACTTCGATCACTCGACGACGATGAACTTTCGCGACCGCGATGTGCTGGCCGTGGGGCCCGTCGTGCGTGCGGCAGTGGAGTCGTTCGAGGAGTTTTGGCGCTTCCGCGGAGCCGTGGCGAGCCGCGCGCTCAAGGATGTCGGCGGCGTGATCGAGGCGGGGAAATTTCGACGCTACGAGACGAAGGCGGACTACGATTTCGGTCCGCATTTCGCCACGCTCACGCGCGAGGCAGACGATGCAGGCGTGGTGACGGAGCGATTTGTCGCGCGGCTCAAGCCGGTGCGCGCGGTCACGTTCGTCTGCGACGAGCCGGGCAAGTCAGTCGCCCGCGCGGATGGGGAGATGCCGCGTAGCACGCGGGCCCTGCGGACCGCGCTGGAGGAAGCGAAGACTTCGATTGTGATGCAGAGTCCCTTTCTCGTGCTCAGCAAACCAGCCAGAGCGCTCATCCGGGAAATGCACGTGAAAAATCCGGAACTGCGCATGCAGATTTCGACCAACAGCTTTGCGTCGACGGAGAACCTGTTCGCGTATTCGGCAAATTACCGGCTGCGCACTGATTATGTCGAAGAGCTCCGGCTGGAGGTGCACGAGTTCAAGCCGTTGCCGGGTTCGCTGCTCACGCTGTTTCCGCGGCATGCGGAAATGACGGCGGTGGCGACGGCGCTGGCGAAGCCGGGGAAAACCGCGCGGCCGCCGTTCTTGTGCGTGCACGCGAAGTCGCTGGTGGTCGACGGACGCCTCGCGTTTGTCGGCTCCTACAATCTCGTCCGCGCTCGGAGAATCTGAATGCCGAGGTGGGCCTGCTCGTCGACGAGGAGGCGTTTGCGCGGGAACTGGGCGCGGAGATCGAGCGCGACCTGCGGCCGGAGAACAGCTCGGTGATCGGTCGTCGCGTGTTGCCGCTGCGTTTGGAGGCGGTGAATAAATTTATCGACGACGCGCTGTCCCTCGGGCCGATCGACGTGTGGCCGTTTCAAAACACGAGCAGCTTTGAGCTCAACGCGGGCGCACCGGCCGTCGCGCCGACCCACCCGGACTTTCATCGTCACTATCGCGACGTCGGTGCGTTTCCCGGCACGGAGGGACTGCTCTCGACCAAGGAAATCCTCACGCGCCTCTACAAGGCCGTGGGCGCGCCGCTTACCCCAATATTGTGAGCCCGCTGCGGTGGCAGTCGTAGAAGACGGGAATACGGAGGGAGGGAAAGGAGTGAAGGAAGCGAGAGCCGGACTTGGTGGTCCTTTTTTTGATTCCGCGCTGTTGGCAGAGGGTGGTCAAACGGCACCTGGCCACAGGTGCACCGCTGGGAGTCAGAGCGCGCGAACGTCGTGAATTATCTGCGGTCGCGTAGCGGCCTCGGTATCCGCGCGCCTGCCGTTGTGAGCGGCAGCCGCTACCGACGTCCTGATCTACTCAGAGCGGCACGCGGGGCTACTTGGCTTCGCTACTCTCGAAGGTCGGCTTTGCCAGCGTGGGCTTCACCCCAACGTGGCGGGCGAGCCAGTCCTGCATTTCCCAGTGCCAGTAAATCGCGTTCTGCGGGCTGAGAATCCAGTGGTTTTCGTTGGGGTAAACGACGAGCCGGGACGACACGCCCATGCCTTGGAGCACGCCGTAAAGTTCGAGGCCGTTGCCGTAGGGCACGCGGTAGTCGAGTTCACCGTGGAGGATGAGCGTGGGGGTCTTGAAATTCTTCGCGTAGGTCATCGGGTTCTGCCGCTGCATGCCCTCGACATTCTCCCACGGCATGCCGCCCATCACGCGCGGAAAGCCGTGCGGCACGTCAGACGCGTATTGGGCGTAGGAGCTGTTCACGCCGGCGTGATCGATAATGCATTTGAAGCGGTCGGTGTGCCCCAGCACCCACGCGGCCATGAAGCCGCCGTAGCTCGCGCCGGCCGCGGCCAGGCGATCGCGATCCAGGTTCGGGAGTTTTTGCAGGAGAAAATCCGTCGAGCGCATAATGTCTTCGAAGGGTTTGTCGCCCCACTCGTTGACGATGCTCATCGCGAACTTCTCGCCGTAGCCGGTCGAGCCGTGGCGGTCGACCCACGTGACGACGGCGCCGGTCGCCGCAAACAAATGCGTGTTCCAGCGGTAGCTCCACGAGTCGCGGTTCATCGTGTGCGGGCCGCCGTGCATGAGCTGAACGAGCGGATATTTTTTTGCCGGATCGAAGCCGGGCGGATACACGAGCCAGCCGCGAATGTCGGCGCCTTGGGCTCCCTTGAATGAGTAGCTCTCAACCTTACCGAAATCGATCTGGGCGACGAACGCGTCGTTGAAGCGCGTGAGCGCTTTGGCCGTAGCGTCGCCATCGAGGGAAAAGAGTTCGTTTGGGCGGTTGGTCGAGTCTTTCAGGAAAACCACGGTGCGGCCGGAAACTTCGAGGCCGGTGACCGTCCCATCTTTGAACATCGGGACCGGCAGCCCCGAGCCGTCGAGGGCGAGCCGAAAAATGGGGAGCAGGCCCTTTTCCTCCGCAGTCAGCCAGAGATGAGCGCCATCGCTGGAGAATTTGATTTCGTCGAAGGACCAGTCGTGGGCGGCCGTGAGCGCCGTGCTCTTGCCGGTCGTGAGGTCGTAGCGCCAGAGGCGGCGGCTCTCGCCATTATGTATCGAGCTCGGCGTGCGCGCGAAGACCAGGAATTTTCCGTCGGGTGAAAAAACCGGCGACGTGTCGGTGCCTATGTTTTCAAGCGTGAGATTGCGGGGCGCGATTTTGCCGTCGATCGACACGAGATAAACATCGGCGTTGTTGTCCTCGCGGAAGGGCGGCGGCGTGGAGTTCATCGTGAGCGCGATTAGCTCGCCGTCGGGGGAGATGTCGAAGGCGGCATCGCCGCCGTTGGAGAACAGAAACGTGCGCTGGGGCGTGAGGTCGCGGAAGGTCCGGGCGGCGACGTCGACGACGAGGAGGCGGCTCGCGAGGTTGTCGGTGAGCCACGCATCGAAGAAACGATATTGCCGGTTCTCCGTGGACCTCGCCGTCATCTTCGAGTCCTTGCGGCGCTTGATTTCCTTTTTCATCGCGGCGAGATCAGCCTTCTCCCACGTGCCGACGAGTTCGGGGATGACGCGGGTCTGCACGGCGATCGCGTTGCCGTCGGGCAGCCACTTCGGCGTGGCGAGCGCGTAGGGTAGCTCGAGGATCTTCTCCGCTTCGCCCCCATCGCGACGCATGACATAGAGCGCGTTGTTTTCGTCGTCCCCGCGTTTCGAAAGAAACGCGATGCGCGTCCCGTCGGGGCTCCACGTCGGCGCGGTATCGGTGACGTTCGCCGTGGTCAGCCGGCGTGGTTCGCCGCCGTCGACGGCCACGAGCCA
Organism: Opitutaceae bacterium; assembly: GCA_005799525.1. Classification (GTDB taxonomy): domain Bacteria; phylum Verrucomicrobiota; class Verrucomicrobiia; order Opitutales; family Opitutaceae; genus GAS368. The sequence goes on along the minus strand of SYGN01000314.1, from coordinate 9,160 downwards.
AAGATTGGTCGTGCTCTTGTTTTTGTCCACGGACCACTCTTGGACGGTGAACACGACTTGCTGGCCGTCGGGCGACAGCGCCGGACTGCCGACGCGTTTGACGGCCCAGAGATCTTGCGGAGTGAGCGGACGTTTTTCAGCCGCGCTGGCGGCGACGAGTGTGAGGGCGAGCGCAACGAAGGCGCGGAGCAGGTTCATGGTGAGTCCAACCTGAGTCGTTCGCCTCCCGAGTCAAAACCGACGTTGCGTTGGACGTTCCGCGAGCCGGTGCGTGTGTGTGTGGGCCATGCCGTGGCGTCCCCGGCCGTCACTTCAGCAGCGGTGCGACCGTCGTGACCACCTGATAAAGGCCGACGGCGGTCATGGCGGCCGCCGATACCCACAGGCACGCCCGCCAGAAATTCCCCGTGCGCAACGCGGGATCGGCGCGGCGGTGGTTGAGCCAGAGCGCCGCGAGCGCGAGAAACGGAATCATCATGCCTTGGGCCACGGCGCCGACGAAGACCAGCGTCACGGGCGATCCCCAAACGACGTAGAGCAACGTCCACGCTGCCGGCACGAGCACGCAGCACCACCGGATCATCCGTTGGCGGTCTGCCTCGGCGGAAAACGTCCGCACCTTAAACACCACCAACGCGTCGACCATCAGCCGCGCGTTCGAAGCCGTCGCCACAAAGATCGTGGAGTAAAGCACCGCCACCGCCCCGATCAGAAACAGCCAAAGGCTCCACGCGCCGAAGGTTTCCACATACATCGAAGAGAGTGTCTTGATCATGTCGGCGTTGGTCACGTCGAGGCCCTTGGCGCGCAGCACCGCCGCGCCGAGCAGGTAAAACGCGATCGTCGCACTGGTGTAGATTGCGCAGGAAACCCACGAATCGGCCTTGAGCACGCGCATCCAACCGCGGGCCCGCTCGGCCCAGGCGACGGTCCCGTCGCGTGGGCCGACGTGCCGCGCGTAGCCTTTTTCCAACACCCAATACGGATAAAAGATGAGCTCCGAAGCGCCCACGCCGATGACTCCGAAGGCCGCAAACGCAACGGTAAACGACCCCGGCAGATTGAAACTGAAGCCCTCGGCCAGATTCTTCAGGGTGATTGCATACGGAGTGAACTGTAGTGCGATCACGGCGGTCATCGTGCACAGCGTGAAGGCCACGACCATCCACGTGGACGCAGCTTCGACAAAGCGGTAACGGCCCACCACGAGTAGCAGTGCGGTCACTACACCGATGAAAATTGCGATGATCTCGGTCGGAAGGTTGACGCCCGCGATGGCCAGGACACTCGCCACGCCGCCGACCATGCCCGCGATCTGAAAAATCGTCGCGATAAACATGATCGCCCACAGCCACAACAACCACGACACGACCGCGCGCGGTCCGGGCACGAGGTTCAAGGTTTCGAGCGTGGTGAGGCCCCGCGCGAGCGTGAACCGGCCCAGTTCGATTTGGATGAAGACCTTCAAAACGCACCCGAGAATGATGAACCAAAGCAACGTGAACCCAAAGCTCGCGCCCAACTTGGGCGTCACAATCAGTTCACCGGAGCCGACGATGGAGGCGGTGATGATGAGCCCGGGACCGAGTTGCCGGAGAATGCCGCCAACCGAAGTGGGCGCGGGTTGGGTAAGTGGCGGGGTGGGTTGCGCAAGTGGCGGGGTGGGGGAGGACATTTTAGGGAAATGGATGCACAGTGCGGTGCCGAAGGATGAGAGGAAAAAGGAAGCAAGTGCACTATCAGTTCAACCCAACATCGCGCCCCGTTAGCGTTTTTACCGACCGCGTCGCAACACGATCTGCTGGGCTGATGAACGGGATGATCGGGGCAGCCGGCGTGTCTGCTGCTCGCGGCCCACCGCAACTAGCGGACGGCGGGAGAGCGATCCGGCTTGGGGTGATCCGGGTTTAGCGCGAGTAGTCTCGCTTGAATCGCCAAGGTGGCCGCATCGCGGTCGGCGAGTTGGTCGCTGGTGACCACTTCGCAGCGCATCCGCACTCGCGAAATAGGGCGTGGGATGAAAAAACGATCCCAGCTGCGCAGCTGCCAGGCGGATTCAAATTCAGCGCCGATCAAAAGCAGCGGAGCCTGCGTGCGCCGTGCCACAATGATTCCGCCTGGCTTCACTTCGTAGCAGGGTCCACGGGGGCCGTCGGGCGTGATGCCGACATCATAGCCGGCCCGCAAAACGTCGACGAGGGCGGTGGCGGCTTCACGGCCGAGGCGACTGCTTGAACCGCGGACGGTGCGCATGCCGGCCAAGGAGAAAAATGCGGCCAGCCAAGCGCCGTCTTTGCTGGCGCTGACGAGCGCATAGGCCGGACGACCTTGGCGGTAACGGCGGACAATCTCGGCGGCGAGAAACAGGCGGTTGTGCCACAGCACGATCGCGACTGGCTCGTCATTTTTCGTAAAGGCGCGGAGGTCTTCGGGTGTCGTTTCGAACCGCAGCGAGCGGCCCCAGAGTTTGAGCAGCAGGCCGAAGGGCCAGAGAACGGCGCGGTGCCAGCAGGAAATGTGGTGGACCGCGAGTACGGGGGCGGGCAAATGGGAGGATTTGTCAGGCGGCGGGTTCAGAGGAGTGGTTGTCGCCGAAACTCCCGCGCGCGCCAAGCGCGGAGTCGTGGCCGGGCGGCTTCAAAGTCGGTCGCGCGCCCAGTAATGGTTCTCTTGCCTCTTTCTCTTAATTTTTCTCTCCGGCCGACAAACCTCTCCGAGCCGGAGGTCGGACGAATGAGAAAGATAACGAGAAAGAGGAAAAAAATTGGCGGCACGACTTTGACACTGCCCCGGGAGTCGCGGGCACCGCGCGACCCTAGCATTGACGCCGGGCGGGGGCTCCGCCAGCAACGCGCGGATGTCTGTGCTGCCCCGCTGTCCACACCTACCGCCTCCCCGACCCGGGCTCGACTGGCGGGCGCTGCACGCGCATCGGGGCGCGGAGCGCGGGGCGGAATTTTATTTTGACTGTTTGGAATACGGCCACGCCCTCTGGCAACGCGGCCTGGCAGCGCGCGCGATCCTCTGCCTCGACCGTGCGCTCGGGGCCGATCTCCGGAGCGAAGAACCGGCACTCCGCGACTGGCCGCTGCCGTATGCGGCCGTGGCGTGGATGGTGGCCCACACACCGCCCGACGTGTTCATCGGCAATCCGCGCGTACATTTTCAGCACTACGCCGATCGGATGAACGAGCCGCGGCGCGACCAACGCTGCTGGCGCGCGTGGGCGTGTTGGGCACTCGTGCGCGTGGTGCGGCCGGAATTTCCCGCCGATCCACGGCATCAGGTGGTCGAACCGACGACGGATGACATCGCGGTCGCGCTCGGTTTACATGGGCATGCGGGCGAAGCGGAGTTGTGGCGAGCGGTGCTGGCGACGTGAGCGGCGCGGCGATGGGGGGTGCGGCTTTGGCTGCAACGTCGTTAACAGCCGGTGAGGGGCGCCAATACCAATCGCCCAAAAGCTTCAGACTTTGATTTGCCGGGTAGCCGCGAGCTCCAGCGTGTGGCGTCCGTCGACTCGCTGGCGCTCGACGCTACGGGAAAGTTTATCGCTCCTGCGGGAAAGCTTGTTTCGTGGGGAGGAATTTTCGGTCGACGAGCCATTCGCGTAGGCGGGTGGGCCAGGCGCCGGCAGGGGACTTATTGGATTCACGCAGACCGAAGCCGTGGCCGGCACCGGCAAAGATGTGGAGCTCGGCGGGTACGCCGGCGCGTTTGAAACGCAGATACACCTCAGCGAGACCCTCGGAGATATCGGCGCGGTCGCCGTAGCCGGCGGCGAGAAAGACGGGCGGGGCGCCTTTTTCAGGGATGATTTGGCCGGATTTTCCGGGATAAATGAGCGCTTGAAAATCAGGACGGGCGGAGGGGCGATCGATGGGATCGGCGGCGGTGGTGTCGCCCGGGGCGGCGCGCATCGCGGTGAATGCGACGACTTCGCCGCCGGCGGAGAAACCGAGCATCCCGACGGTGGTGGGGTTGATCGCCCACTCGGCGGCGCGGCTGCGGACGAGGCGGAGGGCGCGCTGGCCGTCGGCGAGGGCGTCGCGTTCGATGGTGTAAGGTTGCGGGGTGCCGGCGGGCGTAGCGTCATCCTTGGCGAGCCGGTGTTTGAGGACAAAGGCCGCGATGCCCTGATCGGCGAGCCACTGCCCGACATTGTAGCCCTCGTGTTCGATTGCGAGGCGGGCGTGGCCGCCGCCGGGGACGACGATGATGGCGCAGCCGGTGGCAAGGGCAGGTGGGGGTAGGTAGACGGTGAGGGTCGGCTGGTGAATGTTGGAGACGTTGGAGCCGACAATTTTTTCAGGCTCGGTGCGGCGGGCTTCGGAGCCGGGGGCACCGTTGGGCCAAAGCGCGATAATCGGGCGATCCGTGGGAGCGGCGGCGTGGGCGAGGGCGGAGGAGAATAGGACGAATGAGACGGAAAGGATGGGGAGGAAGGGGCGGAAGGATTTCATAGGAGGAGAGGATCTGCATTCGGCGGAGTGAAGTCCGCCCTACTTTTTGGCGATTGCGACGGCGTAAGTGTGAGTGGTGGCCTTTTGACCATGGCCGGGGTTGGTGTGAAAATTTCCGGAGAAGATGAGCCACTTGCCGTCGCGGGTGAAGGTGAGGTTGGGTTCGACGCCAGTGTCTTTGCTGTAGTTGTGATTCGCCATATTGACGAGGCGTTCGGACTTCAGGACGCCGATGTCGATGAGTGGTCTCTGATCGCGGAAGGAACTGCCGCGGACAGGGGACGGGTAGAAGGCGTAGATCCATTGGCCGTTACCGGGTGGACGAGGCGCACGGCATCGCCGCTGCTCGCGGCCACGCTGCCGGCACCGCCACCATCGCCGGCGAAAAAGTTACCGTCAGGGGAGACGTCATAATGCACGGACCATTCTTCGCGTTTGAGGCTATACCGTCTGCGGTGGCCGCTGGTGAGGTCAACGTTGGCGAGCCAGAAGACGGTGCTGCGCGGGGTCTGGAAGTCGTACCAGATTTTTTACCGTCGGGGCTGAAGAATTCGTGGCCCTCGATCTCCATGTTCATCGTGCGTTCGTGGAGCAGGCGGGCGGGAGTGCCGTCGGCGCGGGCGGTCCACGTCCGGTCGTTAAAATGCCACGGGCCCTGGTGGCAGAAAAGAATTTGGAGTGCGTCGGTGGGTGGGCACTGGAGGTGGTTGGTCCAGTCGTTTTCGCGGTGGATGACGCGGAAGGCGCCGGTCTTGACGTCGATGGTGTAAATCATCTTTGGCGTGCCAGCGGCCCATTGGGCTTTGAGGGTGCCGCCGGTGCCACTGGTGGGCGGGGTGCGCGGAATTCTTTTCCCGTCGGGATCGCTAGCGATGCCGACGAGGAGGAATTCGTCGCACTTGAGGGCGTAGGCACCGCCGCGGCCTTGAGCGACCTGGGGGGTTTGATGACCGTGCGTTCGGTTTTGGTGGCGAGGTGGAGGGCAACGATGTGGCCGTCGCGGCGGACGTAGGCTTCGCGAGTGCGCCAAGCCGTGGCGATGGCGCGGGTGGCGGGTGCGACGATCTCGAGTTTCGTGGGCGAGAGACCGAGCGTGGTCAGGTTGACTGTGGCGAGAACACCGTCTCGCGGGTGTGGAGAATGAGTTTGGCACCTTCGGGTGTGTAGCCGTTTTGGTGGACGGACAGGCTGGAGCCGCCTTGGTCGGGCGAGAGCCGGATGACGCGGTGACGGGTGTCGGGTCGATCCAGTCGCGCGGGGGTGGAGCGGCGGCGAGGGAGGCGGGAGATGTGGCGTCAGCGGCGAGGACGCAGAGGATCAGCACTGAGTGGCACGAGAGAACCGAAAGGATGCGGAGGAAAAAGCGCATAGCATGGGGATTGCACGCGGAACGGGGGGCGCGCGAGGGAGATGTGGGCAGGCTGCGCGGACGGTTTGAGGGAAGCGACCGCTGCACAAGCGACCCGCGATGACCGCAAGGATACGCAGACGGCGCAAAGAAATCCTGTGCGAGGGGTGGAACGTGGCGCTACAGGGCGGGCTGCCGGGTGGGCGCGAGATGGCCGGCGGCGACGGCTTCGCGGAGCAACTGCTCGATGGCTGCCCAGAGGACAGTGGAGCCATCGGCGACGGGGGCATTACGGCCTTGGGCTTGATCGTGGGTGACGTGGTGCTTGCGCCAACTGCCGCCGTTCGTGCGGGCGTTGAGCAGCATGGGTTGGAAGCGGTCGCAGGCGTGGGCGAATTTCGCTTCGGGTGTGGTGCGCGCTTCGAACTCATCCCAGAGGGCGCGGAACTCGCGGGACTGATCGTCCGGCAGGAGGCCGAAGATGCGGTCGGCGGCGCGGGCTTCGCGATCATGCTGGTTGACCATGGCGGCGGTGTCGTAGGCGAAGGTATCGCCGGCGTCGATTTCAACGAGGTCGTGAATGAGACCCATTTTGAGGACGCGCAGGACGTCGAGGTGAGGGACGTTCGCATGCTCGGCGAGGACCATGACGCACAGGCAGAAGGCCCAAGAGTGTTCGGCGTCGTTTTCGGGTCGGCGGCTCTGCGTGTTGATTGTCTGGCGGAAAATTTCCTTCAGTTGGTCGCACTCGGCGATGAAGGCGATCTGCTGGGTGAGGCGTTGCACGGGGGATTCGGAGGGAGGAACCACACGAGACACCAAAGACACGAACACTCGGTGGGCAATGCTGGAGCGCGGTCGGGTGACGGCGGGCATACGCAGGCTGAACGGGCCAGGCGCAAGCGAACGAATGCCGAGGAGCTTTATTTCAACAGCGGCGCGAGGCGGGGCGTCCAGACGGCGTAACCGGCGGGGGTGAGGTGGAGTTTGTCGGCGACGTAAAGTTCGGGTCAGGGGAGTGCCGCGTGATTTTTCGTGCGCAACGCTTTGAAATCGGCGGCGACGGTCTCGGGAGATTTGCCGGCTTTGATGTCGTTGTCGCCGGCGTAGACGACGACGTTGCGGGGTTGGTAGGAAAGGATGATGCGGTCGGCGTAGAAGACGCTGTCAGCGAGTTCGGAACCGCCGAAGCCCCGGTTGAGCACTGGGAGACCGGGGAAGTCTTGAGAGAGCGTCGTCCACTTCCGGATCGAGGAGCTGCCGATAAACACGACGCCTCCCCGGGCCGGAGGCTGTTCGGCGTCGGCGGTCGTGTAGGCGTCAATTGCCTCCGTCCATTTCACGGGCGCGGAGAGGAGATCGCCGAGTAGTGACAAGGCGAATACGAAACAGCAGAGAAATTTAGTTGTAATAGTAAGGGATGCGTTCGCGAAGATTATTTCGCGAGGCTGATGGCGGCACCGACGGCGGAGGTTTCACGCTCGATCTCAGCGACGGACTTCGGGGTGAGATATTTCGTGAATTTTTCCATGTAGAGGTAGAATACCGGCGTAATGTAGAGTGTGAGCAATTGTGAGACGACGAGACCGCCGACCACGGCGAGGCCGAGCGTGCGGCGGGCATCGGCGCCGGCGCCCCAGCCGAGGGCGATGGGCAAGGTGCCGGCGAGGGCGGCGACGGTGGTCATCATGATGGGACGGAAGCGCACGATACAGGCCTCGAAGATGGCTTCTTCGGCTCCCTTCTGGCGGTTGCGTTTGGCGTCGAGGGCGAAGTCGATCATCATAATCGCGTTCTTCTTCTCGATGCCGCTGTGCATGATCAGGCCGACGTAGCCATAGATGTTCAGCTCCTGTCTGAAAAGGACGAGCGTCAGCAGGGCGCCAAAGGTCGCCGAGGGCAGGCCGGAGAGAATCGTGAGCGGGTGGAGGAAATCTTCGTAGAGAATCCCGAGGACCAGATAGATCACTAACACGGCGATGAGCAGCGTCCAGCCAAGGCCGGCGAGCGAGCTGGTGAATGCAGCGGCCGTGCCCTGGAACGTACCGCTGATGGTCGGCGGCAGGAGCTCGCGGGAGATTCGCTCGATTTCGGCGGTCGCCTGGCTGAGCGCGATGTCGGGATTGAGGTTGAACGTCATGGTGACGGCCGGCACTTGACCCATGTGTGCTACGGTGAGCGGGCCGACGGTCGCACGCACTTTGGAGACACTCTCTAGCGGGATAAGTTTGCCCTCGCGGTTGCGCAGATAGAGTAAAGCGAGCGAGCTCGGGTCGCGCTGGTATTTCTGATCGAGCTCGAGGATGACCGAGTACTGGTTCGTCGACGTATAGATAGTGGAGACCTGGCGCGATCCGAAGGCGCTGTAGAGTGTCTCCTCGACCTGTTGCGCGTTGAGGCCGAGCGACGAAGCTTTGTCGCGGTCGATATCGATGATGATCTGCGGACTGGTAATCTGCAGATCGGAGTTCACGTCGATGATGCCGGGAACTTCCTTGACGCGTTCGAGGAGCAGCGGGGTTACGCGGTAGAGTTCTTGGAGGTCGGTGCCGGCGAGGGTGTATTGATAAACCGAGCTGGCGCCGCGGCTGCCGAGGCGGATGCTCGGCGGCACCTGGGGAAATACCTTCACGCCCGGGATGTTGGCCGTTTCAGACCGAAGCATTTGTGCGATGACGGTGGCATGCGGGCGTTTGTCGCGATCGATCAGGCCGGCGAACATGCGGCCGGTGTTGCCGCCGCCGCTCCCACTGCGGCCAAAGGAGCCCATCATAGAGGACGCATCGGCGACGTAGGGATTCTTCATTACGACGGCCATGACCGCGCGTTGGTGGCGGGCCATCGCCTCGAAGGACACATCCTGTGCCGCCTCGATAGAGATGCTGAGGCGGCCGGTGTCCTCGGTGGGGATGAAACCCTTGGGCACGAGTTCGAGCAGCCAGAGCGTGAGCCCGACCATGGAGACGGCGACGAACAACGTGAGGCCGCGGTGATGGAGCGAAATCCGGAGCGTGCGCTCGTAGAGGACGACGCTCCCCTGCAAGACTCGCTCAGTCGCGCGGTAGAAAACCCCGTGCTTGTTGGCGTGGTTGACGGGTTTCAGGAAACGGCTGCAAAGCATCGGTGTGAGCGTGAGCGACACGAAGCCCGAGACGAGAATCGCCGCGCTGATGGTGACGGCGAACTCGTACAGCAGGCGCCCCAGCACGCCGCCCATGAAGAGCACGGGGATAAACACCGCGACGAGTGAGATCGTCATCGAGATGATGGTGAACCCGATCTCACGGGAACCCTTGATTGCGGCGGCCATCGGCGTCTCGCCGAGCTCGATGTGGCGGACGATGTTTTC
>SYGN01000313.1 GCA_005799525.1 Opitutaceae bacterium | reverse complement strand
TGGTGCCGCCACAATTACTTTGCCCAACGGCTCGCAGGTTGCGGCCACAGAGGGACTGTCAGTTCCTGAAAATTCCACAATCGAAACTAGGGCAGGCGTCGAACTTTACGTCGAAGCTACCCCTGGAGTCGTTGCGACGATGAAGGCCAATTCGAAAATCAAGGTTGAAGCCTCGAACGCGGCGCTCGATCTCGACGCGGTGCTCGATCTGCAGCAGGGGAATATTATCTCGCAGATCGATCCGAAGGCCAAAGTCAAATATGGCGTGCGCACCCCGAAGGGGGTCGCGGCAGCCAGAGGAACCGTGTTTTCGACCTCTGTGGTCACGGTCAACGGAATTCCTTTTACTGTCACGATGACGCTTGCTGGGTCGGTAGCCATTACGCCACCGCCGGTGAACGGCGTGGTTCAGGCCTCAGTTACGGTTGTAGCAGGGACTGCTTCCGGCGGATCCGGTAGTGGCGCACCAACCCCAGCGGTTTCGTTGGCTCAGGCGGCCACGACCCTCGGAGTGGATGTTACTGCGGTGGCAACCGCAGCCGTTTCTGCGGTTGCAGTTGTGGCCCAAGCTGCGGCAGCTGCTGTTCCCGCCGGCTCGACTCCTACAGCGGCTCAGCAGGCCGCGATTGAAGTATCTGCCGGGCTGATGTCCACAACAATGACGACCGTCGTCACCGCTGCCCCGGCTTCGGTGAACCAAGTCGCGGCGAGCGCTGCTGCAGCCGCCCCTCAACAAGCCGCTTCAATTGTGCAGTCCGCCGTCTCCTCAGCGGCTGCCGCCGGTCAATCTAGCGCAGCCGTTGCGACGCTTGCTAGCAACGTAGCCTCTGCGGCCGCTCAAGGTGCGGCTTCGACTGCGGCGACTCCAGCCGCTGCAGCCGCTATTGCGCAATCTGTCGCCCAAGCAGCGGTTGCAGGGGCTGCCCAAGGTGCCGGTGCGAAAGCCAGCGCTGATGCCGTCGCTGCGGGGCAGTCTCCAGCTGCGGCCGCGGCTGCCGCAGCGACAGCTTCCGCTGCAGCTGTGAGTAATACCGCCGCTGCCGCCGCCCAAGGCGCAGCCACAGGTTCTACGGCAGGTGCCACGCAAGCGGCTGTTACGGCTGCGACGGCAGGTATGACAGCTGGATCGCCGCAGGCGCTGGCTGCTGCATCGACTGCGGCTGTGGCGGTAGCCACTCAAGTGGCTCGAAGCGCTGCCCAAGGTGCGACTCAAGGTGGCGCGCAAGCAGCCGGTAACGCGGCGAACGCGGCTGCGGTTGCTTCCGGCCAAAGTGCTACTCAAGCAGCGGCCGCAGGCGCATCAGCAGCGGCAGCTTCCGCAACAGCGACTGCCTCCGCGACTGCCTCCGCGTCGGCCTCGGGTGCGTCCAAGGGAGCGGCAACTGTCGCCCCAGCCGCCGCCACCGCAATTGCTGCAGGCGCCGCATCCGGAGCGACCACAGGTGCCGCACAGGCAGCGGTGAATTCGGGTTCAACTACGGTAACGACAACACGCGTCGCAACTTCGGCAGCCGCGGGTGCTACAGCGGGTGTGAATACAGTCGCTGCCGTGACCACACCGGTGGCCGCAGTGGCGGCACCGGTGGTTGCTCCGGTGGTGGTTACCGTGCCCGTGGTAACTGTGCCTGTTGCTCCGGTGGTTGTTGCGCCGCCTGTTGCCCCACCCGCTGTGGTCGTTGTCGCCCCTCCGGTTGTCGTGACGCCGGTCACGCCGATTGATCCGGGCATCAATGTGAGCCGGTCGGGCCCATAAGTAGACTCGTTATTTTACGAGCCTCGGCTGCAAAGCCGGGGCTTTTTTGTGGATGGACGCGGGGAGATTTGACGGCCGCAGAGAAGGTCCGGTGAAACGTTCGCCCCTCGCGAGCAAGCTCCCACCGCGCTCTCCACACTCTCAAACGAAACCGAAGCAAGCTTCGGGGGTAATGCGGCGTATCGCTACTTTAAAAACGATGCCTGCTGGGGACCCTTGGCGGCGCGTTTGGCGGCTTGCTCCTCCGGTGTGGCGGTGAGGTGGCGGGGTGGGCGGGTGGCCTTCAGTGCGACGGCGGCTTCCCGGTCGTTAACGATGCGATCGCAAATTTGATGGAGATGCATCCGCAGCCATTGCGTGGTGCTGCTCGTTTCCCGGTAGTCGGCGGGGCCGTAGCCGTGGATGCGGCCAGACTGTAGCAAGCGATCGTTCTGGGCGAATTCTTCCGGCTTTTCCGGATTGTAGACCGCGTAGGCGCGACCGCCGCCCCCTTTGACGACGGCAAAACTCGGCACGTCGCTCGGACCGTCGGCGATGTAGATCATGTTTTGCAGCGGGATTCTCCGGTCCTCGGATTGCATCTTGGAATTGACGTCGATCGCAGGGTTTTTGTTGGTGCCCTTGTTGATCTCGAAAATCGCGCGGGTCTTGCCGGTATTGTCGATGACCATACCGATCTGCGCGATCTCGGACGCGGCTTCGAAGGCCATTTCATTCTGCTTGAGGAAGCCCGGTTGCAGCGGGTTCTCGATGAACTCGCAGGCCCAGACGCCGTCGATGTGTTTGGCGATGGCACTGCCGCGCACCATCTGGGCAATGCCGGTGCTGACGACGTAGTGCTCGAGCGAGATGTCGTGTTTTTGGTATTCGGGCTTTTCTTGGACGAACGCTTTGGCGCGGTCAAAAAACTCGGGCAGGCCAGGGTAAAACTTAATGTCGGCCCCACAATCGAAGAGGATCTTGTTATTCAAGCCGGCGAGCGGACCGGCGAGGGTGTACGTGAGGAGATGATTGAGGTAGCCGAGCTCGCCGGCGAGGTGATAGCCGCGGCGGCGGTATTGCTCGATGAGGCCGTTAGTCTCGGCCCAAAAGTTGGCTTCATCGATGCCGTAGCGGCGGAAGAGCGGCGACTGCATGTATTCCGGGATTAAGGTCTTGTCGAAATCCCAGATGCAGGCGATGGTGTTCTGTGTGAAAAGTGTCGTGGCCATGGCTGATCCGCACCGCTAGGCAACATTGCCCAGCGGGTCGCAGGTTGTGAGTGGAGCCGCAACCGACGGCCCGCGCAATTCGCAAATGCCCGCCCTTCCTTCCCTCTGTATTCATGGACGAACTTCCTGCCATCGCACCGTTTCAACGCCGCGTCGACGAACTCGCCGCGCAAATGGCGGCGGCGGCTTTTTATGGGAATCCGCGGCGTGCTGCCGAGGTGACCCGTGAGCATCAAAAACTCACCGAGTTAATCGGCTACCATGAGTTGCATGGGCGCGTGGAGCGCGAGATCGAGGAGGCCGTGGCGTTTGGCAAGGACACGGGGACCGAGCCGGATCTGCGTGAGCTGGCCCTCGCAGAACTCCCCGATCTGCAGCGTCGCCGGGATGCCCTACGGCAGACGGTACTGCTGGCGATGATTCCGCCCGAGCCCACGGATTCACGCAACACGGTCATGGAAATTCGCGCCGGCACGGGGGGGGATGAGGCGACGCTCTTCGCGGCGGAACTCTACCGCGCCTACGCGAAATACGCGGATGCGCGGGGCTGGACAATTCAACCGATGAGCAGCAGTTACTCTGAGCGCGGAGGATTTAAGGAGGTGATTTTCCTGATCACGGGCAGCGAGGTTTACAAGCAGCTCAAGTTTGAGAGCGGCGTGCAGCGGGTGAAACGGGTGCCGGTCACGGAGGCGAGCGGGCGTATCCACACCTCGACGGTGACGGTGGCGGTGTTGCCGGAAGCGGAGGAAGTCGACGTGCTGATCGATCCGCAGGAGCTGGAAATCACGGTGGCGCGGGCGAGCGGACCGGGTGGGCAAGGGGTCAACACCACGGATTCTGCGGTGCAGATTTTGCACAAGCCGACCGGACTGATTGTGACGTGTGCGGACGAGCGGTCACAGCTGAAGAACAAAGCCAAGGCGATGACGGTACTGCGTTCGCGCCTGCTGAAGCGCCGGGAGGATGACGAGCGATCCAGATACGCGGCGGCGCGGCGCAGTCAGATCGGATCAGGGGATCGCAGCGAACGTATCCGGACTTATCATTTCCTGCAAAACCGGGTGACGGACCATCGCATCGGGCTCACCCTTTACACACTGCCCCAAGTGATGGAAGGCCACTTCGATCCGATCATCGCCGCGCTGCAGAAGGCCGACCACGAAGAAAAACTCGCGGCCCTGACCGGACACGTTTACCTGCCTGCCCGCGCCGCTGCCAACGACGAGGACTGAGATGCTGACGATCCTAGATATCATCAAGAAAACGACGGATTTCCTCGCGGGGAAGGGAGTCGAGTCGGCGCGGCTCAACGCCGAACTGCTGATCGGCCACGCTTTGTCCCTGAAGCGGATGGCGCTCTACCTGCAGTTTGAACGGGTGCTCAGCGAGCCCGAGCTGGAGAAAATCCGCCCGTTGGTGCGCCGCCGCAGTCAGCGCGAGCCCTTGCAATATATCTTAGGCGAAACTGAATTTCACGGACTGAAACTAAAGGTCGACCGTCGCGCGCTGATTCCGCGGCCCGAGACTGAATTGCTGGTCGAACGTGTGCTGGCGATCTGTACGGAGCGGTCGAATGTCGCGACGAATGTCCTGGACTTGGGCACCGGCAGCGGGGCGATCGCGTTGGCGATGGCGGCAGGGATGCTGTCGGCAAGCGTCACCGCCGTCGATTTCAGTGAAGACGCGCTCGCGCTCGCGCGGGAGAATGCGATCGCGACGGGCCTGCAGGACCGGGTGGTGTTGACGCGCTCACATTGGTTTGCGGGCCTCGCCGCGGAGGCGCGGTTTGACGTGATGGTGGCCAACCCGCCGTATCTCAGCGCCGAGGAGACCGCAGAGACAGCGCCGGAAGTGCGCGCACATGAACCTGCCAAGGCACTGATGGCCGCGGAAGGGGGATTGGCGGATCTGCGCGAGATCGTCGCGCAGGCTCCGGTGTATTTGAATGCGGGCGGCCTGTTGGCGCTGGAGACGGGTATTACCCAACATCCGGAGGTGCTCCGGCTCGCCGCGGCCGCTGGATTCAGCCGAATGGAATCGCGGCAGGATTTAACTGGGCGCGACCGCTACGTGCTGGCGTGGCGCTGACGGGCGCGGTCAGCCGCCACTGCGGGCGGTCAGCGGTGGGCGATTGCTGGCCCAGTCGGCTTTGTTGGTGCCGAGGCTCACGGCGTCGCTCACGACCCGCAGGGTCTCCCGGAGATGCACGTCGTTCTTGATGTAGGTGTCGTTTTCCTCTTCGACGACATCATCGTCATCGTCGGCGTCGACCTCTTTGTCGGCGTCTTTCTTGGGCGCTTTGATGCGAGGTAGGGCGGGCGGGCCGAGGCGGAATTCTTTGAAGGTGTAGTCGTTTTTAGCCAAAAGTTTTTTCTCAGCATTCATCCCTTTGCGGAAGGCGTCGTCGGTTGCTTTCTGCTGTTTTCGTTCGTCGAGGTTCACCGAAATCAGTTTCTGCTCCTGCCGGGCTTTGAACCACTCGATGTTCTTTCGCAGGTAGGCGAATTCTTCGAGTTTCGCCTGACGCTCGAGACTGGATTGGCGGAGTGACGTGAGGACCTTGGGATCGAGTGGGGAACCATCGAATACGCTGGTGGGAATCTGCTCCCACGCGAGCGCGTGGAGGAGGTCAGCCTCGCCAATTCCGGAGATCAGATTGGTCACGGAAGGCAGCACGATGTCTGGCACCACGCCTTTGAGCTGGGTGGAATCGCCACTGGGCAGGTAATATTTCTGAATGGTGAACTTCACGGCACCGGTTTTGGCGGGAGAACCATCTTTGTTCCTCGCATAGCTGAGCGTGCGGTCGACCTGTCTCAGCTCGACGACGGATTGCACGGAGCCTTTGCCGTGCGTAGAACTATCTCCGATGACGACGGCGCGGCCGTAGTTTTGCAGAGCGCCGGCGACAATCTCGGACGCTGAAGCACTGAAGCGATCTACGAGGACGGCCAGCGGACCGGCGTAGGCGATTTTCTCATTGTTGTCAGTGTCCACCTGAATCTCGCCCTGGAAATTCTTCACCTGAACGACAGGACCTTGCTTGATGAAGAGTCCGGTTAATTCGATGGCCTCCGAAAGGTAGCCGCCACCATTACGGCGCAGATCCAGCACGAGACCTTGAATACCTTGCTGTTTAAGCTGCTCAAGCAGTCGGGCGACGTCTTTTGAGGCGGTGCTTTTTTCTTTGTCGGTATCGCCATCATCATCCGCGTAGAAGGCGGGCAGGGTGATGACGCCTAGGGATCTTTCGGTGCCCTCCGCGCCCGGAACTTGAAAGATGGCGGCGCGGGCGCGAGCAGCGTTCAGCTTCACGAAGTCCCGCGTGATCATGATCTCTTTGCGCACCGACGGATCAGTGGCGTCGGCTGGCAGCACGGAAAGATGAACCACGGTATCTTTTTCACCGCGGATCATATCGACAATTTTACGGAGCTTCATGCCGATGATTTCGACGGGCTCTTTGCCGGTTTGAGCGACGGACATGATCTTGTCGTTGGGCTTGAGAATCCGACCCAAATCGGCGGGGCCGCCGGCCACGATCTCTTTGACGACACAGGCGTCTTCCTCGAGCCCAAGGACGGCCCCAATGCCGCAGAGCTTGAGTTTCATCTGGATGGCGAAATCCTCGAAGGTGTCGGCGGAGAAGTAGGTGGAGTGAGGGTCGTAGAGATGGGCAACGGTGCTGAGATAGAGCTCGGCCAGATTGCCGCCGTCGATCTCCGAGACGTTTTTGAGCATGCGCTCGTAACGCTTCTTGATCGTCACCTTGGCCTCGTCGGACGTTTTCTTGTTTAGAATTTCTCCCACGAGTTCAAATTTCAGACGCTTGCGCCAGAGTTCGTTCGAATCCGTGGCGGTGGCGGGCCATTCCGACTTGGTCCGGTCGGCGCGGTAGGTTTCTGGCACAGTCAGATCGATTTCCTTTTTCAGTTCCTCGAAGATCCAGTTCACGCGGTCGTGGACCCGGCTCTGATAGACATTAAAAATTTCGTAGGCGGCCTCGATATTGCCCAGCATCGCGGTGTTGTAGTAGACGTTCTTGCTGTATTTTTCGGCGAACGTGGCTCGATCGCTTCCGAGGAAGAACAAGTGTTGGCCGTCCAGCTCGGCCATATAGTCGGGAATGACTTGCGCGTAATCGGCGCTGCGGACGGTGTCGCGCGCGTAGTGGGCTTGCTCAAGGAGCTTAACCAGCGTCGTGGCCTCGGTCTTGAGCGTGTCGGAGGTGGAGAATTTCCGATCGGGGGCTGACGAGGCCGTCGCCAAGGCGCAGGCACAGACTAAGGCGACTACAAGGCGACGTACGGTAGAGACGCGAATCATGGGGTGATAAGAGTGGAAGTGCGTCGGAATGTTTCACGCTATCGTAAGAGATTCAAGGCGTGAGGACATTTCATTCCGGGTTAACTGACAGGGTGAAGGTTGTCGCCAAATCATGACGCGCCCGAGCAGAGGAGCGCGCGGTGAAGCGCTGTGACGGGCGGAACGAGATTTTAGGGACGGCTCAGCAAGTCCTTCGCCTCGTCGAGGACGCGTTTCTCGGCGACGGTGAGGGCACCGAAGCCGTGGCTGTTGATTTTGTCGAGGATGCGATCCACCTCGGCCCGGAGACCGGCGCGATCATTCGGCACAAGGCGCGGGGCTGGGGCGTGGGCTGGGGGCGGCGTGACCGGGGGCTTCGATGAGCGCTTCAGCCATGGCGGCAACCCCACTGCCACTCGACGATTGAATCCATTGCGGTCGGACTCGTGAACATAGCGGAAGTAGAGCCACCCGGCGGCCATGGCTCCCAAGTGGGCGGAATGAGGGACGCCGGTGTCGAGGGTGCCGGCGGGAGTTTCGCTGAGGAGGAATCCAAGGACATCGATCCCGACCGCCAGCCATGC
This sequence comes from Opitutaceae bacterium, assembly GCA_005799525.1. Lineage (GTDB taxonomy): Bacteria > Verrucomicrobiota > Verrucomicrobiia > Opitutales > Opitutaceae > GAS368. The sequence continues at coordinate 6,776 of SYGN01000313.1, read as the reverse complement.
GAGATACTTGGGACGCGTGGTGACGGGGAAGAGAAAAAAGAAGAGAAACGAAATTTCACGGTTCGGATAAAAACAGGCGAAGACGATGAGATAGCAGCAGAGAATCGGGCTCGCCCCCATAATGTTGCCATCGTGACCGACGTTGACCACGAACCAGAGCAGCGCGGCGCCAACGACCGCGGTTGCGGTGAGCCCGGCGAGTCGGCGCTCACCGATAATCGGCAGCAGCTCCCGGCCGAGGAAAAACACGCCGAACATGACCAGAAAGAGGTGCAGGACATTGCGGTGCACGAGCGGGTAACTGACGAGGGTCCAGAGTGCGCCCTGCCCTGGGCTCGAAGCCGAGAGGGCGCACAGTTGCTCAAAGGCGGTGCTCTTGAACCAGAGGCCGAAGATATTTTGGACCACAAAACCCGCGATGACGGCGGAGAGGAGCCACAGCAGAAAGGAGGTCCGCTCGGTCTGGTAGTCACCGCGCAGAGAGGGACGGTCGGAAAGCATCGCAGGGAACGTGAGGAGGGAGCACGGCAAAGACAAGCCGCCTCCCGCCTCTTCGGTAGACAGAATTTTTCGACACCAGCGAAGGCGCGCGGGAGGCTCATGCCCGTGCTTGCAAACGGGATAGCGCAAACGGGATAGCGCAGGCGGGAGTCCGGCCGACGCGGGGGCAGCTGGTCCGCGCAACGTGCCAGAACGTGAGCGCGAGCCCGCGCGTGGGCACCCCGCAGGGCAGTGTCAAAGTCGTTCCGCCAATCTTTCCTCTTTCTCTTTATCGTTCTCATTCGTCAGGGCTCCGGCTCGGATAGGCTTGTCGGCCGGAGAGGAAGACTAAGAGAAGGAAGAAAGGGAAGGATTACTGGGCGCGCGACCTACTTTAACGCCGCCCGGGGGCACCCCGTGTGCCCGCTTGACAGTCCTCCAAAAAATTTCCTTTGTTCGACGATATATGGCAAATAAAGCTGACAAGTGGGCACCCAACGCAGCCGGAAAGTTCTTCGTCGATCAACAGTGCATCGACTGCGACCTATGCCGCGAAACCGCGCCGGCGTTCTTTACGCGCCATGACGACGGCGGGTATTCTTTTGTGCACAAACAGCCGACCACCGAGGAAGACGTGGCGGTGTGCATGGAGGCGCTCGAAGGCTGCCCGGTCGAAGCCATTGGCAACGACGGCGAAGAATAAGTCCTCGTTTTCGATCAGGTGTTTGAACCCCGGATTTACTCCGGGCTTCTTTTTAGTGCGGGCCGCCGGCTTGTTAATACACGATTGAATAATTTGAAACAGAGGGCTTGTTTTCGCTCGATAGGCTGTTAACGAGTCAGCGGTGAAATCACTTTTTGCCCTGCTCTGCGCCGGGGTGACGCTGTCGGTCTGTGCGCAAAATAGCGCCGTGAATCTCCCCGAAGTGGCTGTCTATTCAACGCGGGTGGCGAATCAGTCGCCCGTGGGAACGTTTGCGATGCCGGTCTCGGTGTTGCGGTTCGAGCCGCGTCTCGACATCGCGGGCCGCAATATCGCCGAGGCGCAGGCCGATGTGACCATTCGCGGCGGAATTTTCGAAAACACGGGCGTTAGGATCGGCGCGGTCTCGGTTTTTGATCCCCAGACGGGCCACTATTTGGCGGAGATACCGGTGACGCCGGCGATGCTGGGCGCGCCGGAAATCCTCACCGGTGCCGAGCATGCCCTCAACGCCGCGAATTCGACGGTGGGTGCCGTGGCCTACGGCTGGCGGCCGATTCGTGCTGGCGGCTCACTGGCGCTTGCGGCCGGGCAGTATGGTTTGAATCGCCAAGAACTCTATCAGGGCTGGTTGAGTGACGTGCGCGTCGGCGGGCAGCGGTTGTCGGCGGACGTCGCGTGGGCGCGTTCGGAGGCAGAGGGGTCCGTGCCCTTTGGCGAACAAAATTTCGACCGGATCAATGCGCGCGTGCAGTTGGCTGGGGCGACCTCCCAAACGGATCTCTTTGCTGGCTACCAAGCAAAGTTCCTTGGATGGCCGAATCTCTATACGCCGTTCAATTCCAACGAGACCGAGAATCTCCAGACGCTGCTGGTTGCGTTGAATCATCGCACCGACTTCGGCCGCGGCGACTTCGTCGAGGCGGGCGCATGGTATCGGCGCAACAAGGACGACTATGCGTACAACCGCTTCGCGGCCTTGGGGCCGGTGCATCCGTTTCAACACACGACGTGGGCGCAAGGCGCGGCCGCTGGCGGCCGGAAAACTGCGGGGGACTTGGCGGTTAATTTTCGCGGCGAAGTTCTCGCTGACGAGCTCAAGTCGACCTCGCTGACGGCGGGAAATTTTCGTGCGCGCACCTTGACCAAATTCTCGTTGGTCCCCGAGAAAACGTGGACGCCGGGTGCTGGGGAGCGCGTGGTCCTGAAGGTGGGAGCGGGTTACGATGACGGCAATCGCGGTGGCGGAAAAGTGTCCCCGATCGGAGAGCTTGCTCGCGAACAGCCAGCGGCGGCTCTACAGCGGATCTATTTCAGTTACGCGCAAACGACGCAGGTGCCGACTTACACCGCGCTGAACGCGAGTGCCGCGTCAGGGCTGTTTCGCGGGAATGCGAATCTGGGCCGTGAAACCAGTCGCAACCTCGAACTCGGTGCGAGGTTCGCCCGGGCGGGTTGGTCGGGTCAGGCGGCGGTTTTCTATCGCCGCGATGACGCGTTGGTGGACTGGACGTTTCGGCGTGGAGTGACTGCGCGCGCGGCCAATGCCGTCGACATCGATACGACGGGCGTAGAACTGGTCGCGCGGCGCGCGTGGAGTGCGGTGGATCTCGTCGTGGGCTACACGGGATTGAAGAAAAATGCCGGTTATCGGGGGGCGGTGGTCGATGCCAGTTTCTACGCGCTCAACTACGCTCGGCACCGGTTGACCGCGGCGATTACGGCGCGGCTCGGCGGTGGCTTTGAGGTGCGGATGGACAATGTCGCGCGGATCCAAGCGGACAATTTGCTGCGGTTGATCGGTGGCGACTCGGCGGTGACGAGTTCGCTCGGGCTCGGGTATCGTCCGCGCGCATGGCGGGGCGTCGAATTTTCTGCGATGGCGGATAACGTGTGGGACGATCGTTTCCAAGAGGTCCCGGCCGTGCCCGCGGCGCGTCGGCAGATTTCGATCGGCGCGAGCTACGCGTGGTGAGGTTTTGCGGTTTGACAGGGCGGGTGTGCGGCTGGTTTTTCGCCGCATGTCCGCCAATCCATTTCTAGATCCCGCCTTTCACATCCGTTGGTCCACGCTTGCGCCCGAGCACGTGGCTTCCGCGATTGAGGCGGCGTTGGCTCAGGCTAGGGCCGCCGTCGAACAGATTGCCGGACGCGACCTCGGATCGTTGACCTACGCGAACACCTTTCTCGCGCTGGAAAATTCGACGGAAGCGTTGAACCTGGCGTGGGCCAAAGTCACGCATCTCCAATCGGTGGTGGACACGCCTGCACTGCGCGACGCGCACAATGCGATGTTGCCGGGCGTATCGGCATTTTATGCGAGCATTCCGCTGAACGCGGGATTGTGGATACGTTTGAAGGCGGTCGCGGCGACGGCCGAAGCGGGCGCGTTGACGGGAATTCACCGGCGTTTCCTCGATGAGACCGTGATCGATTTTAAGCAGGCGGGGGCGGATTTGCCGGCTGACGCGAGGGCCCGACTGGAGGCGATCCAGACGGAACTCGCGCAGATCACCCAGAGATATTCCGAAAATGTTCTCGATGCCACCAACGCGTGGCAGCTTGTGGTGACGGATGAGACGCGGCTTGCGGGGCTACCCGCGCACGCGAAAGCGGCGGCGCGACGCGGGGCGGAGGCGAAGGGCCTCGCCGGTTGGCGCTTCACGCTGCACACGCCGTCGCTCGAGCCGTTCATGACTTACCTCGCCGATGAAGCCCTGCGGCGCGAGCTGTGGACGGCGTCGGCCGCGGTCGGTGCCATCGCCCCGCAGGACAATGCGCCGCTCATCGGACGCATTCTCACTCTGCGGGCGGAGAAGGCCGCCTTGCTGGGCAAGGCGCATTTCGCGGACCTCGTGTTGGAGCGGCGCATGGCCAAAACGGGCGCAGGCGCACTCGGGTTTATGGAAGACATGGAGACGCGGGCGAAGGGCGCGTTCGTGCGTGAGTGTCGGGAATTGGAGGAGTTCAAAGCGCAGCAGACGGGCGGAGTGGTGGCGCGGCTGGCTCCGTGGGAAATCCTCATTTGGTCGGAAAAACTCCGGCAGTCGCGCTACAATTTTGACGAGGAAATCTTGCGACCATATTTCCCGATGGATCGGGTGATCGCGGGCTTGTTCGAACTTGCGGGCCGGGTGTTTGGCTTGCGGCTGATCGAGCGCGGCGCTGACGACGTGGAGACTTGGCACGCCGAAGTGAAATTCTATGACGTGCGGGATGCGCGCGGCCGGCACGTGGGTTCGTTTTACGCCGATTGGTATCCGCGAGAGTCGAAGCGCGGAGGGGCGTGGATGAACTATCTTATTTCGGGCGGACCGCGCGCAGATGGTTCGCGGGCGCCGCATCTCGGATTGATGTGCGGCAATATGACACCGCCGAGCGAGGGCCAGCCGGCGCTGCTCAAGCATCGCGAGGTGGAGACGATCTTTCACGAGTTTGGGCACCTGCTCCATCACCTCCTTGGCGAAGTGGAAATCAAGTCACTCAATGGTGTAAATGTCGCTTGGGACTTCGTCGAACTCCCCTCGCAGATCATGGAGAACTGGACGTGGGAGCGCGAGAGCCTCGATCTCTTCGCCCGGCATCACGAGACGGGGGCGGCGATCCCGGAGGAGATTTTTCTCAAGCTCGCGGCCGCGAAGAATTTTCGCTCGGCGTGTGTGACGATGCGACAAGTGGCGCTGGCGAAGATGGACCTCTTGATGCACATGCGGACGGAGGAGTTTGCCGGTGAGGCCGACGTCGAGGTGAAGGCGCGCGCTGCGGTGGCGAACTGCCTCGTGCCGACGGAGCCGCCGGCAACGACAGTGGTGAAAAAGTTTACGCACATCTTCTCCGATCCGGTGGGCTATGCGGCCGGTTATTATTCTTACAAGTGGGCCGAGGTGCTCGATGCGGACGCGTTTACGCGGTTCAAGCGCGAAGGGATTTTCAACGCGGCAGTCGGTGCGGAATTTATCGAGACGATTTTGAGTCAGGGCAATGCGACCGATCCGGCGGAGTTATTTCGTCGGTTCATGGGACGTGATCCTGACCTTCAGGCGCTGCTGGTGCGGTCCGGCCTTGCCGCGTAACGCCAAAAAAGGTTCGCGCCGCGTCTTACGCTCGCGCAACACATCGCTCATCATGATTATTGCCGATCTCGCCAAACTGCCCGGTGGTACCTTTCCTGCGCGTCGTTGGGGCCGTGGCCTCGTCGGCCAACTCGGCCAGCCGATTGCCGCCAAGGGGTTCTCGATGGGCTACTCGATTCTGGCGCCCAAGGGCGGCCAAGTGCCGTGGCACAACCAGGAGCAGGAGGAAGTTTATTTCATCGTGCAGGGTGAAGGCGAAATTTGTGTGGGCACGGAGTGCAGTCCGATCAAGGCGGGCCAGGCGGTGTTCATGCCGCCGACGCTGTTTCATCAGCTCACCAACACGGGTGATGAGCCGATGCACATGATTTATGTGTACTGCCCGGGTGGAGACGTCGCGCATTGGCGGCAGGAGCTCAACGGTACGCTGCCGAAGGCGGGCGAGGGGGCGATCCCGCCGCTGCCTGAGGGCGCGCAACCGCAGTGCACGAAAGCTCCGGTGTGACAGGGGTAGGTCTATGAGGGCACGGGAGGTGTGGTCAGACCGTGTGGAGCGAGGCCGGGGCGCTGCGCTGACGTGAGCCGCTCGCGGTGCTTTTGGTCGCCCGGTCAATTTTAGCGATCACGGTGGCTTGGGCGAGGTAGGCAGGAACGATCTCGAGGTCCATGCCGGGGGCGGTGGGGACGCGGATTTTTCCGTCGACGATTTTGAAGTCGGGCTGGAACCACGTCGGCGCTTTTTGTGGGGCGCGCCACGGATATTTCACGAAGGGCGTGGCGTTTTTCGTGCAGGAGGCGATCTGGAGGACGTTGACCGAGGTCGCTCCAGCGGACGAATTTGAGGTAGCGGTCTTCGGCTTTCAGTGGGTGACTTCGCGGATGGCGTGATAAACTTGTTTCTGTTGGTAACGCAGGGCGTCCAACCTGACGGAGGCACTCAAAATTACCGAACCTGCAAAGCGTGGGTGACGAAATTTCCGATGGGAGCCTTTGCCGCCAGGCACGGGCGCGAACCGGCGGATTCTAAGTCTGTGATGAGCTGGCGGATTTTTCGCGGCATGATCGGGAGAGAGACCGGCGGCTAGAGATCGGAAATTTCCTCGGTGCGCAGGCAGGCGACGTCGCGGTTGGTTTCGAAGGGCGCGAGGGGTGGCACGGTGGCTTTGCAGATCTCGCGGGCGTAGGGACAACGCGGGTGGAAGCTGCAACCAGAGGGTGGATCAATGGGCGAAGGCGGATCGCCGGGGAGGACGATACGTTGGCGGGTGCGTTCGATGTCGGGGTCGGGCGTCGGGATCGCGCTGACGAGGGCGCGGGTGTAAGGGTGACGCGGGCGTTCGATCACGTCAGCGGCGCGGCCGAGTTCGACGATTTTTCCGAGATACATGACGGCGATGCGGTCGGAAATATGTTTTACGACAGAGAGGTCGTGGGCGATGAACACGAGGCTGAGGTTCATCTTGCGCACGAGCTGCGCGAGGAGGTTAAGGATTTGCGCCTGGATGGAGACGTCGAGGGCG
>SYGN01000042.1 GCA_005799525.1 Opitutaceae bacterium | reverse complement strand
TAGTTCAGTAACAGAAAAACCACCACGGTCGACGGTGGCACGGCCACGGCCGTGGCCCACATTTTTCCCAGGCCAATTCCATCCAGACACAGGCGAAACATCGCGATATTGATCACCCAGCTGATCGCCGCCGTCCCCAGATACTCCTTCGCCTGCCGCCACGTATCCACGCGCACGCTCGGCAGCGCCCAGAACCGGTTCAGTAAATAATGCGTCAGCGTCGAGCCCACGAACGACACCGTAAACGCCACGTTGGTCCCCAGCCCGACCGCGTCCGCCGCCACTTTCATCACCGCCACCTGCACAGCAAAGGACGTCCCGCCCACGACCAAAAATCGTGCGGCCCTTGCCTGCGTCTCCCGGTCGGAAATCAATTTCATCTCAGCGCACCGAATCAGGTTTTTCCCCGCGCACCACGTCTAAAATCGTCCCGCCAAACGTCTCCGCGCAGCCCGTCCCGCCGATCGGATTTTTTCCGACGAACACATCCTCCGCGCCCACTCCAAAAAATTTCGCCTGGCAGGCCCACACCACGCGTCCGTCCATCTTCACTTCCAACTCATCCGTTTTCCGCGCTCCCGGAAACGCCCCCAGACCTATCTCGATCTCGTAAGACTTGCCGCTCTCCACGGCCACCCGCGCACTCATCACCGTCGCCTTGCCCCAGTGGTCGAGACCGAACCGCACCCACCCACCTTCGAGATACTCCACAAAAAGAAAATCGCCGCGGCCGGCCTCTCCCGTCACCACCAGCGGCTCCCGACCGGCTGATCTTTCCCCCGGAAACGTCACCCGCATTCGGATCATGTCGAATTCCACGTCCCCTCCGGTCCCCGCCGCCCGCGCCGCCGCCCGAATCTCCGCCATCCCGCCGACGCGCCGTCCGCCCGACAACACCACGTCCGCTGGTGACGAAACATGAAACCGCTGATAACCTTCCAACACCGTCGCGTCCCCGAGCGTGACGACCAACCGCCGCGCCAGCCGGATCCGTTCAGCCGCGCTCATCTCGGCAAAATAAGGATGAGGCTCCGGCGGGTAGAGGGAGCCCATCTCCACGCGCAGGCGCCTTCCCGCCGCGCCAATTAGCGCGATCGTACCGCTCAAACGTCCCGGCCCGCCGTCGTGCGCAAAACCGATTTTTCCACGGCCTTCGCCTTCGTGAAGCAGAAAGATCTCATCACGCGTACCCACACTCCCAGTACGGACCAATGTCTCGCGCGTACCCGCCACCTGCGCCACGAAGTTGCCGTCCACTTCAACCGGGCCGCAGTCCGTGCCCGCCAGCTTTCCCGCCCACCATGACGGCGTGTTCAGCCACGTCGCGATCCGCGCATACGCCCGCGGACTCTGCCGGCGCAGATTGTCGTAGGCCCGCAAGCTGAGCAGGACCGCGAAAAAGATCGAGACCACCACCAACGCACCGCTGCCCACGGTGACGACGCTCGCCCGCGTCGCGCCGCCCTCGATTCGGGCCCAGCGGTGTAGCGCCAGCGCCCCCGCCCCCGCCAGCAGCACCAACGCCGGCATAAAGTCCGCGCCATAGCGCGCCATCGCCGCATAGAAAAACGCGAGCGGCGTCGCCGTCCCGAGCGTGATCATCAACGCCGCCCCCAAGGTCGCCACTAACGGCCCGCACGCCCCGTCGCGCCGCCACACCGCCAGCGGTGCCAACAGCGCCAACCACACGAGCGGCACGTTGGCCGCCACTCCGTAAAGATCATCAAAGCCCAAGTGCCCAGCCGGGATCGCCGGCGCTTCACCGGGGTGAACAAACGGAAAATACCGCGTCCACTCCGCGGCTTGCGTCCAATACATCCGCAGGTTCAGAGGCAAATAGCTCCACCGGAAATGCTGCGTCTTCGCCTCGAAGATCCCACTGAACTGATAGGCCACGCCAAACTCCGTCGGACTCCCGAATCGCGCGAAATTATACCACGCCATCACTAGCCCCACCGCACCGAGCGGCACCGCCCCCGCGAGCGCCCACGTCGCAACCTTCCTCCACCGCGCGCGCCCTTCCGCACGCGCCCGCCACCATTGCCACAGCACCGGCACGACGAGCAGCCCACTCGTAAATAAATACGTCGGCCGCGACGCCACCGCGAGCCCGAGACTCAGCCCCGCGCCCGCCAACCACCCCAAGGCCTGCCGCTCCGCGTGCACCGCACGCCAGATACAACCGAGCGCCACCATCACATAAAAATACCCGCTGCTCAGCGGCAGTTCCCATATGCTCCCGCGCAACACGAGCAGCGGCCCCATGCTCGCCGTGCCCAGCGCCATCACCCACATCATCACCATCCCCGTCCCGGCCTCCGGAAAATACCGGCGTCTCATCCCCAGAAAAATCCCCGCACTCACCAAAAATCCCGCAGATGTGAAGACCAGCACCGCCGCCGGCAGCGGCAACGCCACTCCGCCCGTCAACACCCGAAACGGCAGCAGGAGCGTCACCACGGGTGCCGCGCCAAAATAGATATAGTAGCGACCCCGATACATCGACGCATCGTGCAGCGCGATCCCCGGCGGCCGCGTATCCGGATTGTAAGGATCCGCCAATGTCAGCAACGCCTCCGGCACCTCGACCTTCATGTAAAGGTGCCCGTCGAGAAATCCATCGACGAGGAGGTTGTAATAATCCGTCTGCCGCTGCCCAAAATTCCAGCTCACGCCTTCAGGCCGCGCCGTCCAGACATAGAAGGACCCGACCATCGCGCACACCGCTGCGAGCCACGCGGGCTCACGCCAGCCCCCGCTCCGCTGGCTCCGTCCGTGCTCGGCCTCGCTCTTCATCACGACACCGGAGTCTCCGTGCCCATCAGTCCGCGAATTCCCTCAAACCTCACTTGCGTCCCTCGTCCGGTTAGCGTGGCCTTGATCATTCTCCTCACGGAATGACCCACGCAAACCTCGAGCAACTTAATTTCGCCGTCATCGGCTGCGGCCTCATCGGCCGTAAACGCGTCCTCGCCCTCGGCAAAAATCCCCCGCTGCTCTACACGTGCGACCTCGACCTCGCCCGCGCGGCCGATCTCGCCAATCTCGCCCCGGGCTGCACGGCCGTCACCGACTACACCGTCGCCTTCGGTGACCCGCGCGTCTCCGCCGTCATCATCTCCACCCTCAACGCGTCGCTCGCCCCCATCGCCCTCGCCGCCGTCCGCGCTGGCAAACACGTCCTCGTCGAGAAACCCGGCGCACTCAACGCCGCCCAACTCCGCACCATTCTCGCCGCCGTCCAGCTGACCCACACTCGCGTCCGCCTCGGCTACAATCACCGCTTCCACCCCGCTCTCCAAAAAGCCCGCGAACTCCTCGCGTCCGGCGCCCTCGGCCCGCTCATGTTTCTCCGCGCCCGCTACGGCCACGGCGGCCGTCAGGGCTACGACCGCGAATGGCGCGCCGATCCCGTCCTTTCCGGCGGTGGCGAACTCATCGATCAGGGCGTCCACCTCATCGATCTCGCCGGCTGGTTCCTCGGCGAATTCCCCACCGTCGAGGGGCACGCCACCACCTCCTTCTGGGACATGAAGGTCGACGACAACGCGTTCCTCAGCCTCCGCACCGCCGCCGGCCAAACCGCGTGGCTCCACGCGTCCTGCACCGAGTGGAAAAATCTCTTCTCCCTCGAACTCTACGGTCGCGACGCCAAGCTCGCCATCGACGGCCTCGGCGGCAGCTACGGCGTCGAAAAACTCACCTATTACAAAATGCTCCCCGCGATGGGCCCGCCCGAAATCACCTCGTGGGACTACGTCCGGGGCGACGATTCTTGGGCCCTCGAAACCCGCGCCTGGATCGACGACATCCGCCTCGGCCGCGAGCCCAGCCCCGGCCTGCACGAAGGGATCCGCACTCTCGAAATCGTCGAGGAAATCTACCGTAAGAGCGGCTACCCCGTCTCAATAGCGGGTCTCTAGCCCTCACCTGTCATCACCAAGATTTCGTCCGAATCCGTGTTCATCCGTGTGCATCCGTGGTTAAAAAAATTCCGTCCCCAAGCCACGCCAAGCCCAGCCACGCGCTCCGGCAATCTGAAATCATAAATCTCTCCGATGATCATCACTCGCTCACCACTTCGCGTTTCCCTCGGCGGCGGCGGCACCGACCTTCCGTCGTACTACCGCGAACACGGCGGCTTTCTCGTCGCCGCGGCGATCGACAAATACATTTACATCACGCAGCACCGCACGTTTCAGCCCGAGATCATTATCAAGTATTCGAAACTCGAGCGCGTCGCGTCCGTCGACCAGATCGAGCATCCCATCATCCGCGAAGCCCTCAAACTCACCGGCATCACCGATCCTCACCTTGAGCTCACCTCGATGGCCGACATCCCTGGCGGCACCGGCCTCGGCTCCAGCGGCAGTTTCACCACCGCTCTGCTCAAAGCTCTCCACACTTCGACGCGCACGCTCGTTTCCCCCGCCGAACTGGCCGAACAGGCCTGCGATATCGAGCTCAACAAACTCGGCGAGCCCATCGGCAAACAGGACCAATACATCGCTGCCGTCGGTGGCATCACCGCCTTCACGTTTCACCAAGACGGCCGCGTCGAATACCGCCCCTGCGTGACGTCCGAGGAAACCCTCTTTAATCTCGAGGATAATCTCCTTCTGTTTTTCACCGGCTACAGCCGCAGTGCGTCTTCGATCCTCAAGGACCAAAACGACAAATCCAAGAGCCACGACCCCGCGATGCTCGACAATCTCCACTTCACCAAAGACCTCGGCTACCAGTCGCTCGCCGCCCTCGAGTCGGGCAACCTCGAAGAATTTGCGCGACTTATGGACGTCCATTGGCAGCGCAAAAAAGCCCGCAGCGCCGGCATGAGCAACTCCGTCATCAACGATTGGTATGATCACGCCATGGCCCACGGCGCCCTCGGCGGAAAACTCATCGGCGCCGGCGGCGGCGGCTTTTTAATGTTCTACGCCGGCGACAAAAAAAAACTCCGCCACGCCATGCGCGAAAAAGGCCTCCAAGAAGTTCGCTTCCGCTTCGACTTCGAAGGCACCAAAGTCGTCGCCCAGAACTGAGCTCAAACCAATTGCCCACGGAACACCCGGAATCCACGGAAACAGTCTGATCGGAAAATTCCCCGTTCGATTCTTCCGTGTATTCCGTGTCTTCCGTGGGCACCTCTCCGATGCCCTTGCCTCTCGCTCCTCTCCCCGTCGCCCTTTTGGCCGGCGGCATGGCCACCCGCCTCCGCCCCATCACCGAAAAAATCCCCAAGCTCCTCGTCGAAGTCGCCGGCGAACCGTTTTTCTCCCACCAACTTCGCCTGCTCAAATCTGCCGGCCTCACTCACCTCGTGCTTTGCGTCGGCTACCTGGGTGAGCAAATCGTCGACCTCTACGGCAACGGCTCCCGCTTCGGCGTCAAAATCGACTACTGCTTCGACGGCCCGACACTCCTCGGCACCGGCGGCGCGCTCATCCAAGCACTCCCTCAACTCGGCGACGCCTTTTACGTTCTCTACGGCGACAGCTACCTGCCCATCGACTATCACGCAGTGGCCGATCACTTCCTCCGCTCCGGTCGCCAAGGCCTGATGACCGTCTACGAAAACCACGGTCGCTACGACACCAGCAACGTCGAATTCACCCACGGTGAAATCGTCCGCTACGACAAAAAAGCCCGCACCCCCGCGATGCACCACATCGACTACGGTCTCGGCCTCTTCCGCGCCTCCGCGTTCTCCACCTTCCCCCGCGACGCCGTCGTCGATCTCGCCGCCGTGCAGATGAACCTCGTCGCGCGCCACCAACTCTCCGGCTACGAAATCGCCCAACGCTTCTACGAAATCGGCTCTCACGAAGGCTTGAACGAACTGGACGCCCTCCTGCGCTCCAGCCAACTTCCGCCCCAATAATTCCCTCATGCCCTCCTCCTACTCTATCCAACATCTCCGCGAGACGGTGGAAATCATCGCGAAGATCAATCCGGACGATTGCGAAAAGTGCGTCGCCGAACTCCGCGCCACCCGCGACCGCGGCGGTCGCCTCTTTATCCTCGGCGTCGGCGGTAGCGCGGCCAATGCCTCCCACGCCGTCAACGATTTCCGCAAAATCGCCGGCCTCGAGTGCTACGCCCCCACCGACAACGTCTCCGAACTCACCGCCCGCACCAACGACGAGGGTTGGGCCACCGTCTTCGTCGAATGGCTCCGCGGCTCCCGTCTCAAATCCGCCGATACCCTCCTCATCCTCTCCGTCGGCGGCGGCAACCTCGAGAAAAACGTCTCCCCGAATCTCGTCCTCGCCCTCAAGTTCGCGAAAGAAGTCGGCGCCCACATTATCGCCATCGTCGGCAAAGACGGCGGTTACGCCGCCAAAGTCGCCCACGCCTGCGTCATCGTCCCAACCGTGAACCCCGCCAACATCACCCCGCACAGCGAAGCCTTCCAAGCCGTCATCTGGCACCTCTTCGTCTCCCATCCCGACTTGAAGCTGAACCAGACCAAGTGGGAAAGCGTTACAACGCCCGCGTCCACCTAATCACCGCCCTCCCCTCCTTCGCCTTTCTCTCCTTCCCCGCGGCGCTCCCCACGCCGCGTTTTTATTTCTCCGCCATCCGTCATCGCCTGTCTGGATCCGTGTCCATCCGTATTCATCCGTGGTTAAAAATTCCGTGCCCCCGCCCGCGCCCCAGCCACCCCGCCCCGCCGTTTTCCTCGACCGCGACGGCACGCTGAATCGTCAGATCATCCGCGACGGCAAACCCTACCCGCCGAACACTCTCGCGGAGTTCGAACTTTTCCCGGGTGTCCCCGAGGCCTGCGCTGCCCTCGCCGCTGCCGGCTACCTGCTCGTGGTCGCCACCAACCAACCCGACATCGGCCGCGGCACCCAGTCCGCCTCCGTCGTCGCTTCCATGCACTCGCGCCTCTTCTCGCTCGTCCCCTCCATCGACCACATCGAGATCTGCTCCGCTCCGGGCCAAGGCGTCCCCCACCCCTCCGACTACCGCCGCAAACCCGCCCCGGGCATGCTCCTCGACGCCGCCCTGCTCCTCGATCTCGACCTCAGCCGCTCATGGATGGTCGGTGACCGCTGGCGTGACATCGATTGCGGGAAACGCGCCGGTGTCCGCACCGTGTTCATCGACTTCGGCTACGACGAAGCTCTGCACGCCCCGCCCGACTTTACCGTCCAGTCCTTCCCCGCCGCTGCCGCCATTATCCTCCAGTCCTAACGCCTCACGGAGCGGCGATTTCCAACCAGCGTATTTTCTCCTTTCTCCCGCCGCCTTTCTCCCTCCTCCTGCTCCCCATGGCCTCGCTCGCTTCCCTCAAAGTCCAGCTGTACGCCGACGGTGCCGACAAAGCCGGCATCCTCGAACTCTACGCCAAGCCGCACATCAAGGGCCTGACCACCAACCCCACCTTGATGAAAAAAGCCGGCATCAAAGACTACGAAGCCTTCGCCAAAGACATCCTCCAAACCGTCACCGCCAAACCCATTTCCCTCGAGGTCTTCACCGACGACATCGTCGACATGAAGCGCCAAGCCCTCAAAATCACCGCGTGGGCCCCCAACGTCTATACGAAGATTCCCATCACCAACTCCAAGGGCGAGTCCTGCCTCCCCCTCATCAAAGAGCTCGGTCTCCTCGGCGTGAAACTCAACGTCACCGCCCTCCTCACCCTTTCGCAAGTCCGCGGAGTCGCCGACGCCCTCAACCCCGACGTCGCCTCCGTCGTCTCCGTCTTCGCCGGCCGCATCGCCGACACGGGTGTGGACCCGATGCCCCTCATGCGCGCCTGCGTGCCACTGCTCGAAGGCCAGCCCAAAGCCGAACTCCTCTGGGCCAGCACGCGCGAAGTCATTAACATTTTTCAAGCCAACGAAGTCGGTTGCCAGATCATCACCGTCCCCCACGACATCCTCGCCAAGGCTGCGAAAATGGTCGGACTCGACCTCGCCGCCGTCTCCCTCGACACCGTGAAAATGTTCGTCGCCGACTCCACGTCCGCCGGATTCCAACTCTGATTTTTTCCGGGAGGAGCGGCCGTTTCCCTACCACCGTTTCCCCCGCTCCCCCGATTCGCCCATGGGCCAATCTCCGGAGCGGTCAAAACTGCCTCGTCTGAATTCCCCGCCGCCTGAATTCCGCCGCCCCCACTAAAATCCGCATTTACCTTCGAGGCAGACCCGCGCAGCGTCGCGGGTCTGCCTTTTTCATTATCAGCATTTCTCGTCCTTCCTGCCGTGCTTTCGCCTGAATTTTCCGTCAACGCGGCCGTGCTTTTCGCCTGAGTTTTCCGACCTTCCACTCGCTCGTTTTCCCTCTCTCCTGATTCCTTTTTTCGCGTGAACATCCTCTTCGTCAACTACGGCGACTTTACCACGAACAGCCTCAACCACATCGCTGGTTTCGCGAATACCCTCTGCGCCGCCGGCCACGTCTGCATCGTCGCCGTCTCGCAGGACAAAGCAACCGTCGCCCACCTCCCGGCTCCGCTCTTCATCGCCGCCACCTACGCCGAACTCCTCGCCCGCCCCGGACTCTTCCCCGACGGCCGCCCCGCCGACCTCATTCACGCTTGGACCCCGCGCGAGGGCGTCCGCAAGTTCACCCTCGCCTACCAACGCGCCGCCACCACCCCCGCCCGCCTCATCATCCACCTCGAGGATAACGAGCGCTTCCTCCTCGAAGCCTACACCGGCGAATCCTTCGCCTCCCTCCGCGACGCCACTCCCGCCGCCACCGACGCGTGGCTGATCGACGCCCTCCCCCACCCGCTGCGCCACGAGGTCTTTCTCCGCGTTGCCGATGGCGTCACCCATATCGTCAACAGTCTTCGCGCCTTCATCCCCGCCGGCATCCCCACCCACCTCCTCCCGCCCGGCGTCGATTTCTCCCTCTACGCCCCCCAGCCCGCCGACCCCGCCCTGCGCGCCGAGCTCGGCCTTCGCGACGATGAACGCGTCATCGTGTTCACCGGGAGCAACACCTTCGCCAACGAGCCCGAGATGCGCGACCTCTACGTCGCCGTCGCCCTCCTCAACCAGCGCGGCACGCCCACCCGCCTCGTCCGCACCGGCTTCAACGCCCCGAAGTTTCTCGCCTCACTCTCCCCCGAGCTCACCCGCCACGTCCTCGACCTCGGCTTTGTTGAAAAAGCTCAACTCCCGCGCCTCCTCGCCCTCGCCGATGTCCTCGTGCAACCCGGCCAGCCGGGCGATTTCAACGACTACCGCCTCCCTTCCAAGCTCCCCGAGTTTCTCGCCAGCGGCCGCCCCGTCGTCCTCCCACCCACCAACCTCGCCGCGCTCATGACCGATGGCCAAGAGGCCATTTTCCTCCCCACCGGCACACCCACGGAAATTTCCGACACCTGCCAACTCCTCTTCATCGATCCCGCACTCTGCGCCTCACTCGGTAAAAACGGCGTCGCCTTCGCCCACACCCACTTCGATCTCGTCGCCAACACCCTTGCGCTCGCCAATTTCTACGCGACCATTTTGACCCGTCCCTCGGCCACCGATTGGTCCCTCATTTCCCCGCCCACAGCCAGCGAGACCACCCTCGCCGTCGCGCGCGCCCACCGCGCCGCCCAAGCCCTTGGCGCTCCCGCCGCCGCCCTCGCCGCCGAGACGGATCTCCTCGCACACCTCGTACGCCAGCTCGAACTCGCCCTCGACGCCAACACCTCCATCCAGCGTATCAGCGAACTCACGACCGAACGCGACCACGGCCTCACTCGCGAGAAACTCTCCCGCGATCACATCAGCAACCTCGACGCCCTCCTCGCCGCCGCCCGCGAAAACGTCGCCGCCACTAACCTCAGCTACACCGAGCAACTCGCCGCCGAGCGCCAGTGCTCCGCCACCATCGAGCACGCCCGCGTCCTCACCAAAAATCACGCCGACAACCTCGAACGCGAACTCGCCATCACTCGCGGCGGTTACCACGAAGCCGTCGGCGCCATCGCTCACTACAAACATCTCCGCGAACAAGCCGACGCCCTCCTCAAGTCCGGTCGCCAACAAGTCGTCGCCTACGAAAACGCCCTGATCCAAGCCGACGCCCGTATCGCCGCCCTCGAAAATTCCCTCACCGTCACCGAGAAAGCCCTCGTCCTCTCGCGCGACGAAACCGTCGTCGCCCGCACCGCCCACGCCGCCGAGGCCACCGCGCTCCGCGCCCAATTCGCCGCCGAACGCTCCACTCTCGAAGCCGCCCGTGCCGACGACCAAGCCGCCGCCACCGCTCGTCTCGCCGAGGCTCAGGCCACCCTCCGCTCCCGCGACGAAAAAATAGCGAAGCTGCAGTCCTCCTTCTCGTGGAAGATCACGTCCCCACTCCGCGACCTGCGTCGCCTCTTCCTCGATACGTCTTCATCCGCCTCCGCCTCGGCCCCCGCCACCACTTCCGCAGAATTCCACGGCAACATCGATCGTCCCCAAGATTGGCGCACGATTCCCGCGACGCTCAACATCCTCGGCTGGTCCCTCCGCAAAGATCGCGCCCCGATCCGTGCCGTTCGCGCCCGCCTCGGCGACGTCACCGTCGCCGCCCAATCCGGCGTCGAACGCCTCGACGTCCTCGACCACTTCCGCGACCACCCCGGCGCCGAGCGCTGCGGCTGGATGCTGAAAATCGAAATCCCCAAACGCGGCATCCGCACGCTCGTCCTCGAAGCCCAAGATGAGGCCGGCGCTTGGACCCCGTTCCTCAGTCGCCAAATCAAGCGCACCACCGACGACGCACCGCCGCCGCCCAATTCCTACGCCGCGTGGGCCGCCGCCTACGACCGCCTCACCCCCGAAATCGCCGACCAGATCCGCGCGAAGATAGCCGGCCTCCCGAAAAAGCCGCTCATCTCGGTGTTGATGCCCACCTACAACACCCCGGAAAAATGGCTCGTCCGCGCCATCGACTCCGTCCGTCGCCAACTCTACGAAAACTGGGAACTCTGCATCGCCGACGACGCCTCGAAAGAACCTCACGTCCGCAAAATTCTCGAAGCATATCAGAAAAAGGACCCCCGCATCAAAGTCGTCCTCCGCGAGACCAACGGCCACATCTCCGCGACCTCGAACTCCGCCCTCGCCCTCGCTCACGGCGAATTTCTCGCCCTCCTCGACCACGACGACGAAATCCGCCCCCACGCCCTCGCCTGCGTCGCCCTCGAAATCAACGCCCACCCCGCCGCCGACCTCATCTACTCCGACGAAGATAAAATCGACGAAAACGGCGACCGCTACGACCACTACTTCAAGCCCGACTGGAACCCCGATCTTTTCAACGTCCAGAACTACATCTCGCACCTCGGCGTCTACCGCACGCTGCTCGTGCGCGAAGTCGGCGGGTTCCGCGTCGGCTACGAGGGCTCGCAAGATTGGGATCTCGCCATGCGCGTGGTCGAACGTACCGCCGCCGAGCGCATCCGCCACATTCCGAAAATTCTCTACCACTGGCGCAGCGTCCCCGGCTCCACCGCGATGGTCATCGGTGCGAAAAGCTACGCCACCGGTGCCGCCGAAAAAGTCATCAGCGAGCACTTCGTCCGCACCGGCGTCAACGCCACCATCAGCCCCACCAAAGGCTCCTACTGGCGCGTGCACTACCCCATCCCCACGCCGGCCCCCCGCGTCACGCTCATCATCCCCACGCGCAATCGCCTCGAATTCCTTCAGCCTTGCGTCGAGAGCCTCCTCTCCAAAACCACGTATCCAAACTTCGAACTCCTCATCGTCGACAACGATTCCGACGACGAAGCCACCCTCGCCTACCTCGCCTCGCTACCAAGTAGGAGCCCGCTGGCGGGCGATGGCTCGATCTCCGTCCGCGTCCTCCGCTCCCCGGGTGAATTCAATTTCTCTGCGCTCAATAATTTCGCCGTTGAGCAAACCGACGCCCCGTTGATCGGCCTTCTCAACAACGACCTTACCGTCATCAACCCCGACTGGCTCGACGAGATGGTCAGCCACGCCCTCCGCCCCGAGATCGGCTGCGTGGGAGCCAAACTCTACTATCCCGACGACCGCATCCAACACGCCGGCGTCATCCTCGGCATCGGCGGCGTCGCCGCGCACGCGTGGCAAACGCACCCCCGCGGTGCCGCCGGCCAAGCCCATCGCAATCTCCTCCAACAAAACCTCAGCGCCGTCACCGCCGCGTGTTTGGTGATCCGTCGGGAAGTTTACCAACAAGTCGGCGGCCTCAACGCCGACCAACTCAAAGTCGCCTTCAACGACGTCGACTTCTGCCTGAAAGTCCGCGCCGCCGGATTCAACAACCTCTGGACACCCTACGCCGAACTCTACCACCACGAAAGCGCGAGCCGTGGAAAAGAGGATACGCTGGAAAAACGCGACCGCTTCCGCAGCGAAGTCGAGTATATGCGCGCCACGTGGAGCGACTTGCTGGACAACGACCCCGCCTACAATTCCAATCTCACGCACACGATCAACGACTTCACCCTCGCCCTCCCCCCGCGCGAGTGGCCGCCGTTGAAGTAGGGCGGACTTCAGTCCGCCTCCCCTCCCGTTCCCAAGCTTGCTCCGCCCGTCGTTTCCCCTAGTTATTCCGCGTGTCCACCGTGACAGAAATCGAAGCCGCCATCGAGTGCGCTCACTCCCCGGGAAGTGAGCGCACTCGTTGCGTGGCTAGACGAGCGCCAACGAGTGACGGCCGCCTCGGAGTCTCTCTTTCAGCTCTACGATGAGGAGGAGGCCATATGCCAGTCGCACGTCGCGGAGAAATCTGGCTGATTGATCTCGGTTACGCCGCGAAAACGCGGCCCTCGGTGGCGCTCAGCGTGGCGTTTGGTGATGACGACCGGGCCATCGTTTCATTTGTCCCTCGCACCACGTCCGTCCGCGGCACTCGCTTCCGAGTGACGCACGATGCTCGCGGGTTCGACCCCGGAGCCTTCGAAGCCCGGGGAATTTCGGGCATCCCCAGCGTTAGACCCACCCGCAAGCTCGGCACCGTCGAACCCGCCACCCTCGCCGCCGTCGATACCGCCGTCCGTCTCTGGCTCGGCCTCGCGTGACTCATGCCCGCCCACCTCGACGCCCCCGCGCCGACCTCCGTCGTCGACCCGCTCAACTTCCAAGTCCGGGGCTGGCTCTGGCTCGACTCCGCCCAGTCGCAAATCGCCACCCTCGAAGTCTACGCCACCGCGCCCGACGGCACCGAAACCCCGCTCGGTTTCACCGCCACCCTTTACGCCCGCCCCGACGTCGCCGCCGCTCTCGCCCTCCCGCCCTCCGCCCTCACCGGCTTCGAATTTTTCTGCCACGATCCGTCTCCGCGTGGCACAGGTCTCCCGACCCGTGATTCCCTGACCCTCCGCCTCCACGCCCGCCTCCGCGACGGCACCCTCACCGCCCCGCTCGCCACCGCCACCGTCGCCCCCATCGCCCGCGACTACCGCACCAACCATTTCGGCATTCTCCTGGATAACCGCACCACCGCGATCCAGCGCCGCGCCAACATTTTTGCCGAAGGCCCCTCCCTCGCCGAGGGCAGCGGCGAAGTCGCCCTGCTCCTCCGCCGCCACCTCGGAGCACCCCGCCCGCCTGCCTCCACCCCGCGCGCCGAATCCCGTCCCCTCCGCGTCCTCGACGTCGGCTGCGGCCTCGGCTCCTACGGCCGCACCCTCCTCGCCGACGGCTACGACTGGGTGGGCGCCGAGGTCGACGCCGCTGATTGCGCCGAACTCACCCGCCTCGGCCTCCCGCACCGCCACGTCGACGGCCGCGCCCTCCCGTTCGCCGACGCCTCCTTCGACGCCGCCCTCTGCCTCGAGGTCCTCGAACACCTCGACGACCCCGCCGCCGTTCTCCGCGAAATCCACCGCGTCGCTCCGAGGAAACTCCTCGTCTCCGTCCCCAACTGCGAACTCCTCGGCTACCTCTGGGACCACCTCGCCACCCCGTGGCACATGCTCGAAGCCGACCACAAAAATTTCTACACCCGCGCCAGCCTCGGCGCCCTGCTCCGCCCGTTCTACGTGCAGGTCGAACTCGGTTTTCACACCTCCTACCCGCTCCGCACCGTCGAAGGCACTCCCCTCCACTACCACCTGTTCGCCGTCGCCACGAACCCCTGACGCGCTCCGGCGTCGACACACACCCTCGTTTCCCACGGACTCCCCCGCGGCCCTCCGGCCCCTGTGCTCGGTCCTCTGACTTCCGTCCTCCGTCTCCTCCGTGCTCAAGCACCTCCTGCGTCCCAACCTCCTCTCCGCCGTCTACGCTGCGTGCCTCTTCTGCGTCGTCCTCGGCCTGAAGTGGGCGACCTTCGATCGCTTCGGCTCGGCGATGCCCGACTGGGATCAGTGGGACGCCGAGGCCTACTACGCCATCATCCCGTGGTTCGAACACGACCACTTCCTCCAAAACATCTTCACCCCCCACAACGAGCACCGCGTCGTCCTCACGAAACTCCAGAACCTCGCCCTCACCGTTCTCAACGGCCAATGGGACGCCCGCCTCCAAGCCGTCACCAACGCCATTCTCCACAGCGCCCTTGCCACCGCCCTCTGGCTCCTCGCCGTCCGCCTCGTCGCCCCCTCTCCCCCTCTCCCACGCTCTCCGTCTCCCCCTCTCCCCGCTCCACCCACGCTCCTTCTCCCCGCCCTCTGGCTCCTCGCCGTCGCGCTCTTCGGCCTCCCGCTCGCGTGGCAAAACGTCCTCGGCGGTTTTCATTCTCAACAATACTGGCTGCTCGTCACGTCCTTCACCGCCATCGTCACGCTCCCCTTCGCCCGACCACTTACCTTCCGCTGGTGGCTCGGCGCAGCCACCGCCACGCTCGCCCTCTTGACGATGGGCTCCGGTCTCCTCGCCGTAGCGGTCGTCATCATCGTCGTCGCCTTCCGTATCTTCCGTGGCGATACCACGGCCCACGCCGCTTGGCCGACACTTGCGCTCTGCGCCGCGCTTGTCGCCGTCGGCGCAGCCACGCGGGTCGAGGTCGACCACCATGCGCACATGAAGGTGAAAACGCTTCACGATTTCTTTTTCTCCCTGCTCCACAGTCTTCAATGGCCCGTCCCCAGCGGCTACGACTGGCTCGCGATCATCCTCTGGCTCCCTTGGTTCCTCGTCGCCATGTCCGTCCTCCGGCGCCGGCCGGACTTCAGTCCGCCTGCCACCGTGCACCTCGCCCAAACCATCACCGCCCTCGGCGGCTGGGTCCTCGTGCAACTCCTCGCCACCGCCTACGCTCGCGGCGCCGGCGCCGATTTCCCTGCGTCCCGCTATATGGATACGCTGACCTTCGGCGCGATGGTCAACGCCCTCTGCCTCGCTTGGCTCCTGAGGTCTCCGGCCTCCTCCGCTTGGTCCCACGCCCTCCGTCTTTCGTCCTTTCGACTCACCCCTCTCCGCGCCCTCGGCCACGTTTGGCTCGTCACGTTTCTCTTCGGCGTCACGGACCTCGTTACGCGAAACCTCGACACCGAAATGCCCGACGCGAAAAAATACTACATCGCGGCCGAAGCGCATATGCGGGGCTACCTCGCCACCGACGACCCCGCGCAACTCGCCTTTCCTGAAATCCCTTATCCGAGCGCCGGCGGCATCATTGATCGCCTCTCCCACGCCTGCGTCCGTGCGCTCATGCCCGCTGTGCTCCGTGCACCCCTCGCTCTGCGATCGACCGCTCCGTCCCCGTTCGCCGAAAACAACGCTTCGCAACTCTCCCTCGCCACCGCGCCCCGCCCCGGGCTTTCACCCGCCACCGTCCCACTCGCCTCGTTCCCGACCTGGGGCTCGTTCGATCCGACCACCGGTCCCGCGAACACCGGCGAATGGACCAGCGCCCCGCTCACCTCGCCACTGGGCGCGTGGTTGAAATTCGAAACCGCCGGCCAGCTCGGTGCCTCCCCCGCCACGCTCTCCCTCGAACTCCGCGACCCCACCACGCACGCGCTCCTTGCCACCGTCGCCCCGTCCAAGCTTCCCGGTGACACCTGGCGCGCCGACTACGTCCGCGCCCCCCGCACGCCTTTCGTCGTCGTCGCTCGCGATACCGATCCCGCCCGCTGGCTCGCCTTCAGCGCACCCGTCGAAATGGGCCACCTCTCCTATCTTGCCTCCCGGTGCACCAAACACGGCCTGCTCCTCGCCCAACTCGCCGCCGCCCTCGCCGCCCTCCTTGCGCTGCTCGCATTTATCCTTCGCCCCAAGTTTCTCCCCCTCTCACTTCCCGCCCTCTCCCCGTCTCCCCCTCTCCCCCTCTCCGCCTTTCCCCGCCCCACCCACGCCGCTCTCGCGCTCTGCCTCTTTTTCACCGTCTGGGGGGCCAAACTGATCGCCATCGACCGCTACGGCAGCGACCTCCCGTATTGGGACCAATGGGCCAAGGAGGGCGATCTCCTCCTCACCCCGTGGTTCGAGCGCCACGAACTCTGGAAAAACCTCGTTCTTCCCCACAACGAACACCGCATCGCCCCCACTCTCGCGCTCAACCTCGCGCTCGCTGCCGCCGGCGGTCAGTGGGACGCCCGCGTACAATGCGTCACCAGCGCCGCCCTCCACGCCGCGCTCGCCGCCGGTCTTTTCCTCTGGGCCCTCCGCCGCTTCTCTCTTCCTTGGGCGCTCGCCAGCGGACTCGTGCTCCTCCTCGCGACCGCTCCCCCGATCGCGTGGGAAAATGTCCTCGGAGGTTTTCAATCCCAATTCTATTTCCTCACCGGCTTCACTCTCCTCGCCCTTCACCTCCTCCTCACCGCCCCGGCCCTTTCCCTCCGCTGGTGGGGAGGACTCCTCTGCGGACTCCTCTCCCTCGTCAGCATGGGCTCCGGGGTGCTCATCGCCGCCCCGCTGGCCGCCGTCGCCGTCCTCCGCCTCGTCTCCAAAATCTCCCTACGCCGCGACGCCCTGGTTCTGCTCCTGACCGCCTTTTTCACCGGTGCCCTCGGCATCGTCCTGCGCACTCCGACCCCGTGGCACGACACGCTCCACGCCAAAACCCTCGCCGAATTCTTCCTCTACTTCGCCCGCTGCCTCGCCTGGCCACTCCCTCAACACCCCTCGCTCGCCCCCCTCCTCTGGCTCCCGTGGCTCACTCTCCTCTTCCTCCGCCTTCGTTCATCTCTTCCCCTCTCCCCCTCTCCCGCTCTCCCGCTCGTTCATTCTCCCGCTGCCGACACCCTCCTCGCCGCCGGCTCGTGGGTGCTCCTCCAAATCGCCGCTGTATCCTTCTCTCGCGCCGGCGGCGGCGGCCTCCCCGCAAGTCGTTACGGGGACATCGCCGCTCTCGGCCTGATCGTCTCGTTCCTTGCCCTCGCCCACCTCGCAACCTTCGTTCCCTCGCTCCGTCGCCCGCTCGCTCCATCTAACCGCTTGCCGTTCCCCGCCCTCGGCGTGACTTGGCTCGCCCTCACGTGCGTCTGCGTCGCCCTCGCCACACGCGATGTCCTCACCGGTCCACTCCCCGACAAAAAACGGGAAAGCCTCGCCTCCGAACGCAGCGTCCAAGCCTTCGTCCTCACCGACGACTACGCTACGTTCGCAAAATCCCCCTTGCCCTTTCCCCTCCCCGACTGGCTCGCGCGCATCCTCCGCCGCCCCGATATCCGCGCCATTCTTCCCGTGAGTGTTCGCGCCCCAGTTCGCGTCGAGGGCTTTTCCGTCCCTCCCCCGGAAGCTCCCTCAACCCTCTTCGAACGGCGCACTCACGCCCTCGTCACCGCCGGTGAATGGCGCAGCCCGCCACTCCCTCCCGCCACGCTCGCTTGGTGGAAAATCGAAACGAGCGGCCCCGCCTTCACCGCGCCGACTTCTCCGCCGCTCACGCTCGTCTGCAACGCCGTCTCGACTCCAGTCACAGCCACTCGTCCGCCCCCACCGGCCCACTGGCACGCCGCC
>SYGN01000312.1 GCA_005799525.1 Opitutaceae bacterium | reverse complement strand
TTTGACAGTGCTAGTGCCGTGACCGGTTTGCCGCTTGCGCGGCAGGCTTCGCGTTTCGCTCGCACGCTCGCCCGTCTGACCTGCCGTATCGAGTTCACTTTCGTTCGGGACCGACCTTCCGTCTCGGGCTGCTCCCCACCCCGCCTTGCAGCGACGCAGTTGCCTTCGACTGCTCCGCAGTCTCTGTCTCCACGGAGGTAATGACTTTCACATTCTGAGTTCATGGTTTCATGGACGCACAGGCATGGGCTTTCCAGCCCGTGGCTCGTTTCCGCAGCCCTCCTCCCTCCCAGCAAAGCCATCACGGGCCGGAAAGCCCGTGCCACTTCAATCCCATGATCGAACCGCAGGTAAAGCGGCAGGTAGTCGGCCTCGCGCAGCAGCGGAAACGCACCGGCTTGGAGCAGCGAAGATTTGCCGAGCCGAACCCCGACTGACCGAAGAGCACCGTGAGCGCATTGCGGCGGACGAGCCGCACCAATTAATCGGTCTCCTTTTTCCGCCCAAAGAAAAACGCGCGAGCATCCTCGGTGAACGACGCCAGCCCCGGCCACGGATTCTCGCGGTCGATGGCGGCGGAGGGAGGCGTGGGGTTGGCGACGTGCATCGAAGCTGACTCACAGAGAGCACGGAGCCCACAGAGTAAACCACGGAATGATTCAATACAGAGACTTGGTTCGTCTCTTTATCCTCTGTGACTCCTCCGTGTCCTCTGTGAAAAAAATTCATCAGAGCAGTCCTCTTTCACGTTTCCGAAAATCTCTGATCAACCGCACCATCCGCTCCACATACTTCGGCGTCGCCGTTCCGCCGGCAAGTCGCGTCTACTGCACCTGCAAAAACCGCTCCGGCACGAGCACCTCGTTTCCACCCACGGGATCGATCACCACGGGCAGGATAAAATAACCGGGATCGTCTCGGTGAGAAAGGTTGCGCCCGCGCGAGGCCGGGTGGGTCAAGCTACGAGGCGGTCAGCGCACGGCCCGGATGCGATCAATCCTGTGCCCCGTTTCCGCCCTCCTCCAAGTTCGGAGTTCCGGGTTAGCCGTTCCAACCCTGCTCGTGACCGCCCGTGACCGCCTTAAAGGCGGAACTTCGAACCCAAAATCATTTTCGCGATCCAGCCCGAAATTATTCCCACCCTGCCACCTCATTTTTCGCCATCAGTCTTCGTGTGCGTTTTGTAGAAGGCGGCACGCACGGGGGCGGGCATCGGGGAATCCGCGCCACGCACGCTGCGCCAGATGATTTCGTTGAGCTGGATATCGTCCGCTTTGTCGGGTTCGGAAAAATCCATCTTCCGCGATTCGCGTTCGCCCCAAGCGAGCTTAGCATTGAGCTCGTTTACATTCACCTGCGCGGGACGGGCGGTGTAAGGCGTCGGATCGGACCGGTCGCCAAAACAGGCCCACATCGGCATCGCCGCGGCGTCGAACTGCGACATCGGCTGCAGGCCTAAAATCAACTCCATCGTGCGGAGCATACTCGTCGTCGAATACAGCGTGGAATCCACGGTGCGGCGCTTCGTCCAGGAGCTGATCACGAAGCCGGGCATACGGTGCGCGTCTACGTGGTCGGGTCCGTTTTGCGCATCGTCCTCGAGGACGAAAATCGCCGTGTCGGCCCAGAATTTAGATTTACTCACGGCTTCGACGATACGGCCGAGGGCCTCATCATTTTCAGCGACCATCGCAGTCGGGGTGGGTTTGCCGGCCACCGTGCCCACCGTATGGTCGTTCCCGAGACGGAGCACCTGCAAGCGCGGCATGCCGCCTTCGCGCTCGAAGCGGCGGATCTCAGCGCCGAAGCGCTCGGCGCGCTTGATATCGGGATAGTCCATGTCCCACGCGCGATAGAGCGGGTCGATGTGGCCGACGAGAATCGGTAGCGAAGGCGCGGACAGGTCCGGACCGGTCTTAGGCGTGGAGCAATATTCGCCGTAGCTGCGGTAGCTCACGCCCGCCTCGGCCGCACGGTTCCAAAGATAGCCGTTGACGGGCGTCGCGATCGGGAACCGCCCCTCGGAGGGGTAGTCGTATTTTTTCTTCGTGTTATGGCCGTAACTCAACGGCCAGTGGCGCTCGACGAAGTCCGTCGCATAGGCGCCCATGGTCCACTCGTGGCCATCGGCACTGACCTCGCCGTCGGCGTAGAGGTTATCGAGCAACACAAATTCGCGGGCGAGCGCGTGCGCGTTAGGCGTGACCTTTTCCGGAAAGAGACACAGCCGGGAATCACCGTTGCCTTCGGGCATATCGCCGAAAACTTGGTCGTAGGTGCGGTTTTCCCGGATGATGTAGATCACGTTTTTAATCGGCGAGGGATCGCCGACCTTGGCCGGGATCGGGCTACCAGCGGGGCGCGCCGCCAAACCGCGTGGCGACGCAGCGGCATCGAGGGGGCTGCACGTGTAGGCTGTCTTCGACCAGACGCCGAATTGCTCGGCGCGTTTTTTCGCCACTGGCAAGGCGATCAAGGCGACCGTACCCTGAAAGAGTCCACCAATGTATTCCTGCAAATTGCGGGGAGCCGGCGACCCGGGAAACGGGCCGCGCGGATTGGCCGCGGAGGTCGTGCCCTTGCCGTTGGCGACGAAGAGCGTCTGGCCATCCGCTGACACCCGCACGCTGGTGGGAAACCAACCGACCGGGATGAAACCGAGCGACTTCGCCTTGCCCGTTTTTTCCACGTCAAAGATGGCGACGTTGTTGTTCGTGGCATTGGCTACGAAGAGGAGTTCGCCGTCGGGGGAGAGCGCGAGGCTGTTGGGCATCGAGCCGGGCGGGGAATTGGGAAAGAGCGACGCGGTGAGTTTTTCGCCGACGCGACCCGTGGCGGTATCGACGATGCTGACCGTGTTGTGATTGGCCTCCGCGACGAACAATCGCCCATCCGGCGCGAGCAACATTTCGTTCGGATGCGAACCGACCGGCCACCGCGCCGTCTCGGCGCCGGTCGCCGCATCGAGCACCAGCACGGCGTTCGCGCCCCAGAGGCTCACGTAAACGCGACCCTGTTTCTCATCGACCACGCAGGTGTAGGGAAAGGGCGCCACACTCGCCGCGGCGGGTGCCACGCGCGCCTCGTCGTGCACCATGGTGCTGCCACCTTGGGGCGGGGCGAGTTGCTGCGTCCAGAGCGCGCGACCATCAGTCGTGGAGATTTTTTCAACGCGCTGACCCCAGGTCTCCGCGACGTAGAGCGATTGGCCGTCGGCCGCAGCCGCAAGGCCCGCCGGCATGCCGCGCTCCTTGGCGTCACGCAGGCGCAGTTCGCGATGCTCGGAGAGGTAACCCTCCTTGAAAGCAAAGGCGTGAATCACCTCCGCCGCCGCGCCGCTGACGTAGAGTTGCCGTCCATCTGGCGACCAGGTGAGCCCATAAAATGTCTCGTCCAACGCAACCTGCGAGACGAGCGCACCCGTCTTGGCGTTGAGGATCCGGACCTCGTGCTGACCCCAACCGCTGTGCAGGACGGCGGCAAACGCACCGGCCGGGTGCAGCGCGATGTTCACCGGAAAATCCCCGACCACAGTGTGTTTCCCCACGGGACGCAGCGACCACTGGTTGGGCAACAGCACCGAGCCGTCGCGCTGGAGGCCGGGCAACGTCACGGGAGACTTCGTCGCAGCGTAAGCCGAAGGAAAAAACAGCGCCGCGATCGCGAGCGCAGGGAGCAGAGGAGTTCTCATGCGGCGGAGCATGGGCGCGATTTCCCACGGCGGCGAGCACGCGTTCGCCAAAACCTCCGTCGGCATGTTACGCGCCGGTTAAATCGTCAGTCCCGCTTGATCTCGATCAACTCGATCTCGAACACGAGCGCGGCGTTGCGGCCGATTTTTGGCGGTTGCCCGCGCGTGCCGTAGGCCAGCTCCGCCGGGATGACGACGAGCCGTTTTTCACCCAGCTTCATCATCGGCAAGACCTGATCCCAACCTTGGATCACCTGCTCGCGCGCCACGCGAAACGTAAACGGTTTGTCCTTCTCCGTCGCCTGATCGAAGACGGTGCCGTTGAGCAGGCGACCCACGTAGAGCACCGCCACCTTGTCACCGGCCTTCGGCGTGTCGCCGCTGCCCGGCTGAAGGATAATGTAGCGGATGCCGGTATTGGTCTTCTTGGCGTCGGGCCATGATTTCTCCACAAAAGCGAGCTCTTCGGGCGACAGTTTTTCGCGCTGGGCGTGGAGGGCGAGGGGCATCACCACGGACAACAGACCCAAGCAGAGGAGGAGTTTGATCACAGATTTCACAGAGAACACGGATAAGGCTTTTGCTATCCGTGCCATCCGTGTAATCCGTGGTCAAAGAGTTTCTCCATGACCAAACCCATCATCGTCATCGTTTGCCCGAAGGAATTTCGTTTCACCGACATCACCGCCAC
Source organism: Opitutaceae bacterium (assembly GCA_005799525.1). Classification (GTDB taxonomy): domain Bacteria; phylum Verrucomicrobiota; class Verrucomicrobiia; order Opitutales; family Opitutaceae; genus GAS368. Next base: position 1,343 of record SYGN01000312.1, on the reverse strand, counting down.
GGTGGAAACGCCTTTCCTCACGGACGTCGCCGACCTGCGCACCGTGTGGTTGGATTTTAACGCGCCGATCCCCGAGGAGGTGCTCGCCGCCCACGCGATCATCCTCTGGCACGGCCCGAAGATCGAAGCCACAGTGATCGCCCGCTTGAAGCACTGCCGCGTGATTATCCGCAACGGCGTCGGCTTCGACACCGTCGACATCGGCGCCGCCGCGCAGGCCGGAATCGCGGTCTGCAACGTGCCCGACTACGGCACCGAGGAAGTCGCCGACCACGCCATCGCCCTCACGCTCGCACTCTACCGCCAACTCTTCCCACTCGATGCGGAGGCCAAACGCCTCGGTTGGAAAATCGAAACCGCCGCCAAGATGCGCCGCCTGAGCACGCAAACCTTCGGCATTCTCGGCCTCGGCCGCATTGGCACCGCCGCCGCCCTGCGCGCAAAGGCAATGGGGTTCCGCACGATCTTTTTCGATCCCTACGTGCCGAGCGGCACGCACAAAGCCATCGGCGTGGAGCGCGTGAGCTCACTCGATGAACTCCTCCGCCGCGCCGACACCCTGTCGGTTCATTGCCCGCTCACCGCCGAGACGCGCGGCATCATCGGCGCGCAGGAAATTGCGCTGATGAAACCCGGCTCCTACGTCGTGAACACCGCTCGCGGCGACATCGTGCAAAAAGCCCCCGTCTTCGCCGCGCTGCGCAGCGGCCACCTTGCCGGCGCCGGCCTCGATGTCGTCGAAGCCGAGCCGCTCCGCACTGCCGAGGAAGCCGCCACGCCCAACCTGATCGTCACTTGCCACGCCGCGTTTTGCTCCCCGGAGGGAATGATCGAAATGCGCAGCACCTCGGCGAAAATCGCCCGCGCGGCGGTGCTGGGGCAGCCGGTGTGGAACCGGGTGAATTGAAGTGCTCCGCCCGAGATTTGAGCACCCACCGCAGCAGCGACTTTCCGCGGGCTTCAGCCGTTACCGAGGTTAGACGCTTGGCGGACTCGGTGGGGTGGGCCTAAAAAGCGCAGGCCTTGCGGCCCACGCTGGAAAAACGTCGGAGAAGACCCGGACTGGAAAGCCCGGGTCACCTCGTCTTCAAGAATCAGCGCCGGCCGCGGAAGCGGTTGAAGCTGCCCTTGTGCCGAATCTGCCCGGGCAGACTGCCACGACCGCGCTGCTGTTGCGGGTCCTCGGTGCGCGCGACGAAGGCGCGATACGGGAAACCTTCGAGGCGGAGCTCAGGAATCTTCGCGCCGATGAAGCGCTGGATGTCGCGGATGTCGTTCGCATTTTCCGGAGTCACGAGCGTAAACGCGTCGCCGACGGCCTGCGCCCGGCCGGTGCGGCCGAT
>SYGN01000311.1 GCA_005799525.1 Opitutaceae bacterium | reverse complement strand
CGATGATGAGGATGGACTTCAGGTCAGTGCGTTTGGGCATGAGCGTAGATTTGTCCGAGGGTTGAGAGCGCCGAAACGCGCGGCAAGCGGGAAAGCTGCCCTGCGGGATCAAACGTGTTTGCTCGGTAACGCGCCCGGCCCTTTTCGCCGTCGGTCGCAAACGAGGTCGTTGACGATAAGCACGGAGGCCTGGGGAGAGACGGGAAAGACGGCGACGTGCCGGGGAACGCGGCGCGCGCTGTCAATTCGGCGGGCGCTCCCCTCGGTTACACTCCGCCAGCGACGGCGCCCAGTTGGAAGATCGGCAGGAACATCGCCATGACAATGCCGCCGACGATCACCCCGAGAAACACGATCAGCAACGGCTCGATCAGCGAGGTGAGCGCGCCGACCGTGGCTTCGCACTCCACGTCGTAGAAGTCGGCGATCTTGTTCATCATGCCGTCGACGTTACCGGTCGATTCACCGGCCTTCACCATGTGTTTCATCATCGGCGGAAAAAATTCATTGGCCGCAAGGACTTCGGACACTTGCCCGCCTTGGCTGACGTGCTTGGCGATCTGTGTGCACGCGTCCTCGATCTGACATTTGCCGCTCGCCGACGACACGATTTCGAGGGTGCGCAAGATCGGCACACCCGAACGGATCAACGTCGCATACGTGCGGCAGAAACGGGACAGCGCGATCTTGTGGACGAGATTCCCAAAGATCGGCGCCTTCACCAGAAAGTTGTCCTTGGTGCGCCGCCCGTTGGGGGTCGCGACAAACTTGTTCAGCCCCCAGTAGCCAGCATAGCCAGCCAGGCCGACCGCCCACCAATACGCTATCATGAAATCAGAGAGATCGATGAGGAACTGCGTCGGTGCCGGCAGCTTGGCGCCAAAGTCCTTGAACATGGCCGCGAACACCGGAATGACGAAGATCAGCAACACGTTGACGAGCGCGAACGACAGGCAGATGACCGCGATCGGATAGGTCATCGCCGACTTCACCTTCTTGTTCAGTTTCACCGTCGACTCGAAATAGCCCGCGACCTTCATCAAAATTTCGGCGAGACCACCGCTCGCTTCACCGGCCTCGACCATCGAAGTGAAGAGCGTGTTGAAGGAATGAGGAAACCGCTTTACCGCCGTCGAAAACGAATTGCCTTGGGAAATTTCCGCCCGCACGTCGCGGATGACGATGCGGAAAACCGGATCCTCGGTCTGCTCCTGCAACGCCTCGAGACACTGGACGAGCGGCAGACCGGCCATCAAGAGCGACGCAATTTGCTGCGTAAAGAGCGCCAGCTCGCCCATGGGGAGCCGGTAGGTCTTGGATTGTTTCTCGAGCCTCTTCTGTTTGGCGAAGGCTTGCGCCGCCCTTACGTCACCACTCTTTTTTTTACCACCAGAATCGGGGCGTGAAGACCGCGATGGTCCGGAAGACGCGGGGGAAATCGATGCCATGCAGACAAACAAATGTGAGGGGCGCGCACCCGCAACCCCATTCCCAGCCTTCGCCGTGTAAAAAAATCGGGCTGTGGTCGCGCCGCGCACGGTCACACCGAAATACGACTCGACACCCCGCAATCCCGCGCGCCTTGTAGCCTCACTCCGCTTCATGAAAACCACCGCATCCCCCTGCGGCGCCCTAGCCTCTACCGTGCGCGCCTGCCTGTCCGCGTTTCTCCTCTGCGCCAGCCTCGCCTCCGCGCCTATTCAAACCACCACCGGCACCGCCGCCCTCACCGGCCGCATCCAAAACGAAATTACCGGCCAATATCTCAATAACGCCCGCGTCACCCTCAAGACCACGGGGGCCACCACGTTTACCGACGATACCGGCACGTTCCGCTTCACCGGCTTGCCTTCGGGGTCGGTGACGCTCGAGGCCTTCTATTCCGGCCTCGATCCCTTGCAATTCGCGGTGGAGTTGCGCGCCGGCGAGACCGTCGAGCGCGACGTCAACCTCGGCAATCGCGAGCGCTACGGCCAAGCCGCGAACGGCGTCGTGAAGCTCGACGCCTTCGTCGCCTCCTCTTCGCGGCTCACCGAGGGCGAGGCGCTCGCGACCAACGAGCAGCGCTTCGCCAAAAACATCAAGAACGTGGTCGCCACCGACGCGTTCGGCGATGTCACCGAGGGCAACGTCGCCGAGTTCATGAAATTCCTGCCCGGCGTGACCATCGAGTATTCCGACGCCTCGCCCAACGCCGTCGCCGTCCGCGGCTTCGACCCCAACATGACCGGCGTCACCGCCGACGGCGCCCAGCTCGCCAACGCCTCCGGCAGCGCCGCCAACCGCGCCTTCCTCTTCACCCAAGTCTCGATCAACAACATCTCACGCATCGAGGTCACGAAAGTCCCCACGCCGGCCAACCCCGCCGACGGCATTTCCGGCAGCGTGAACATGGTCAGCAAAAGCGCGTTCGAGCGCGCCCGCATGCAGTTCAACTACCGCACCTTCGTCTCCGCGAGCAGCGACGGCATGCAATTGAGCAAACAGCCGTTCCCCTTCGACACCTATGAGCCCCGTGTAAATCCGGGCTTCGACTTGGACCTCACGCTGCCGATCACGAAGCGGTTCGGCCTCGTGTTCACCGGCCTCTCCTCGAAGCAGTGGAACGAGCAGAACATCTCCACCATGACGTGGAACGCCACCGCCGCCGGTACCGGCGCCACGCCCGCGCGGCCCTTCCTCCAAAGCCACGCGATCGTCGACGCGCCAAAATGGTATACGCGCGACTCCACCAGCCTGAAGGCCGACTGGCGCATCACCCGCAACTCCGTCCTCTCCCTCGGCGGCCAGGCGAGCTACTACCGCGACAAAAACGGCAACGTCACCCGCACCGCGACCGCCGGCACCAACGCGACCGCGAGCGTGGCGGGCGGCACGGTCCTGAGCTACGACGGCGAAAAAACCACCGGTGCCACGGGTCGCGGCGGCGTCACCAACAGCGGCAATTTCCTCCACATCGACGGCCGCACCATCGCCACCAACACCCGCTACCGCTACGACGACGGCACCTGGATGCTCGACACCGGCGCCAGTATTTCGAATTCGAAGACGTGGCGCCGCTACGAGCAAAAAGGCAGTTTCCAATCGCTCACCACCGCGCTCCTCGTCCCCGTGCGCGTGACCTTCGAGGGCATCACCGACGTGCGACCGACCACCACCCGCGCCTTCGACAACACCAACCGCGAAGTCGATCTCTACGACATCAACAACTACCGCCTGAACACCGCCACCCAGACCGACTACCGCGACCACAAGGAGAGTGTCTTCGGCTACGACCTCAACCTCCGTCGAGCCCACAGCCTCTTCGGCATTCCGGGAAACTTTCAGATCGGCGGTCGCTACCGGGCACAGGATCGCGACCGCCGCTCCTACAACCGCGCTTTTACCTACACGCCCCCGGGCGGTAATCTCTCGCCTGCGCCTTTCGTCGGCCAAGTCTACAAGAACCGCCCGAACTATTTCGGCTTCGATAACATTCCGTGGCTCTCCAACAACCGCGCCGTCGACGCATGGCGGCAAAACCCGGCCATCTTCACGATGACTCCCGCCCAAGTCGTCGCCGAAGAGCAGAGCCGCATCGTCGGCTCCGAGCAGATCCTCGAGACGGTCACCGGCCTCTATGCCCAGACCGAGGCCCGCTTTTTCAGCAACCGCCTCACAGTGCTCACCGGCGTGCGCTACGAGAAAACCCACGACAAAGGCGTCGGCCCGGTCAACGAGCCCGCCGCCGTCTGGATGCGCGATCCCGACGGGACCTTCGCCCGCAACGCCGCCAACCAGCGTATCCGCAAACCCGAGGCCGGCGCCGTCGGCTCGCTGGAGGAGCTGCGGTTCATCCGCCGCGAGCGCGCCAACGCCGCCAACCGCGCTTACGACGGCACCTACCCGAGCCTCCACCTCACCTACCTCATGACGGAGAAACTCCAGCTGCGCGCCGCGTATGCGAAGACCTACGGCCGCCCTGATTTCTCCAACATCATCCCCAACGCCACGATCACCGAAAACGACATCGAGTTCTCGACCGATCCCAACGCGAGCCCCGGCACGATCTCGGTCCGCAACACCGGCCTCAAACCGTGGACCGCGGCGAACTACGACTTGTCCGCCGAATACTACACGGAAAACGGTGGCCTCATCACCGCCGGCGTTTTCCGCAAGGACATCGCCAATTTTTTCGGCACGCTCCAAACTCGGGCGACCGCCGAGGTGCTTGACGACTTCGGCCTCGATCCTCGTTACGTCGGCTGGTTCCTCGACACCACGATCAACTCCGGCGATGCGCGCGTGACCGGCGTCGAGTTCAACGTCCGCCAGTCGCTCGCGCCGCTGGGCAAATACGGCCGCTTGTTCAGCGTGTTCGCCAACGCCACCAAGCTGAAGCTCGAGGGCAGCCGCAGCGCGGCGTTCACGCGCTTCGTACCTACCAGCGCCAACTGGGGCGTCACCTTCACCAAGCGCCCGCTCACCGTGATGGCCAACTGGCACCACCGCGGCGAACAGGACCGCGGCCTGTCGACCGGCCTGGGCCCGCTGGCCAAGGTGTATCAGAATGCCCGCACCACCCTGGACATCAGCCTGAGCTATCAAGCGCACCGCCGCGCGACGCTCTTCGCCAACGCCCGCAACGTGACCAACGTCTGGTTCAACAGCTCGCGCTACCAAGCGGAGACGCCCGTCTACGCCCGCCGCAGCTCGACGAACTCCTACGGCGCGCAATGGTCCTTCGGCGTGAAAGGGACGTTCTGAGAGTCGTGGCTGAGACGTACCGCCTCAGAGCCTCAATCGAAAAACTTTCCGCCCCGCCGCGCCCACGACCCAAATCACGAGGCGGGACGCCCGGTCAACGACTGCGCTGCGCTTTGCGTCATATTCCATCGCTGAATTTTGTTCTTACCCTTGGATTGTTCCATGCCTTCCCCCGCGCCCGCCCCCAGCGCCCGCCTCGTCTGCCTCGATGCCTTTCGCGGCTTCATTATGGTGTGCCTCGCCTTCGGCGGCTTCGGCCTCGCCGCCACCGCCACACTCCACCTCAAAGTCACGCCCGACTCCGCGTTCTGGTCCGCCGTCTATAACCAGTGGGAACACGGCGCCTGGGTCGGCTGCACGTTCTGGGACCTCATCATGCCCGCCTTCACCTTCATGGTCGGCATGGCGATGGCCTACTCCTACATCCGCCGCCAGCGCGAGGGCCACACCACCGCCCAGATGTTTCGCCACGCCTGCGTGCGCGCCCTGCTCCTCATCGCCCTCGCCGTCTTCCTCACGACCGGCACCGGCAAGGAAACACAGTGGATCTTCACCAACGTCCTCGCCCAAATCGGTCTCGGCTACCCACTCCTCTTCCTGTGCTGGAATCGCGGTTACCGCGTCCAAGCCCTCGCCGCCGCCGCCGCCCTCGGCCTCACCTGGCTCGCCTTTGTCCTCCACGGCGGCAGCACCGCACCCGGCGCCGGCGTCACCGCCGCGTGGTCCGCGCAACACGAGGCGCACCTCGCCGCCGCGTGGCACAAAAACGCCAACGTCTTCCACGCCTTCGACGTCTGGTTCCTCAACCTCTTCCCGCGCGCGTCGCCCTTCGTCTTCAACGTCGGCGGCTACCAGACCCTCAACTTCATCCCCAACCTCGCCACCATGATCTTCGGTCTCATGGCCGGCGAGTGGCTCCGCGGCGCCGGCGCACCCACCCGCAAACTCCGCGGCCTCCTCCTCGCCGGGATCGCCGGCCTCGTCGCTGGCTACGGCCTCGACGCCCTTGGACTTATCCCCGCCGTCAAACGCATCTGGACGCCGTCCTTCGGCCTGCTCTCCACCGGCTGGTGCCTGCTCATGCTCGCCGCATTTTACGGGATGACCGAGCTCCGCGGCTGGACGCGCTGGACGCAGTTCTTCGTCATCGCCGGCGCCAACTCCATCGCGCTCTACTGCCTCAGCCAGCTCCTCAAGCCCTGGACCGCCGCCCTCTGGCGCTCGCACCTCGGGCAAAATATTTTCCTCTCCGCCGGCCCGCTCTGGGAACCCGCCCTCCGCGGCCTCGCTGTCGGCCTCACCTTTTGGCTCGTCTGCTGGTGGCTGTGGCACCGCAAACTCTTCCTCCGCCTCTGAGTCCGCCACGACCTCCCATGCGCCCACGCCGCCACTTCCCCCACCTCGTCGTGCTCGGCCTCGCCCTCTTCGCGACGTCTCCCGCCCCTACCGCCGCCGAGATCGAAAGTCAAAAATCACGCATCGAGACTCTCCGCTCCGCGCTCACCTTCCACGCCTCCTTCGACCGTAGCGCCGATGCCGACTTCGCCCGCGGCGAGCCCCGCGTCTTCACCGCCCTCGACAGCGGCAAACGCCCCGCCGCCACGCCCGGCCTCCCCGCCGAAGAATTCGCCCGCCTCGTCCCCGCCGCCGGTCGCCACGGCGGCGCCCTCGAATTCCGCGGCCAAACCAAACAACAGGTTTTCTACCGCGGTCCCGAAAATCTCGGCTACCGCTCCGGCGCGTGGGCCGGCAGCGTTTCCCTCTGGCTGCAACTCGACCCCGACCGCGACCTCGCGCCCGGCTACTGCGACCCCTTCCAATTCGTTGGCCAAAAATGGGGCGAAGGCGCCCTCTTCATCGAATTCACCAAGGACCACAACCCGCGCCATTTCCGCTCCGGCATCTTCCCCGTCACCAAATTCTGGAATCCCCAAAACAAGAAACTCGAGGAGATGACCGACGCCGAGCGCCCCATGGTCTTCGTGCGCCGACCCGTGTTTTCCCGCGAGCGCTGGACGCACGTCCTCATCACGTTCGCGAATCTCAACTCCGGCCAACCCGACGGCCGCGGCACGCTCTACCTCGATGGCGAGCCCATCGGCACCTCCGCCGGCTGGACGCACACCTTCCACTGGGACGCCGCCCAAAGCGCCCTCACTCTCGGCCTCAACTACACCGGCCTCATCGACGACGTCGCTGTCTTCAACCGCGAGCTCAACCCCGCCGAAGCCCGGACCGTTTTTTCCCTGCCCCGCGGCATCACCGCGTTGCACCCGCCGCCCTGATTTGTCCGCCTCCCCCGCTCGCCTCCCCCGCTCGCCTCCACCCCCGGCCCGCGCCGTCAGCCACCGCCGCCGGGTCTCACCGCCGCGCCTCCCACACCTCCTCCCGTGTTTCGCCTCCCGTCCCTCCACCGCCTCCTCCCCACCGCCGCCGTCTTCCTCGCCGCGGCCGCGCCCGCTCTCACCGCCGCGCCCGCGCCAAAGCCCAACCTCGTCTTCCTCTTTTCCGACGACCAGACCGCCCGCGCCGTCGGCTGCTCCGGCAACGCCGACGTCCACACCCCCCACCTCGACCGCCTCGCGCACGAGGGCGTCCGCTTCACCCATCACTACAACACCACCTCCATCTGCATGGCCAGCCGGGTGAACGTGCTCACCGGCCTCTACGAATACCGCCACGGCTGCAACTTTGACCACGGCGATCTCGAGCGGCGCCTGCTCCACGACTCCTACGCCGCGCGCCTGCGCGCCGCCGGCTACTTCACCGGCTTCGCGGGAAAAATCGGCTTCGACCTCAAGGACGAGACGTTCGAGGCCTTCGCCCCGTTCTTCGACCGCTGGGCCGGCGGCCCCGGGCAGACGTTCTACGAGACCGAGAAAAACGCCGACATCGCCCGCTACGCCGCGGCGCATCCGCACAGCTCCCGCGCCTACGCCGCGTGGGCCGCGGATTTTTTCCGCGACGCCAAGGCCAGCGGGAAACCGTTCTGCCTCTCGATCAGCTTCAAGGCCCCGCACCTGCCGTTCACCCCCGACCCCACCGACCTCGCGCTCTACGCGGGTCGCACCTTTGCGCGCCCGCCCAACTACGGCGTCGAGCACGGCCGCCATCTTTCCGCCCAGGCCCGCACCAGCCGCGCCGCCACCGGCTACCGCGAATGGATCAACGACTACGACCGCTCCACCGCGCTCTACTACGCGCTCATCACTGGCGTCGACGCCGCCGTCGGGATGATCCGCGAGGCGCTCGCGCGCGAGGGG
>SYGN01000310.1 GCA_005799525.1 Opitutaceae bacterium | reverse complement strand
TCCTGATTTCACGTTGTGTTCACAATGAGGCAAATGACGGCCTGTTGGCGGAGCCTGCTTGGGGGCGATTCAGGAGGTGAAAATCGCCTGCAAGCAGGCTCCTACCCCCAAGCCAGTTAAGCTCATCTCGAGAATAAATCGGAATGAGAGTGGCACGGGAAGGGCGGCAATGGAATGATTCCAGAGCCAGAGGGTCAGCGCGGGCTGCCACCGGCCACACCCGTCGCCTGCACTTTACGGCGGTAGATAGTTGTGCCGGCGCCGACGTAGAGGTAGGCGCGGCCGGGGCCGGAGAGTACGCAGCTCACCTCGCCGCGGTCGCGGGCCGCCTTCGCGATCACGCCGCAGAGTCGTCCCGTGGGATCGAAGATCTGGATACCGAGTGCGGTCGTCACATAGTAACGGCCCTGCTCGTCGGTCGCCATGCCGTCGCCGTTCGCGGCGGCGAGATACGGCGGCGGCTGCTGGCTTTTGAATTCGCCCTTGGGATCGATCGGGCGGCGCATGGCCATGGTGGGCGCGCCGGCATCGAGGGAGCCGTCGGCGTTGATGCGGAAAGTCCACACCGCCCCGCCGCGGTGCTCGCTCACGGCGAGCGCGCCTTGGTCGGGCGAGAGGGTGATGCCGTTGGGATTGGCGATGCCACCGGCGGCGGCGCGCAGCGTCTTGGTGGCGAGTGCGACATGGCCGATTTCTTTCTTCGCGGTATGCGTGAAGTAGAGGTGGCCGGTGGTGGTGACAACGAGGTCGTTGGGTTGCACGTCGGTCGCGATGACTTCGACCGCGCCCGTCGCGGGATGGATGGCGATGACCCGTTTCTTCGCGCCTTGGCAGGCGTAGAAGCGACCGTCGGGGCCGAACTTCAGGCCGCTCACGATTTCGTCGCTGAGTTTTGTTTTCGTGCCGTCGAGGCCGAGGCGGTAGATGCCGGGCGCCGCGCCGCGCATGTCGCAAAAATAAAAGTTACCGGCCTCGTCGGTGGTAAGCGCATCGGCGAAGCCGATGTTCTCAACGATGGGCGTCCAGCCCTCGCCCTCGATGAGCAGACGGTGCAGCGTCATGTCGCCGCCGAGATCGCCCTTCGAGCCGATCGTGGGCTTTGGGGTTTCGTTGCGCCAGAGCCACCGGAGCGCGTCGGGGAAGACCGACCCGCCGTGCACGGAACCATGGCTGTAGCCCTCGGCGTATTCAAAATGGACATCGTAGCCCATGTAGCGCAGGGCGGCGTGCATTTGTTTATTCGCGATCGGCCAGTTGCCGTAATTGTTGTCGAGATCGCCGCTCACATCTTCGAGGTAGACGCGGATGGGCTTGCGCTCGGTCTTGCGGACGAGCGCGGGATAGGCGTCGCCGCCGCGGAGATTGACGAAACTGCCTACGGTGGAGTGGACCTTGCCAAATTGATCGGGCCGCTCCCACGCGGCGGTGAAGGCCGCGATGCCGCCGCTGCTCGAGCCGCTGATCGCGCGCATGGCGGGATCTTTGGAAACGGGAAATTGTTTCTCGACCTCGGGCAAAATCTCTTCGAGGAGCAGGCGAACGTAGCGATCGCCGAGCGAATCGTATTCGAGTCCGCGGTTGCTCGTGGCGGTGCCGGCTTTTTTCGCGGGGTTAGCCGGACGCTTGGGATCATTACCCGGATTGATCATGACGGCGACCGTTACGGGCATTTCGCCGCGGGCGATCAGGTTTTCGAATACGATGGGCACGCGCCAGTTCCCCGTGGGGGAGTGGCAACCGCGACCGTCTTGGAAGACCATGAGGGCAGCGGTGCCGTCGGGTTTGTAGCCGGCGGGCACGTAGACCCACCAATCGCGCGTGGTGTTGGGGAAGATCTTCGAGTTCTCCCACGCGGGCATCTGGACGAGACGGCCGGTGGGCACGCCGGGCTGCGGGGAGTGATCGGGCGTGGCCTTGAAGCCGTCGGCGGCGAAGAGCGGCGCGAGGAAAAAGACGAGAAAGGAAAGTGAGGGGCGGATCATGGGGAAGGAGATTAAAAACAGGGACGACAAAAAGAGGGACGGCAAAAAACAGGGTCGGTAAAAAAAGACCGGAGGCGGCGGGCGGCAGAACGTTTTGCCCACCCTTTTTTTACCGAAATCCCGAGGACGGAATTAGTTTTTTTGCCAATCGCGCCAAAGCCAGCGCAGGGTGTCGGGGAAAATCGCGCCGCCGTGTTTGCCGTTGTGGCCTTCGGTGCCGAAGACGAACGTGTGGTCGTAGCCGGCGAATTTCAGCGCCGCCGCCATGTCATGGTTGGCCAGCGGCCAGTTGCCGTGGAGGTTGTCGAGGTCGCTGCTGCCATCTTGGAGAAACACGCGCAGGGGTTTCGGCGCGGACTTCGACGCGCGGACGAGGCCGGCGTAGCGGTGGCCGCCTTGGATGTTGGTGAAGCTGCCGATGTGGCTCACGACTTTGCGAAACGAATCGGGCCGTTCCCATGCGATCGTGAAGGCGGCGATACCGCCGGAGCTGTTGCCGCCGACCGCACGGCCGGCGGGATCGGCGGTGACGTTGAGACCCTTCAGCGCTTCCGGTAGCAGTTCGTCGAGGAGGAAGCGGGCATTGGCGTCGCCGAGCGAATCGTATTCGTAGCTGCGCTGGCTGCGGGCTTTGGCGCCGGGCGCGGTGGACGCGGGGACGGTGCCAGGATTGATGCCGACGGCGATGGTCACGGGGATGTCCTTTCGCGCGATCAGGTTGTCGAAGACCACGGGGACGCGATAGGCGCCGGTTGCGTTCATCATGCCGCTGCCATCGAAGAAGACCATCAGGCAGGCCGGTTTGGTCGCGTCGTATTGGGCAGGCACGTAGACCTGATACTCGCGCGTGGTGCCGGGAAACACCTTGCTGGCCGAAAACGTGCCCGTGCGCACGGTGCCGCGCGGGGCATCGGCGCGAGCCTGCGAATCGGCGCCGAGGGTGTAGTCGTCGGCTGCGTCGAGGGGAGCGGCTGCGAGGAGCAGCGCGAGAAACAGGGTGGTGGGGCGCACGCCGAATCCGTTAGGGGGCAGGGTGGCCGCGTGCAAGCCGCAAGCCGGTCAACCCGCGATGATTTCTTCGATCACGACGTGGATCGGCTTGTCCGGCGAGCAATCGGCCCGCAGCGAGACGAAGCCGTCGCGATAGCGGTCGTAGATGGGCCAAAGGGCGGTGCGATCGGTCTCGGGCAGCGGGATGTTCTCGATCGCGGTGCGGGAGAAAAAGCCGAATTTTCCTTCCGAGATGTCGGGCGGCAGTGCGGCGATGGGTTGCTTGCACCGGAAGAGAAACATTAACCAATGCGACTGCCCCTCGTAAGCCTTTTCGGCGATGACGGAAAAGAGGTGAAGGTCGGAAGTCGTGATCACATGACCGGTTTCCTCCTGCGTCTCGCGGACCGCGCACTCGAACGGCGATTCGCCGAAGGCGGTTTCGAGTTTGCCGCCGATCGGACTCCACGACCCGAAATTCGGTGCCTTCGCCCGCAGGAGCAACAGGTGCTCACCGGCGGCATTTTCGAGAAAAACGAGGACCGCGATTTTGTAGGCGAGGGCAGGAGTCGACATCAGAGGTGGGCGGACGGTGGCGGAGGTGAAAATCAAGTTTGAGCGTGACCTCACCAAAAGGGTGCACAACGTTTTTTCCCTGTGCACCGACGTTTGCTTCGATTTTTTTCGCTCCTGCTATGTTGCGTGGCTGCGGCCACGGCGGCGACCGTAGTGGCTCCCTCACCGGGCACCCAGGAGGTCGAGGTCAGTTCGGTCAAATTTGCCAATCTGCGCGCGCCCCATGGTTCGACTGGCAACTGGTATGAGGCCGCGATTGCCCTGGAAGTCCGGCCTGCTCCGAGCACGTCCGGTCGCATGGTTGCGCGGGTGCGAGTCACGCTGACGCTCGGGTTTGAGCTTCCGGCCCCTCCCGGGGGCGAGCGGCGCATCGAATTTTACCGGGCCGAGGCCGAATGCGTGGCACTCGAGACTGGCCGGTCCGACGTACGGTTCTACCTGCCTCCCGAGCTCGTGAAACGGGATCAACTTCACGGTGACCCAAAATACTGGGGTGTTGAGCTGGCCGCTGCCGGTCGGGCCATTCCGGCCGGTCGCGGCAATTATGTGGGCTCGTTGCCCGCCGTTGAGGCTCGCAAGAGTTTTCAAACCCGCGCCGTCACGGGTGCCGGAATCAACGAGGGCCTGCTGCAGCCACAATTTCTCACGCCGTTCGCCCTTGAGTATGCCCGCGCCACTCCGTCTTTTGTGCGCCGCGAGGGTCGCTAAACTCTTCTGAGATTTCTCGTAACTGAGTTTGCGCTTGCTGCGTCTCGCCCCATCTGAAATCGCCTTTCTCTCTTCCTTCACCCTACCTATGCGTTCACCCCGGGTTCTAGCCGTTGACATTGGAGCGGGTCATGTCGCGTGCGGTGTGTTCACGGCGGGGGCGGCGGGGCGATTGGTCTTGCAGCAATTCGCCCTTGAGCCGCACAGCTCCGACCCTTCCCACGAGGCGCGGTGGGCGACGGAAATCGCTCAATCCCTTGGTGCGGTGTCTGCACGGCACCAGCTCGGTGGCGTTTCCGCCCTCGCCGTGCCCGGGCACTTGGCGCTCACGAAGTTCATCAAGACGCCGTCGATGGCGAAGGAGAAGCGCGGCAAGATTATCGCATTCGAGGCGGCCGAAAATATTCCTTATCCGCTCGAGGAAGTCGTTTGGGACCACCTCGTAGTCGCCGACGATGGCTTCGACCTCGAGGTCATGTTGACCGCCGCGAAATTCGAGGCGATGCAGACTTTGTGCACGGCGACCGACTCCGCCGGCTTCCCGGCCGAGCGCGCCGTCCCTTCGGTTTTGGCGCTCAATCACGCCTTCCGTTACAACTACCCCGAGGTCAACGAGAGCGTGATCGTGATTAATATCGGTGCCCGTTCGACCAACTTATTGTTCATCGAAGGCGAGCGTTTCTATGTCCGCACGTTGGCGCTGGCTGGCAATGCGGTCACGCAGACTATCGCCGAAGATCTGCGCATTGATTTTTCACAGGCGGAGACGCTCAAGGTCCAAGTCCTCTCCGGACACTCGGACTTGCCGGCTGGATCGCCTTCGCGGGCTGCGGTCCAACGCGCTGCGGCGGCTTTCAATACCAAACTCGGTTTGGAGGTCACTCGCTCGGCCATCAATCATCGTCGGCAGTCGGGTTGTGAGGCGGCCGTGGCGGTGTATCTGACTGGCGCGGGTTCGTTGGTCAACGAGCTGCCCACGGTTCTCTCCGGCAAGCTCAAGCTGCGCGTCTATCGCTACGAGGCCCTGCGAAACGTCGATCTTTCGGCCAACGCGCGCGCCGCCGGAGCGGAGTCCGCCTCCGCCGCGCTCGCCGATCTGGTGGGGCTCGCCACGTGCCTCGTCGCCAAAAAGGAAACCGAGGCGAGCCTGCTCCCGCCGTCGGTCACGGAGGCGATCGCCTTCCGCAAACGCCAGCCGATCATCGTCGCGTCCGCAGCCCTCGTGGTCGTCGCATTTTTTCCGCCCATCGCCTATTTTCATCAGGTCGCTTCCGCGAAGCTCGTCCAAGTTTCCCAAGTCGATGGCCAGTTGATGCCGCTCCGGGCGATTCAGACGCGCAACGCAGATAATCTTCGCCAAATCGAGGATGCGAAAAAACAAATCGCCGCCTACCGCGGGGCCTACGACACCAAGGCTAATTGGATTAATTTTTTCACCGACCTTCAAAACCGTCTCGTGAAGATCGAGGATGTCTGGCTCGACAAGTTGCAGGTGGTCCGTGCGCCACTGCCCGAGCCTGGTTCGGAGCCGCTCGTCGATCTGTCCGTGCCGCCCCCGGCGGACGGCTCCGCGCCGCCCGCACCGCCGCTTCGCCTCACGTTGAGCGGTCGGCTGCTCGATGTGGCCAACCCCCAGTCCAAGGTCAGCGCCGAGGCGCGTCAGCGCGTGCAACAACTCTTGGCGAGCTTTACCGGCTCGCAGTTTATTGCGTCCGTCGAAAACGAGAAGTTCGACAATAACCAAAATGGTCTGCTGCGTTTCGATTTCACCCTCGTGATCAACCCGAGGAAAACGCTGTGAGCCGCGTATGAACTGGTATCGCAAAAATCCCCTCTTTGCCTCGGCGCTGGCGCTGTGCGCGTTGCTCGTGCTGGGCGAGGGCTGGCTCATCTATGACCGGTTCGCCGCTTCCCGGACCGCCGCCAAAAAACTCGCGCAACGGGAGTCCGAGTTGATGGCCATGAAGGATCTTGCGCCCGTGCCGACGCGCGCCGTGGCCATGGCAATCGAGGGGGATCTCGCCCGCGCCCAACGCGCCGTCGCCGCGATGCAGGCCGAACTCAAAGGTCGCGGTCCTGCCGCCGAACGTCTCGCGACGGCCAAGGTTCCCGCCGCCCGCACCGAGGCTTATTTTGATCTCGCGACCTTCGTCGAAAAGACCCGTGAGTTGGCGAAGAAAAACGACGTGGAGATCCGCCCGGAAGCCGCCCGCTTCGGCTTTGCGCTCTATGCCAATGAGGGCCCGAAGGAAGATCGGATAGCCTCCGTCTTCCATCAGCGCCAAGTCATCCAATGTATTGTCGAATCCCTCATCGAGGCCCGCCCACGCGCGATCTTTTCTGTCCAACGTGAGCGCGCCCGGAACAAGTCCGAGAAAGAGGCGCTCGCCGCCGCCCAAATTGCCGCCGCCGCGACCGGCGGCGTTCTGGTCGAGCCTCCGCCGGAAAGCGCGCCGGGGGTGGGCTCGCCCGCCGAGCCCGAGAGCCCCGATATTTTCGCCGTCGACCCGCGCGTGTCCGCTCGCTCGACCGGTTACATCGACACGACTCCCGTCCGCATTGTGTTCACCGGCCAGACGGGAGTACTCCGCGCTTTCTTGAACAAACTCGCCGGCTTCGAACTTCCTGTGCTCGTCCGCGAGGTCGAGGTCGACCGTGCCAACGCTGAGGAGACTGCCGCCGCCGCGCCCGTCACGACCGCCTCCGAGGAGGGTGCCGTGCCGGAGGATGCGTCGGTCCCGGCCCCTGCGTCGATTGTGCTTCAGGCGAAGCCCAAAGTCGCGGTAGTCACGGTCAAAGCTGGTGCGCCCGCGCCTTTAAAACGCGCCGCCCCGACTCCCATGGTGTCGAAGCCTCTTTCGAAATTTATTGTGACGGTCGAGTATCTTACTCTGGTCCCCGCTCCCGGTGCGGCACCCGAAGCCGTCGCCACTGACGCCAAACCGTCCAACTGACCCATGGCCGCTCTCCCCCCGGAAAAAGTTTACCTCGTCGCGTCCGCTGCGCTCGCTCTCGCGTCCGCCGCAGTCTGCGGCACGTTTATCTGGCGCCATGCGAGCGCGCCTGAGGTCGCCCTCGCTAAAGTGGAGCTCTCCGCCGCGCCCTACGCGGCCACCGTGGCCGACGCGGCCATCGTCAAAACCGACACGTGGACCTCGCCCGCCTCGCAGACGCGCGGTCGCGACTGGATTTACGACACGTTCACGCCTCCGGAAATTTTCTACAACTCCCGCTCAAAGCACTTCACGGTCAAGCCGCCCGCTGCGCTCTCTGAAGACGGCTTCCTCGAAGAAGCGTTCGGCCTCGAGCTAGTCACGGTGCGCCCCGAGCCGTTCCGACTCCAACTCATCGGCTACGTGGGCGGGGAGGGGACTTGGCGGGGGACGTTTGAAATGGTCACCACGGGCGAGGTCGTCCTCGGTGGTGCCGGGCGCGCGGTCCCGAAACTAGGTCTCACTATCAAGAGTCTCGAGGTGCGCACCAGCGACATCAAGATTCCCGAGAGCATGACCACGCGCCAACGCGTCGCCACCGCCGTGGTCCGCGATGATAAGACCGGCCGTGATGTCACCCTCACCCACCGCGAACGCCATTTTACCGGCGGATTATCTGCCTTTGTCGCGGCGACGGGTGATGAGGCCACACGTGAAGTGCGGGCCGGCGAGAGCTTCGTACTCGGCGAGGTGACTTATCGCATTGAAAAAATTCTGCTCTCCCCCGCGAGCGTCGAGATTTCTAAAGAAGGCCCGACGCTCACGCAACCGGACCGCCGCACGCTCACCCCTCGCGAAGCTGACGATTCCGCTCCAGCGGACGCCACGCCCACCACCCAATAATTTCCCGCAATGAACAAACCCGCCCTTCCTTCGTCGTCCTGCCTTCTCCTCGTCGCCGCGATTTTCGCGCTCGCCGCGCCGGTCGGACACGCCGCCGAGCCCAGCCCGACCGATGTGAAAATTCGCCTCATGGCGGAGGTCCTGCGCGCCCGCGATGCCCGCGATCTCGACACTGCGCAGCGGACGCTCGACCAGCTCGTCGCCCTCTCTCCGAACGATCCTTCCGTGCTCCGTCTCCGTGCCGAGCTCGACGCCCGACGCAGCGCACAGGCCGAAGCCGCCGCCCGCGCCGCCGCCCAACCCGCTGCCTCGCTCTCCCGTTCCGCATCGGCTGCTCCGGGGATGATCGATGTCAAGATTCCTGAGCCCGGCCAAACCCCACCCCTGCCGGGCCGCGCGCCGACTCCCGAGGAGGAGGCCGAGGCCATGGCCCGCGCCGAGTCCAACCGCATCAGCACCGCAATCGCCGGCGCCCAGGCCCAACTCGCCACTGCCCGCGCCCGAGTCCGCGACGGCCGCACCGACGATGCGATCGCCACCGTCGACGCCGCACTCGCCTCGCTTCCTGTTAATCCGCTGACCCAAAAGCTGGTTGCCGATCTGAAAAAAGAAAAAGCCTCCGCGCTCCTCGATCGCGCCCAGGCCCTCTTGAAACACGGCGACATGGACGGCGCTCGCACCGCCCTCGCGGCTCAGACCGAACTCGCTCCCTCCGATGTCCGCGCCGCGACCGTCGCCCAGCGCATCGCCCGCACCGAAGCGAAGACGGCTGCTGCCCCCGGCGTCGATCCCCGCTTCATCGCTGAGCGCGCCGCCACCGCCGAACTCATCGCCAAGGGTCGCGCGCAATACGTCGCCGGTGATACCGATGGCGCGCAGGCCACCTTCCGCGGGATTGAGGCGAACGAGCCGGATAACACTGTCGCCAAGGGTTTTCTCCTTCGCATAGCCCAAGAAAAAACCGAGACCGGCGCCCTCAATCGCGAGAAGACCCGCGCCCAACTCCTGGAAGAAGTCGCCAAAGGTTGGCAGCGTCCCGGCATTTACCAAGAGCGCCCTCGCGAGACCGATAAGGCCGCCGCCGCCGCTCCGTTGGCTCGCAAACTGAACGAAATTATTCTTCCGAGCGTGAGCTTCACTCGCGCCGAGATCGGCCAAGTCGTCGCCGCCCTCAGCGCGGCTTCCGAGGAATTCGATACTAGCGGCACCAACCCGAAGGGCGTCAACGTCGTCCTCCTCGATCCCTCCAACAAGAACCCGACCGTCACCATCACCCTGCGTAATACCTCGCTCAAACGCGTCCTCGATTTTGTCACCGAGTCCATCGGCTATCAGTTTGAAGTGCAGACCGACGCCGTGATCGTTCGTCCCGGTGGTGAGGTGTCGACGCTCGATACGGCTTTCTTCCCTGTCACCCGCGCCACGGTTCTGCGCATGAGCGGTATCTCCGGTGCCAGTGGAGCCAAGTCCGATCCATTCTCCGCCGGCACCGCCGCCGGCGAGCCGACCAGTAGCACGGGCGAAGCCGGCTCGATGAAGGCCTTTCTCCAGCAGGCCGGCGTCAACTTCGAGTCAGTCCCCGGCTCCAGCCTCGCTTACGATGGCTCCGCGATCATCGTCACGCAGACCGCGCGCAACGTGGAGCGCATCCGCAACATCCTCGCCCGTTACAACGACGTCCGCCAAGTCGAGATCGAGTCCAAGTTCTTGGAAGTTCAGGAAGGTGCCCTCGAAGAGCTCGGCGTAAAATGGAACCTTTCCCGCCGCGGCGTCCCCCAAGTTAACCCGACCACCGGTGCTCCCGTCCTCGACGCGAATGGCCGCCAAGTCTTCTCCCCGCAGGAAACCTACACGAGTGACGGCGTCACCCGCTCCCTTGTCAGTGCGTTCCCGAGCACAACAAATTCGACTTCTCTCACCATTAAAGACCCCGGTCTCGCGGGAGGCCAGCTCGTGGTGCCGGTCGCTCCCGCTAACATCCCTGGTGGTGTCCAACTGGCCGCCACCGCCGCCGCGCTCGCGAACATCACCGGCTTCGTCGGCGAGTTCGATGTCACCGCCGCGATCCGCGCGCTCTCGCAAAAGCAGGGCTCCGATCTTCTCAGCTCGCCCAAAGTCACCGTCCTCTCCGGCAACCCCGCCAACATCACCGTCGCCCAAGAGCTCCGTTATCCGCAAAGCTACGGCGAAATCCAAAGTCAGGTCGGTTCCGCCGCCACCGCCGGTGGCGCCGCCGGTGTCACCATCACGGCCGGCACGCCGCAGGAATTCACCACCCGCAACGTCGGGGTGGAAATGAAAGTCACGCCCACCGTCGAGGAAGATGACTACTCCATCAGCCTCGATCTCAACCCGAAGGTCACCGAGTTCGAAGGCTTCGTCGAATACGGCGGCCCCAGCGTCGCCATCTCCGGCAACACCACCGTCACCGTCCCGCCCGGTTTTTATCAGCCGATTTTCTCCGTCCGCGAAGTCACGACGAAGGTCACGATCTGGGACGGCGCCACGCTCGTCATGGGCGGTCTCACGCGTGAGGAAGTGAAAAAAGTCAGCGACAAGGTTCCGTTCTTCGGCGACATCCCGTTTGTCGGTCGATTGTTTCGCTCAAAGGGCGAGAGCTCGCAGAAACGCAATCTCCTCATCTTCGTGACGGCCAATCTCGTGAGCCCCGGTGGCTCGCCGAAGAAGCAGGATCTCAAGAATACGCCGGCGACGTCGCTCTTCCAGAATCCGACCATCGTTACCCCGGCCAGTGCCGAAGCCCGCACGCGTAGCGGCAACAAGTGAGCAACCGTCCACCCGGAGGCCCATCCATGAAAACGATTTTAAGGCGCACCCTCGCAGCCGTCGCGACCCTCGCCGCTTTGCTCGCCGCCGTCCCCGCAGCTTTCTCCGCTCCCCCGACATCGGTCACCATTGGTGCGCCCGCTGCCGGAAATCTCGGCGCTCTTTCGTCGCCGTCCAATGCCGTTACACTCACCGCCACGGCGAACTCTAGCGGCGGCGGTGCCTTTATCACTCAGATCGATTTCCGCGTGAACGGCGTTTCCGTCGGGGTCGTGTCGACCTCGGTGGCCAATCCTACGCTGTCGACTCCGTGGACCCCGACTACACCCGGGACCTACACGATCACCGCGATTGCTACGGACAGCAGCGCGGCCAGCAACAACTCGCTCACCTCTGCGGCCACGACTGTTTCGGTCGCCGCGGTGCGTCTCGCCAGCGTCACACAGCCGGTCGCCAATACGACCATCACGCAAAACTCCCAAGTCGTCGTCCGGGCCACTGCGTCGATGTCCGACGGTGCCGTGCGCGACGTCGAGTTCTTCCTGAACGGTGCGTCCCTCGGTGCGAAGGTCACGAGCGCGCCGTATTTCCTCGCCCCGACGATCACGACCGCTCCCGGTTCCTACAACCTCGTAACCCGCGCGACGGCCAGCGATGGAGCGACCACGTGGGAATCCATCGCGACCTATGCGATCACGGTCATTGCCCAGGTCGGCACCAATGTTCCTGTTGTCACCTTCGTTTCCCCTGGAACCACGGACGTCATTGCGGTGGGTAACGCCGTCACCGTCACCGCCACGGCGACCGACGCTGATGGCTTTATTCCCAACACTGCGCCCGGCGGCGTCTCCTTCTACGCCGACGGCGAACTCATCGGCACGGATCTCACCGCGCCTTATTCCCTCACGTGGACTCCGGCTGTCGCCAAATCTGTGAGCTTGGTTGCCGTGGCGACCGACGACAAAGGCAACACGCAATCGGCGACCCGCACCGTCACCGTGCTCGCCGTTGCGCCGACCGTTTCGATTTCAGCTCCGGCCAACAACTCTAGTGCCACGGTCGGCACTGCCGTCACTGTGAACGCCACCGCCACCGCCGGCTTGGGCACCACTATCACGAGTGTCCAATTCCTCGCCGACAACGTGGCCATTGGTGTCGCTGACACGGTGGCACCCTACAGCGTGAGTTGGACGCCCGCAGCGGCCGGCACGGCCGCCTTAACCGCGCGCGTGACGGATTCGAACGGCACGATCGTCACATCCGGCGTCGTGAGTGTAAGTGTCGCCGCATCCCCCGGCACGTTAGCCGCAGTGCTCACCGCACCGACGAATGGTGCGACGATCGCACTCGGCACCACTACGAATTTTACGGCGACTGCGACCACCGCCGGCACAGCGACCGTTACAAAGGTTGATTTCCTTGTTGGATCTTCCGTCGTGGGCACAGCTCTCACTGCTCCATTTTCGACGACCTGGACTCCGACCGGTGCCGGCGTTTTCCCTGTTACCTCCCGCGTCACAGATTCGAATGGAGCCACTGCGGTGTCTTCGATCGCCAACGTCACGGTCACCGCCCCCAGCGTCGCGCTCACCGCTCCGACCGCCGGATCTGGCGCAACTTTGGGCTCCGCCGTTGCCCTCACCGCGACAGCAAGTGCTGTCGGGGCCGCGACCATCACAAAGGTCGATTTCTTCGCCGGGGCCACGCTCGTCGGCACCGCGCTCACGGCCCCCTACACGGTCAACTGGACCCCGACTGCAATCGGTGCGGTCTCCTTGACGGCCCGTGTCACTGATTCGAATACCGCGGCGATCACCTCCGCTGCGGTGAGCGTGACCGTCGCGACGTCGGTTCCAACCGTCTCTCTGACCAGCCACGCCAACGGTGCCTCGGTTGCGCTCGGCACGTCGCCCACGCTTACGGCCACTGCCACGGCCTTCGGTGGGGCCACGGTCACGCGCGTGGATTTCCTCGTGGGGGCCACCATCGTCGGTTCCTCCCTAACTGCTCCCTATTCGACGACGTGGACCCCGACGGTCTCGGGTGTCACCGCGTTGACCGCGCGCGTGACGGATTCCAACGGCACGACCGTCACGTCCGCTACGATTAATGTGCTGGTCACCGCCGCTCCCGCCGTCGCGCTCACCGCGCCGACCGCTGGCGCGGGTACCACGCTGGGAGTCGCCGTTTCGCTTACGGCCACCGCGAGCGCTTCCGGCACGGCCACCGTCGCCAAGGTGGAATTCTTCGCCGGTGCTACGCTCGTCGGCACTGCGCTGACTGCGCCCTACACCGTCAACTGGACGCCCACCGCCACGGGTGCGGTCTCCCTCACGGCGCGGGTCACGGACAACAATACGGCCGCCGCGACCTCGACCCCCATCAATGTCACCGTCGCCACGTCCGTGCCGACAATCTCACTCACGAGCCACGTCAATGGAGCCTCCGTTGCGGTCGGCACGTCCCCCACGCTCACGGCGACGGCGACCGCGATTGGCGGCGCTACGGTCACGCGCGTAGATTTCTTGGTCGGTGCAACCATTGTCGGAACGTCGCTGACCGCGCCGTTTTCCACGACTTGGACGCCCACGGTCGCCGGCGTGACCGCGCTCACCGCCCGCGTCACCGACTCCAACGGCACCACGGTCACCTCCGCGAGTGTGAACGTGACTGTTACCGTACCGAGCGTCGCGCTCACCGCGCCCACGTCCGGAGCTGGCGTTACCTTGGGCGTTGCCGTCGCCCTCACGGCCACGGCCAGCTCTGTCGGTCCGGCGACCGTAACAAAAGTTG
>SYGN01000309.1 GCA_005799525.1 Opitutaceae bacterium | reverse complement strand
GTGCTGGAGGCCGTGTTAACCGTAATTGGTGGCGAGTCCGCGCAAGCGGTTCCGACCCCGATCAGGAGATTGCCCAACTTTTTCCACCCTCCGGGCCGCCGCGGCGCTAATCACATTCCGACGATGGCAGAACCTCCACAGGATGCGTATGTGGTAATCACATACAGCAAGTACTAAGCAGTGGGCTGTTTCTCAGGAGCGACGCATAGAGGACGGAGGATTTGGCCGAGGCCCCTCACTTCTTGCCGAAGGGTGCGCCTAAATCTGTGCAAAGCCGCAGGCCCGCCTGCTCGGCATGGTAGCGGACGAGGTCACGAGGCCGGTCGCGCCCGGAAACGTGACGGCCCCGGCCTCCTCACGTCGTCCGCTACCCGTTTCTCAAACTGCGTCGGCCCAATTTTGGGGAAACCGTTGGCAAAAAGTTTTTTTATTTTTCATGTCTCTTCGGGTCTTTTTGTGGCCAACTTGTTTCCCGATGCTCGCTGTCACCGATCTCACCAAGTCGTTTGTATCACCCGAAGGGACCCGGGTGGAGATCGTGAGCGTCAAAGCGTTCGCGCTCGCGGCGGGAGAACAGGTGGCGCTGCGCGGAGAAAGCGGCTCGGGGAAAACGACATTTCTGCACTTAATTGCCGGCATTCTCGCGGCGGATAGCGGGCGCGTGATGCTCGACGGCGCGGAGATGACTGCGTTGGGCGAGGCGGGCCGCGACAAGCTGCGGGCCGGGAAAATCGGCTATGTGTTTCAGACGTTTAATTTGCTTCAGGGTTTTTCGGTGTTGGAAAACGTCGTGCTCGGTATGAGTTTTGGTCCGCGCGGGGCGGACCGCGCGCACGCGAAGGACGTGTTGGCACGGGTGGGGTTGGGTCACCGCCTGGATCATTTTCCACGCCAGCTTTCGACGGGACAACAGCAGCGCGTGGCGGTGGCGCGGGCCCTCGCGAACCGGCCGAAGCTGGTGCTCGCGGATGAGCCGACGGGGAATCTGGACAAGAAGAGTGGGCGCGAGGCGTTGGCGTTGATCCGCGAGGTGTGTCGCGAAAACGGGGCCGCATTGTTGCTCGTGAGTCATGACGAAGAAGTGCTCGCCCAGTTTGAAACGCGGCTGGATTTCGGAGCGCTCACTGAAGCGGGGAAGCGGGCGTCGCCAATGAACGCGACGGGGGAGTCGCCTCCCCAGCAGAACCAACAAAACCAGAAAGGCGGCGCAGCATGACCTTGCCCCTCATCATCTATCGTTCGCTGCGGCAGCATGCGCTCTCGACGATCATCACGGCGGGGAGCATTGCGCTCGCGTGCGGGCTGCTCATGTGCGTGTGGATGGTAAAGACGCAGTCGCAGACCGCGTTTACCCAGACGACGACGGGGTTCGATGCCGTGCTCGGTGCGCGCGGGGCGAAGCTGCAGCTCGTGTTGAACGCGATTTTCCATCTCGAAGCCTCCCAGGGCAATCTGGCCTGGGCTGACTACGAAGGTATCAAGCGTCATCCCGCAGTGAAGACGGCGATTCCGATCGCGGTGGGTGATAACCTGCGCGGCTACCGGATTGTCGGCACGTTGCCGGAGCTGTTCGAGAAGGTGGAGTTCGCCCCGGGGAAGAAATTTTTGGTCGCGCTGGGCGGGAAATTTTTCGGCAGCGCGCCCGACGCCCGCGAGGCGGTCGCCGGAGCGTTTGCGGCGCAAAAGCTCGGGCTGAAGGTCGGCGACACGTTCAAGCCCTTTCACGGACTGGCCTTCGACGAAAAAAATCAACACGAGGAAGTCTTCACGGTGGTCGGCATCATGGCATCGACGAATACGCCGGTCGACCGGGTGATTTGGATTCCCTTGAAAGGGGTG
This sequence comes from Opitutaceae bacterium, assembly GCA_005799525.1. Classification (GTDB taxonomy): domain Bacteria; phylum Verrucomicrobiota; class Verrucomicrobiia; order Opitutales; family Opitutaceae; genus GAS368. Next base: position 27,354 of record SYGN01000309.1, on the reverse strand, counting down.
CAGACGATGAGTGGGCACGACGCGAAGGCGGCGACCGACGTGAGTGCGGTGTTGATCCAGCTGCGCGCCGCGAGCGCGGGCTTCATGCTCGACATGATGTACAACAAGCAGGGCAACCGGCTGACGCTGGCCTATCCGGTGGGCGCGATTATTGCGGAGCTGTTCGGGAAAATCGCCTGGTTCGACCAAGTGCTCACGCTCGTGGCCTATCTGGTCGCGCTCGTCGCAGCGGGTTCCGTGCTCGCCAGCATTTACAACTCGATGAGCGCGCGCCGGCGCGACCTGGCGATCTTGCGTGCCCTCGGGGCGCGTCGCCGGATGATTTTTGGTGCGGTTGTCGCGGAAGCAGCGTGCATCGGTGTGCTCGGGGCAGTGGTGGGCTATGCCGTCTATTTTGGTCTGCTCACGGGCGTTGCTGAGGTCATCCGGGCGCAGACCGGCGTGGTGCTGGAGGTCGGCGCGAAGCATGCGGTGCTGTGGATTTGCCCGCTGGCCATGATCGGCCTTTGCGCGCTCGGTGGTGTCGTGCCGGCGATCAAGGCGTATCGGACGCCGGTGGCGGAGACCTTGGCGCCGACCTCGTAGCGGACGGCGTGACCGGGAAAAGATGTTTTTGACGAACGCAAACCGGCGCTTAGCTTTTCTGTTATCATGAAAATTCCCCGTCTCTTGCTTTCGGTGATTGGTGTGACGGCTCTGAGTAGTGGGCTGGCGGTCCGGGCGGAGGAGGCGAAGCCGGCAGGGGTGCCTGCGGTGGTGGCCCCGGAAAAACTCGCGGAGCCGGGGCTCGATAACGGTTACCTGAAGCTCGGATTCGAACAACTCGCTTCGTTTGGATTCACGCCCCCGGCGTTTGATCCGACGGCCGATGCCAAGGCGGTGCCGCCGACGGGCGAAGAGCAGATCCCGGCGGCCGTCAAAGCATGGAACGGAAAGAAAGCGGTCGTCACCGGTTTTATGGTACCCGTAAAAATGGAGAAAGGGCTCGTGACCGAACTGCTCCTCATGCGGAACACGATGGCGTGTTGCTACGGCTCGGTGCCCAACATGAACGAGTGGGTCGTGATCAAAATGCAGAAAGGTGTGCAGCCGTTGATGGATGTACCGGTGTCATTTTATGGTTCGCTGAAAGTCGGTGCGATGTTCGAGAACGGCTACATGACCGGCCTCTACGAACTCGACGGCGAGAAGATGGCTGAAGTGAAGGAGTGAGCGCGTTGGGGGCGGCGCTGCATTGAGCGCGAGGGAGCTCACCGGCGATCCGCCCATTCTCTTCGAAGGAGGCTCAACATCACTTGTCGTTGTGCAGGAACTTCAGGTCAGGATCCTGAGACCAGGGATTTTCGCTGTGTTCCGATTTCGGCTCTGCGGTGCAAAAGGCGGCGTGCGAACAAACTGAAGACGCGGCTTTCTCCGGGGTCGTCCGGTCGTTCATCCGAAAAGGCGGTTTCTGCGGCAGGCAAAGTGACCGAGTAATCCTCGGCGGACTCGCCGCCGAGGCTCATTCTGATGCGCGTTCAAGATGAGACGAACATCGGTTTTTTGTAGGAGCCTGCTTGCGGGCGATTGTACATTTCACCGACTGACCACGTCCGGGGTCGCCCGCAAGCAGGCTCCTAACTCCGGGCAAATGAGTCCAATATTGGAAGCAAATGGGAATCAGCGCGCGATGTCGCTTTGCGAGAGGGCTCGAAAACCGCGCTGAGTGAGTGCCTGCGCGGCGACGTCGGGGTCCTCGGCGTTGATCGCGAGGGCAGATTTACCCTCGGGGCGCTTGATGAAACTGTAGACGTAGTGGACGTTGATCTCGGCTTCGTAGAGCGCGGCGAGCACGCCCTTGAGTTCGGATTCGTCGGTGATTTCGACGGCGAGCACGTCGCACTCGGTGTAGGGAAAATCATTGTTCACCATCAGCTCGCGGGCCTTGTCCGGGTCATCGACGATCACGCGCACGATCGCGCTGTCGGTCGTGTCGAGCACGGTCATCGCCACGACATGGACGTCGTTATCTTTGAGGAGCGCGGTGAGATCAAAGAGGCGACCAACCCGGTTCTCACAGAAGACGGAGAACTGTTTCACGGGATTGGCGGACGAGGTGCTGATTTGCGCGGCCATACCGACGGAAATTGGCGGACGAGGGAGGTGCGGTCAATTGCGGGCTCGCGGCGGAGCAGGGTTGTTACCTTGCTGGTGTGGATGCCTGCCGAAGTGCCGAGCCATTATGCCGCCACTCAGCGCCGCGCAAACGCGAGCGCGAGGCTGGTGCTGCGCGGCATCGCACTGAATGCCGTGCTCGCGGCCGTAAAATTCGCGGGCGGGATTTTCGGTCATACTTACGCGCTGATCGCTGACGGGGCAGAATCGATGCTGGATATTCTCTCCTCGTTGTTGGTCTGGGCGGGCTTTCGGGTCGCCGCGAAACCACCCGATGCGGAACACCCCTACGGTCACGGCAAAGCGGAGCCGTTGGCCGCGTTGGCGGTCGCGGTGTTTGTGTTCTTCATGGCTGGCTGGATCGCGGTGCACGCGGTCCGTGAAATTATTACGCCGCACGAGGCGCCGGCTTGGTGGACGCTGGTGCTGCTGGCGGGCGTCATTGTCGCGAAGATGGGGTTTTCGCGCCGGATGGGTGCGGCGGGTGAGGAAGTCGGCAGCACCGCGTTGGGCGTCGAGGCGTTGCACCACTACTCGGATGCGCTGACTTCGGCGGCGGCTTTTGTGGGAATCAGTATCGCGCTGTGGGGTGGCCCAGGGTGGGAGACGGCTGACGATTGGGCGGCGTTGTTTGCGTGCGTGATCATCGCGTTCAACGGCGTCACGATGGTCGGCAAGGCGCTGGGCGACGTGATGGATTCGGCCGCGCCGACGGATTTCGAGAACGAAGTGCGGGCGATTGCCCTCGCCGTGGCGGGCGTGCGTGCGCTCGACAAATGTCGCGTACGCAAGAGCGGGCTGAGCCACCTTGTGGACATCCACGTGTGCGTTGACGGCGAGCTCACGGTGCACGCGGGCCACACGATCGCGCACGCGGTGAAGGATGCGTTGCTCGCGTCCGGGCCGCACGCGATCAGCGATGTGACGGTACACATCGAGCCGACGAAGTGAACCGGCAGCGTCCGGGCGTCGTCCCTGAGAAACGACTCGCCGCCTCGGAGTCATGGTGACACGTTTTGTGTCGATCCACCCCTGCCATGCCCCCTTACCTGTTCGTTGCCATTGTGCTCGCCGCTGCTTTTGCCCCGCTTGCCCACCTCCACGCCGCCGAGTTGCCCACCGGCACGATCGTGGGACGTATCTTCCAATCTGCTACCGGCGCGAACCTCGAACGGGCGCGGCTCACCGTCGACGGCACACTGCTGGAGGCGTTCACCGACGCGGACGGCCGTTTCATGTTGAGCCACGTGCCGACCGGGCCCGCGCGGCTGCGCGTCTTCTATACCGGCCTCGCGCCGACGGTGCAGCCGGTGACGATCGAGGCGGGCCGCACCGCGCTGATTGAGATTCCGCTCTCGGCACTCGCGCGATCGGCGGACGCCGGCGCGCCGGTGAAGCTCGACGCGTTCGTGGTCGGCGATTCGCGCGAGATGAGCGGCACCGCCATCGCGATCAACGAGCAACGCTTCGCTCCCAACCTGCGCAGCGTGGTCTCGACCGACGAGTTTGGCGACGTGCCTGACGGCAACGTCGCGGAGTTCATCAAGTTCCTCCCGGGTGTGAGTGTGAATAGCGCGCGCGAACTCTCGATCAACGGCGTGCCCTCCGCCTACGTGCCGATTTCCATCAACGGCTTTAGTGTGGCGAGCCCCATCGGCAGCGGCGGCGACGGCAGCACGGGCCGCAGCAACTCCATGGACGTTTTTACCACGAGCAATATCTCGCGGATCGAGGTGTCGTTTTCGCCGACCCCGGACACCGAGGGCGCGGCCCTCGCGGGCTCCGTCAACATGGTGCCGAGATCCGCTTTCGAGCGTGCGCGTCCGTCGGTCACTGCGAGCACGTTCGTTTCGCTGCTGAACAACGGCCGCGATCTCCGTCAACCCGCGGCGTTTCAAAAATATTTTCCGGGCCTCGACGTCTCGGTGATCGCCCCGCTGAGCAAGGTCTGGGGCTTCACCCTCTCGGGCGGCTATTCGACGCGCATGACTGACACGCCGGTGATCCAGAATGTCTGGCGCGGCGCGAATACCGCCACCAACGGAGCAGCCTATCCCGTCACCACGCCCGATGCGCCCTATCTTTCCGGCCACGTCGTGCAGAGTAACGGCCGTGAAACGACGCGCAGCTCGCTCGCGGCGTCGGTCGACTGGAAAATCGGGAACCACGACCGCCTTTCCTTTGGGCTCCAGTATTCCACGTTCGCTGTGATGCTCGACAACGCCGGGCTCACCTTCGACGCGGTCCGCGTGCTGCCCGGACAATTCTCGATCACCAACACCCGCGGCGCTGCGGGCGCTGGCACGCTCCAAGTGGTCACCACGCGGAGTCTCCGCATCAACTGGACTTATCTCCCTTCACTGACGTGGCGCCACGATGGACGGGTGTGGAAGGCCGACGCCGGCCTCGGCCTGTCTCGCTCCCGCAATCGTACGCGCAGCGTCGAGGGCGGCCTCTTCGGCACCGCCACCATGCGCCGCACGGGCGTCACCGTTTCGTTGCTCGACGTCGGTGTCTGGCGCCCGCGCGAAATTTCCGTCACCGACGGCACGACCGGTGCGCCCGTCGATCCTTTTTCGATTGCGAGCTACGCGGTCACTGCCGCGGTAGGTTCGATGCGCGCGACCGACGACACGCGCCACAACGCCTACGCCAACGCCCGTCGCGAATTTACCGGCACCGTCCCGCTTGTGCTCAAGGCCGGTCTCGACGTACGCAATGCGCGACGCGACGGCCGTGGCTTCACCGACAACTACACGTTTCTCGGGCGTGACGGCGTCGCGAGTTCCACGCCAGGCGCGGGCGACGACGGTGCGGTGGTCTTCGTGCGCGGCGACTTCAGCGAGCGTCGCCAGGTAAACGGCTTTCCCCGCGTGCACGGTCTCTCCAACGCCAGTCTTTACGAGCACCTCCAAGCGAACCCCGCGCAGTTCGGCGCCCCCAATGCGAACACGCGTTATCGCTCGCTTGTGGGGCTCTCCAACGTCGCCGACGAACTCATCTCCTCCGCCTATCTGCGCGCCGATCTCTCGCTGCTGCAAAACCGCCTCAAGCTCGTCACCGGCCTGCGCGCCGAACAGACCAACATCGCCGCCGCTGGTCCGCTCACCGATCCTGCGCGCAATTTCCAGCGCGACGCGCGCGGTGAAGTTATCCTCGGGGCCAACCGCCGCCCGCTCCTCATCGCGACCGATGCGCTGGAGGTCTCGAAACTCACTTATCTCGACCGCGGTGCCCGTGCGGAAAAGGAATACCTGCGGCTCTTCCCCAGCCTCAACGCCAGCTACACTCTCCGCGACGACCTCGTCGCCCGAGCCGCGGTCTACCCGTCGGTGGGCCGCCCCGATTTTAGCCAATATTCCGGCGGGATCACGCTGCCGGATCCGGAGGCACTCCCGTCGCCCGCGAATCGCATCGCGGTCAATAACGTTGGAATCAAGGCGTGGAATGCGCGCACGGTCAGCGCCCGACTCGAGTATTATTTCGCCGGTGTTGGCCAGCTATCCGCCGGCGCCTTCCGCCGCGACCTCGAGAATTTCTTCGGCAATACCGTGTTCCGCGCTCCGCCCGAGTTCCTCGCGCTCTACGGCCTCGACGCCGACACCTACGGCGACTTCGACGTCGCGACGCAATACAACCTCCCCGGCACTGTGCGCATGGAAGGTATCACCGTGAACTACAAGCAAGCGCTCACGTTCCTGCCGCCGTGGGCGCGTGGCGTGCAGGTCTTCGGCAACCTCAGCGTGCAGCGCGCCCTCGGCGACACCAACGCCAACTTCACGGGCTATGTGCCCAGGACGGGCAGTTGGGGAGCGAGTCTCACGCGCGAGCGCGTCACGCTGCACGTCAACTGGAACTACCGGGGGCGCGCCCGCCGAGGCCTCGTCGCGACCGGCAACGGCATCGAGCCATCGACCTACAACTGGGGTGCCACGCGCCTCGTGACCGACGTGATCGCGGAATATCATCTCACCCGCCGCCTCACGTTCTTCGCCAACCTGCGCAATCTCTACCACGTCTCGGACGAACTGGAGATCTCCGGCCCCACTACGCCGGCCGTCGCCCGCCTGCGTCAGAGCGCCGCCGATTTCGGCTCGCTGTGGACAATGGGCGTCAAAGGAAAATTTTAGCGGTACGGTGGGCCTTGATACCACGGCCCCCCATTTCATTGCCCAATAGATTGTCCCGAGACCGGCCCGGAATGGGGGCAATGGAATGGGGGTAACGGAATGAAACGCAGATACCCAATCCACCCTCCGCAGAGTTCAGAGCAGCGGCCTTTCAATCAACCGAACCTGAATCTGCGGGAAAAATCATTTCTCTTAACGCTGCGTGGAATCTGTCAATGGCCGCGACAGAAAACAGCCCCCTGGTTCTCGCCTGACCTCCCGCACGTCCATGATTCACTTGGCTTGCGGCGGAGCCCCGCTTGGAATCGAGCCTGCGCACGACGCAGCCGGTCAGGGGTGATCACTCCTCGAGTTTTCGCGCGAGCTTCCAGCCCGCGTAGACGCCGACGATGCTGCCGACGCCGCTGAGTGCGAAACCGCCCAGCGAAAACGTTTCCAGATGGAGCGCGCCGGCGAGCAGACTGCCTCCGAGACCACCCACCGTGGTGCAGACTAGGATACAGAGTTTCATCATCGGGCAACCGTGGCGTGGTTTTCACGGTAAGGCGACGGCCTAATGGTTGTAAGTGACTAGCTTCTTCCCGCCTGCTGGATCGGGCTTTCCGGTTTACTCGCTGTCGCGGCACGCTACCGTCAACCCATCGATGCCTAAGAAAAACTCCGCCACGCCCCTCAGCACGAACAAGCACTTGCTGCGCTGGGTCGAAAAAATGGCCGAGCTGTGCAAGCCCGACGCGATCCATTGGGTTGATGGCTCGCAGGGCGAGTACAATGCCCTGTGCGCTCAGATGGTGGCCGGCGGCACATTCATTAAACTCAACCAGAAGAAGTGGCCCCATTGTTATCTCGCCCGGTCTGATCCGAATGACGTGGCCCGGGTCGAGGATCGCACTTACATCTGCGCGCTCTCCAAAGAGGCCGCGGGGCCGACGAACAATTGGGTCAATCCGTTTGAGATGCGGAAGACGCTCAAGGGGCTCTTCACGGGCTGTATGCGGGGCCGTACCATGTATGTGTTGCCGTTCAGCATGGGGCCAATCGGGTCGCCAATGTCGCAGATCGGGGTTGAGCTCACGGACTCGCCCTACGTCGTCGTCAATATGCGCATTATGGCGCGCATCGGCAAAAAAGTCTTTGAGTTGATCGACCAAAATTTTAAGCGCGTGGTGCCGTGTATCCATTCCGTCGGTGCGCCGTTGGCGCAGGGGCAGCAGGATGTCGCTTGGCCGGCCAACAAGGAAAAATACATCGTGCACTTCCCGGAGTCGCGCGAGATCTGGAGCTACGGTTCCGGGTATGGTGGCAATGCGCTCCTCGGAAAAAAATGTTTTGCGCTGCGCATCGCGTCGGCGATGGCGCGTGACGAGGGCTGGATGGCGGAGCACATGCTCATTTTGGGGGTTGAGAATCCGCAGGGGCAGAAGACCTACGTGGCGGCGGCGTTTCCCAGCGCCTGTGGCAAGACGAACTTCGCCATGCTCATTCCGCCCCCGCATTTTCAGAAACAAGGCTGGAAGGTCTGTACCGTCGGCGACGATATCGCGTGGATCAAACCCGATGCTCAAGGGCGCCTGCGCGCGATCAATCCCGAGGCTGGTTTCTTCGGCGTCGCCCCCGGCACGTCGAACCAGACCAATCCCAACGCGATGGCCTCGCTCGCGAAGAACACCATCTTCACCAATGTTGCGCTGACTCCCGGCGGGGGCGTCTGGTGGGAAGGTATGACCGCGGAGCCGCCGGCAACGGCTACCGATTGGCAGGGAAAAATCTGGACGCCTGAAATCGCGAAAGCCACCGGAGCCAAGGCCGCGCATCCGAACTCGCGGTTCACTGCGCCCGCGAAGCAATGTCCGACCATCGACGCGGATTGGGAAAATCCCGATGGCGTGCCGATCAGTGCCTTTATTTTCGGTGGCCGCCGCGCGACGACGATGCCGTTGGTCTACCAGGCCTTCAACTGGTCGTGCGGCGTCTATGTGGGCGCGACGATGGGTTCGGAGATGACCGCCGCGGCGGCCGGCACGATTGGTAAAGTGCGCCGCGACCCGATGGCGATGTTGCCGTTCTGCGGCTACAACATGGGTGATTATTTCCGCCATTGGATCAGCATGCAGCGCAAGCTCACCGAGACGCCGCGGATCTTTCACGTGAATTGGTTTCGCAAGGATGCGGACGGAAAATTTATCTGGGCCGGCTTCTCGGAAAATATGCGGGTGCTCAAATGGATCGTCGACCGCGTGCGGGCGGGTGGCCGCGCGAAAGAGACGCCCATCGGCTGGGTGCCTCGCTATCAGGACATCGATTGGACGGGGATGGATTTCCCGCAGGAGAAGTTCGACGCGTTGCAGGCCTTCGACCGCGCCGCGTGGCGCGCCGAGGTGCTCGGTCACGAGGAACTGTTCCTCGATCTGCATGCGCACCTGCCGAAGGAAATGATCTACGAGCGCGAGCTCCTGATCTGTCGCATGTAGGCGATTCGGTGGGGCACCCAGAGCGCCGCTCGATGGCGCTCTTTTTTCGTGCCAGTCGTTTCAGTTTTGCTGAACCGTCGGCGCTTTTTTTGGAGGGGAGGTCGCGGCTTGCGGAACCGTGGGGAGCCCGCATGGTTTGCGGCGAACATGCGACGTTTGCTCCTCATTTTATTTTTGGCCGGCGGGGTGAGTGCCCGCGCGGCGGTGCCGCCATTGCTGCAAGCGGCGGTGATGAAACTCGCCCAAGACACGGACCGTTGGGCCTATACCCAGACGGCCATCGAAAAGGATGGCAAGGGCAAGGCAAGGAGTGACGTGGTGGTCCGTTTTGACCCTTCGAAACCTTACGCCGAGCAATACATTCCGCTGAAGGTTGATGGGAAGGAACCCTCGGAAAGTCAGATTAAAAAATACCGTCGACAAGGTGAGAAACGCGGCGAGCGCATGGAGAAAGAGGAGATGACGGGCGTCGTTGCCACCTCTCGGCGTAAATCGGTCGGTGAGCTGATGGACTTGGATAAAGCGACCGTCGTTGAGGAGAACGAAACGATCATCACCTACGAGGTGCCGCTCAAGAAAGAGGGTAATGATCGTCTGCCGCCGGATAAGTTTTTGGTGACCGCCCGCGTCAACAAAGTGGGGGTGGCGCTCGAGAGTGTTTCGGCCAAGCTGCGGTCACCGCTGCGGGAAAAAATTGTGATCAAGGTGAGCGCGGGCGAGGGCCACATCGAATTCAAGACCGTCGATCCCAAGCACCCTCCGCAGCTTTCCGAGATTCGGGCCAACGGCTCGGGCTCGATTTTTTTTGTGCCCATCGGGCGTTCCTATGAGCTCCGCCGGGAGGACTACAAGCGGGTGAAGCCTTTTGGGGATCGCTTCGAGGTCCAAATCGGTGCGCTCAAGGCGATCGATTTTTGAGCCACTTTCGGACGATTTTCCTCAGGCGGTGGGTGAAATGTGCTGGTTAGGGACCCGCGCGAAAATCGCGCGAACCCATGCCGCTCAATCGCGAGACCATCATCACCCTCGGGAGCAAGCTTGCCCCTGCCGCGATCACGTTTGGGCGGCTGCGGACCCTTTTGCAGGATCCGAACACTGAGCTGGAGTCGATCGTTGACCTCGTGCGCCTCGCGCCCGGCGCTGACGTTTCACGTCATCCGCCTGAGCAACAGTGTGCTCTTCGGACTGCGCGAGCGGAATGATTCCCTCGAAGGCGCCGTCGGCCGCGTCGGTTTCAACGAAAGCTACCGGTTGGTCGGGCTCGCCGCGACCAATCAAGTCTGTCAGCGCGACCTCCTGATGTACCCGCCCAAGGCCAGCCGCCCCTGGGAAAACGTGATCGCGACGGCTGCGGCCTCCGAAGTGCTCGCGTTGCCCGCTTCGGCTTGGATCTGCCGGGGGAGAGCGGCCACTGGATCTGCGATCCGGCCAAGCTCGTGCTGGCCGGCGTGAGCGAATCGGATTTGGCAACGTGCGCCAGTCGCGCACGCGATCACTACGCGGCGCTCTGCGCGAGCGTGGAGTAAATTGTTGGCGGCGGCGGTGTCGCCCGCGGACGACCTACGCGCCAACGGGAGCGTCTATTCCGCAGGCGTAAAACCGCGGCGCATGACGTTTTTGACGATGAGACGAGGGAATACGAAGTTCTCCAAGTAGCCTTTGCCGCCGGCTTTCGTGCCGCCACCGCTCATGTTGAACCCCCTGAATGGGTGGCGCTCCACGATGGCACCGGTGATGGCGCGATTGAGATAGACGTTGCCGCACATCAGTTCGTGCTCCGCGCGCTCGAGTGCCCGGGGACTGCGCGAGAACAGTCCGCCGGTCAGCGCATAGTCGGTGGCATTGGCGACGGCGAATGCTTCGTCGAGATCGCGCACGCGAACGATCGCGAGCACCGGACCGAAGATTTCGTCGCGGGCGATCGTGGCGTCGGGTTTCACCTGCGTGAAAATCGTCGGCGGAACAAAGTGTCCACCGCTGGCGACGGCGGCGGGCGGAAGCTTGCCCTGCCATGCCAGCTGCGCTTCGCGTTGGCCGATGGCGATGAGACCGAGGATTTTTTCACGGGCCTCAGCGTCGATCACGGGACCGACGACCGTGCCGGGCAACGTGGGATCGCCGACGGGGGTGGCGGCTGCGGCAGAGACGAGACGGGCGACAAAGTCGTCGTAGATGTCGACGAGCACGATAAGACGGGACAGCGCCGAACATTTCTGACCCGCGAAACCGAAAGCGCTCGCGAGGGTGGCCGGGATGGCTTCGTCGAGGTCCGCGTCGCTATCGATGATGAGCGTGTTTTTTCCGCCCATCTCACAGACGACCTTTTTTGGGTTGGCTTGGCCGGGGAGCGTGCGGCCGGCGGTTTCCCAGATTTTTAAGCCGACCGCGCGTGATCCGGTGAACGCAATGAAGTCGGTGTGCGGATGCGCGACGAGCGGGGCGCCCGCTTCTTCGCCGAGGCCGGTGAGGAGGTTGACGACGCCGGGGGGCAGGCCGGCGGCGATGAAAATTTCGATCAGACGGTGCGCGATGACGGGTGTCTGCTCGGCGGGTTTCATGACGACCGTGTTACCGGTGACGACGGGCGCGACGACCATACCGCAGAGGATCGCGAGCGGAAAATTCCACGGCGCAATGACCACGCCGGTGCCGCGCGGAGTATGGCGCAGCACGCAGCGTTCGCCCGGGACGACCTGCGTGACGGTGGGGCCATTGAGCTGGTGCGCTTCGGCCGCGTAGAAGCGGCAAAAGTCGATGGCTTCGCTCACTTCACCGTCGGCCTCGAGCCAAGGCTTGCCGGCTTCGAGGATGAGGAGCGCGTTGAGCTCGTGGCGGCGCGACGCCATGAGGTCGGCGGCGCGTTCGATGAGCTGGGCGCGTTCGTCGGCGGATTTCTTGGCCCAGGCGGGTTGGGCCTGGCGGGCGGCGGCGAGAGCAAACTCGGCGTCTTCGGCGCGACAGCGAACCTGATGGCCGATGATCTCGGCAGGTTGCGCGAGGTTCGTGGACGGAATCCACTCGCGGGGTTCGCGCGTGGCGTTGGCAACGACGAAGCCGTGCCGTCGACCGAGTTTGGCGCGCTCGGTGGCGAGGGAGGTGCGGAGTTGGTCGCGCGCGGGGGCGCGGGTGAAGTCGGCGTTGGGGGCATTGCGGAAACGTAACCCGTGCGACCGATCGGCTGGCCCCGCTGCGGTAGCCACGGGGTCCAGGAGCGTCACGGGATTGGCGAGCAATTGTTCCTTGGTCGCCTCGCCCATGTTTTTGATGCGGAGAAAGCCTTCGTTACTCGTATTTTCGAGCAGACGGCGGACGAGATAGGCCATGCCCGGGAGCAGTTCACCGATAGCGCAGTATCCACGGACCCGTTGGCCGCCTGCGAGGAGGGCTCCCTTGAGTTCGTCGGCCATGCCGTAGAGCGCCTGGAACTTATAGGCGCGCGGGCCCACACCGAGGCGTTCGGCCTGCGCGATGGCGTGGGCGCAGCTGCGGACGTTGTGCGATGCGAACGCGGGCGAGATGACACCGATGTTTTCGAGGAGGAGGGAGAGCTTTAAGTAGTTGGCATCGCTCTCCGGTTTTTTTGACCAGACCGGCACGGGCCAGTCGCGTTGGAGGGCAAGGGTGGTCTCGTAGTCCCAATACGCGCCTTTCACGAGGCGGACCCCGATGCGGCGGCCGTTTTTGCGCGCCCACGCGATCAGCTCGCGGAGGTCGCTTTCACAATCGCGCAGGTAGGCCTGCAATGCGATGCCGATGGCGGGGTGAGTGCGAAATTCCGGCTCTGCGAGGATGGATTTCAAGAGCGCCAACGTGAGGTCCTTCAACTTGTAGCTCTCCATGTCGAAGTTGATGAACGCGCCGACTTTGGTGGCACGGCGGAGAATCGGGCGGAGGCGCTGCTTCAGGGCCGCGAGGGAGTTTTCGGGGTCGGCGGAGTGAACATCGGGCGTGAGCGCGGAGATTTTTACGGAGAGATTTAGGCGTGGGAGCGCCACGCCGTTTGCGCCGATATCGCTGAAGGCGCTTGCGGGCTCTTTCGCGAGCGCGGCCGCGACGGTGTTGAGCACGTCGAGATTGCGTTGCAGAAACACCTCGGCCTCGCCCTCGCTCACGACGGTTTCACCCAAGAGGTCGATCGTCGTGGCGAAGCCGAGTTTCGCGTTCTTGCGCAGCTGTTTCACGAGGTCGGCGGCGGTTTCCCCGGCGACGAATTGCGCGGCCATGGAGACGACGTTGGCTTTCACCGGACCGGCGATGAGTGCGAGGGCGAAGGCCGAGGCGGCGAGACCGACCTTCATCGCGGGATTCAGCTCCACGGCTTTGTCGCCGAGATATTTTGGGAGGTGACGGACGATTTCGGCGGAAGACGAGAGGGCAGGGAGGACGTCGACGAAACGAAAAAGCTGAGTCTTGAAGGCCGGATCCTTCATCGACCACTCCATCACGCCGGCGTAGGCGCCTTTTTTGGAAAAAATGCCAGGAGCGGGTGCGGCGTGCATCCGGCTGAAGAGGGTTTCACCGAGCTCGCGGACGCGGCGTTCGATTGCGGGGTTAGGAGGCAAAAAGGGGTGGTTGGGGGACAGGGGTTTTTGACGATATTTTTCTTCCTCGTCCAGGGGCTTGGCAAGGGAGGTTCGGACGGGTGGCCCGACTTTCGACGGGCCAAGTGGCTTGCGTCTCGGCCGGTGGGGTTGTCCGATTCGCCCCGCCGTATGGCGCTCGTCCTTGCCCATCGTTGTCCCCGGATTTTCGGGTTTCTCCACCGGTTGGCGGCGTGGCGGTGGTCGGTCGTGCTGCGGCTAGAAAATTTCTGTAACTTTGCTGCGCCGGCGGAGGTTCTGGGGTCGAACGATGAAACTCCATTGCAAAGACCATCCTCGGGACTAATCCCCCCGGCCGACTTCACGACGTTTATGCGCGCTTATCAGGACATGGTTTTCTCCACCGCCGCCCGGATCACTGGCAACGAGACGCAGGCGGAGGATATTTCCCAGGAAGTGTTCCTGAAGGCACACGCACACTTCGACAACCTCCGCACCAGCCCGACTGCGGGCGGCTGGCTCAAGACCGTCGCCACCAATCTCTCCCTCAACCACCTCACGCGCTATCGCAACCGCTGGAAATTTTTCTCCGAGCTCAAACGCGATGACGCCGAGAGCGATGCGCCCGAGGTTGAATTCGCCGCGCCCGACACCTTTTTCTCCGGTGTCGACGCCGACGAACGCCGCGAGTGGGTCGAACGTGCGCTCGAGAATCTTCCCGCCCACCAACGCGTGCCGTTGGTCCTCTATCATTTCGAAGACCTGCCCTACGACGAGATCGCCGCGAAGCTCGGCGTCTCCTTGGCCAAAGTGAAAACCGATATCCTCCGCGCCCGCACCGCGCTCGCGAAGATCCTCCAGCGCGGCGGCACCGCGCGCGAAACCCTGGAAACCTGAACCGACGTGCCATGAATCTTCCTCCCGAAAATCACTCCGAAAAACTCGAGCGCGCCATCCACCAAGCGTTGCGCGCCCTGCCGCCGCGCCGCGCGCCGCGCTCGCTGGAGACGCGCGTCTTCGCCGAGCTCGAGCACCGCGCCGCGCTCTCGTGGTGGCGTCAGAGTTTTGCGCACTGGCCGCTCCCGGCCCGCGCGATGGTCCTTCTCGCGGCGGTCGCGCTCGTAAAGCTCACCCTCACGGTGGCCGTTTGGGTGATGGCCGGCTTCGACTCCGCCGCTTTCGTGGCCGCCTTCTCGACGCCCGTCTCCTGGGCTCAGGGCGGCATCTCCATGGTCCGCGGCATCGCGGATTTTTCCGCCATCCTATGCCGTAACATTCCGCCGCTCTGGCTCTACGGCACCGTCGCCTTCGTGGCGGCGATGTATGCCGCGCTCTTCGGTCTCGGCGCCGCCGCCTACCGCACGCTCTACGTGAGCCGCTAAACCTCAACCTGCCCGTTCCCATGCACGCTCTCACTCTCCCGGCCATGAAGCCTTCCTTTCGTTCCCTCTTTGTCGGCGTCGCCGTCGCGTTCTTTTTTAACCTGACGCTCGCCGCGCTCGCCCAGGAAAAACCGGCCGCACCTCCCGCCGAGGCTCCGCCCGTGGCCGAGCCCGTCAAAGTGTCATCACCCGACGCTGCACCCGCAGTCCCCGCCCTTCCTCGGTTGCCCGCGCTCCGGCGGCTCGACGAGCCTGCTGCCGTGCTGGCCGTTGACGAGGTTCCCGCGCCGACCAAGGGAAAAAAGTCCCGGTCGCCGCAATCCAAGGAGCGGGCCGAAGCGTTGAAGCAGCGCGCATTGGACCGGACCGCACGGGCCGAGTCCCGCTCCGGCGAGGCCGTCGTCAGCGTGTTTTCTGACTCCGTTCTGGAAGAGAACAAGAAGGCCGATGCCGTCGTCGCGATTTTCGGCAATGCCAGTTCGGCCGGTGAAGTGGTCGATGCCGTCGTATCCGTCTTTGGCGACAACCGCGTGGCCGGTCCGGTCGGCGCGGCCGTCGTGGCCGTGTTCGGCAATAGCTACGTTAACAGCACCGTCAAAGAGGGCGTCGTCGTAGTTTTCGGTGATCTCGAACTCGGGCCAGACGCGCGGATCGACGGCAAGGTCGTGTGCATCGGCGGCTCGATCAAACGCGACGGTGCGGCGGTGATCAAAGGTCACGTCCAAAATATTGTTTCCACCCAAGTCGTGTGGCTCCGGGCCTGGTTGAGCGAGTGTTTCCTGAGAGCGCGCCCGCTCGCGTTTGCCCCTAACCTCGGCTGGGCGTGGACGATCGCCTTCTCCTTTTTGGCCTTCTACACTCTGGCCGCGCTGATTTTCCGCACGGGAGTCGAGAAGTGCCTCACGACGCTCGAAACACGCCCCGGCTTCTCCGTGCTCACAGCATTGCTCACCACTTTGATCACGCCGGTGCTGACGGTGCTGCTCGTGTTGACCGGGGTGGGGATCATCGGCGTGCCCTTTATCGGCGCGGGGATGTTGTGTGCGACACTCTTCGGTGTCGTCGTGATTTTGGCTTGGATTGGCCGGCGCATCACGGGTGTCTTTGGTGACGGTTCGCTCAACCACGTCGCCTTCGCGGTGATTTTCGGCGGTCTGATCGTCCTCGGCCTCTACACGGTGCCCGTACTCGGTTTCCTCGTCTTCAAACTGATTGGCTGGATCGGCATGGGTGCCGTTATCTACACGATTGTGCTCGGGATTAAGCGGGAGAGAGCGACCACGCCACCGCCGTCCGCCGGCTCAGCGGCTTCGTCGTTTGGCCCGGACTCGCCGGCGCCTGCACCGGCGTCCGCCGATGCTCCGGCCGCGTCCATGATGTCGAGTGGTTTCGGCGCCGTGAGCAGCGGATTTGTCGGATCGGGAGTTCCTGCCTCCTTGCCGATCGATGTCGTGGCGTCTGAGGTGCCTGGCGCGGGTTTCACGACTGCGGCCGGCGTGCCGCCGGTGATGCCACCGCCGGTGCAGGCACCGGCCCCCGCTTACCTCCCTCCTCGGCCACGGGCGATGTCGGCCATTTCGGCGGCGACGCTTCCGCGGGCGGGGTTTTGGATTCGCATGGGTGCGATGCTGCTCGACGCCGTGTTGATCGGGATGGTGGTCGGGCTGACGTCCAGTGTGTTCCCGCGCTTCATGCAAATCGATCATGGCCCGGGTGGCCTGTTCGTCGCCTTGGCGATTTACGGGGCCGTGATGTGGAAGACCAAAGGCACGACGATCGGTGGCATCGTCTGCGGCTTAAAAGTCGTGCGCCTGGATGATCGCGAAATCGACTGGCCCACGGCTGCCGTGCGGGCCCTGAGTTGTTTCCTCTCGCTGATCGTGGGCGGCCTTGGCTTTATTTGGGTGGTCTTCGATGCCGATCGCCAGTCGTGGCACGACAAGATCGCGGGCACGACGGTGGTGCGGGTGCCGAAGGGCGGGTCGTTGCTCTGAGGTGGCGTCGGGCTGGTTTGGTAACAAGTGGATCGCTGTTGCGCTGTCGGCGAGCACCTTGGGCTGGTGGGCGGTAGGTAGGGTCTCGATAGTGGCGATGATGGTTTACGCAGTCAGGGTGGCGGGCAGGTTTGTTGAGGGTGACGGAGCGTGCGCCGGCGAAACTTGGAAACACGCGCGGCTCGGAGGGTGGGCTGGCGGGGCGCATCGGCCGGTTGGCGGTGCGGGCGGAGGCGCGCTTTCCCAAGCGCCCGGTTTGAGGGGCGGCGGTCAGTCGGCGGTTGGGAAACTGCCGTTCCGTTACGGACGTGCGCTTACGGCGTCAGCGTAAGCGTGTGCGCAGTTTTTCCGGGGAGGAAGGGCGTGGGGTCGCCGCGTTCCCAACTTTCGTGGCCAGCGCGGTAGAAGGGCGAAAGCGGGTGGCCGCTTTGGCCACCGGGCATGTGATAGAGGCCCTCAGCTTCGCGGCCGGGCGAGACCACCATTCTCATGCTGGCGCCGTGCCGGGGGCTTTGCACGCGGGGCACGTCGTGGTCGCCGGGCAGCGCGGTAGCGGGGAAGTTCAGCCAGCGGGTGAGAAAGGCGGGCAGGGAGAGGCTGAAGGGGTGGCGGACGCGGAGAACGTTTTGCTGGCTCCACGTGGCGCGGGCGAGCGGCGTGCTGGATTTCTCGATACTGGTGACGACATCGTCGGCGGCGGCGGCGAGCACGGCGTCCCACGTCGGGAACGCGGGGTTGAGCAGGTGGGCGGGTTTTTCATGCAGCATCCTCCACAGGGCACTTTCCAAGTGCAGTTTTCGCCAATTGAAAGCCGGGCCGGTGTCGATGCACGGATCAAAGATGGCGGGGAAGATGCGACGGTAAACGGCTTCGCGAAAATCGCGCACGAGGCGGTAGCTCACGGAATCAAGGCTGGCGCGGCCTGCCCAGTTTTCAACAAGGCCGCGGAGCTCGGTGCGGGATTTTTTCTCGGCGGTGGCGGTGGGCGTGAGCGTCTCGACGAGGAGCTTTTGCCAGGGCGCGAGGAAGAGCGCGCGGTCGTCGAGTTGGATGGCGAGGAGGTCCTTGGGCGTGGCGCGTTCGAGCGGGGTGAGGGCGTCGCGGATTTGGGCGGCACGGGCAGGGCGGGCGTAACCGCCGTCGCCGAGGGTAGCCAAGGACGGGCCGCCGATCTGGCGTTGGTTCGCGGACCAGAGTCGCCCGGACGAGCTGAGGATTTCGGCGGGGTTTCCCGTGGGCTTGGTGGTGACGACAGGGTAGTCGTCCGGCGCTAGAAAACCGTCCCAGCGGCGGTCACCGAAGGACCAGTTGGTGGGCACGCGGCCGTCGTAGCCGACGCGCCGGGGAAGGGCGCCGGCGACCGTCCACGCGATGTCACCCGCGCGATCGGCGACGAGGAAATTTTGCGCAGGGATGCCTGACCGGTGGGCGATGGCGACGGCTGCGGGGACGGTGGTGGCGTCCTCGAGGCCGAAAAACGTGAAGTTGGTCGCCGCGGGCTCGTGCGCAGTCCAGCGATGGATGACGGGACGTTTTTTTTCGTTCTTGGTCACGATGGGGCCCCAGATCGTCCATTCGTAGTCGGCGGTCACGGCGTCGGAATCTTTGACGAGAATGGTTTCGCGGCGTTTTTCGATTTCGAGGAGTTCGTCGTGGCCGGGCGCGGTGTAGAGTCGCGGTGAGATGGCGTTAACTTGGAGAACGATGAGGTCGCCGATGTCCGCATTGGCGACGGTGAGGCCCCACGCGATGTGGCCGTTGCTGCCGATGACGACGGCGAAGATTCCGGGCAGGGTGACGCCGGTGATCCGATGAAGTGGAGTGTTGAGTGCTGAGGGTTGAGAGTCGGGAACCGCTGGAGGGGCGGCCCACTCGAGTGAGGCGCGAAACCAGATATTGGGTACGCCGTGGTCGAGGTGGGGATCGTTCGCGATGAGGGCGGCTCCGCTGGCGGTGTGCGCGCCGGAAAGGGCAAACGCGTTGGAACCGAGCACGGCCTCGGGATCGCGGAGCGGGAAGGGAAAACGCGAGGCGACGTCAGAGGCCGGGAACGCGGAGGGTGCGTTGACCGGGAGACGTGGGTCGCGCGAGGAAAGGGGCTTGGGGCGTTTGCGGAGATCGATGAGCTGCGGGCCGGGCAGGGGGGCAACCGGTGCGGTGGTGCCGTCGAGCGCGGCGTCGGCGGGGGTCAACGCAGGGGCGAAGAAGGCGACGGCTTCGTCGCCGAGTTTATCGCGGAGCGTCATGAGCGTTTGCTCGTGCAGGCCGACTTCGTCCTGCAAATCGAGGGTCATCGCGTAGACGACCAGAATACTGTCCTCGGGTCGCCAGGGTTGCGGCGTGGTGCGCAGGACGAGATATTCGAAAGGTTTGTCGCCGAGTGCGGCGAGGCCGGCGTTGACGCCCGCTGTATAGGCGTCGAGTTGCGTGCGCTCGGCGGGCGGGAGTTGGGCGAGCACGCGTTGGGCGAGTTTGCGAAAGCCGTGCATCCGCGTGGCGCGGTCGCGGGGGAGGGCGGCCTTGCCGAAGAGTTCGGCGAGTTCTCCCGCCGAGCTGCGGCGGAGGAGATCCATTTGAAAGAAACGCTCCTGCGCGTGCAGCCAACCGAGGGCGCGGGAGAGGTCGGCGCGGGTCTGGCCGCGGAGTGTGGGCACGCCCTGCGCATCGCGTTCAATGGTCACGGGCGCGCCCAAGCCGGTAACAGTCGTGGCGCCATCGAGGCGGGGAAGGCTCGCGCGGACACGGAAATAGAACCCGCCCGCCGCGAGGGACCCGATCAGCAGCAGGACGCTGAGGGCGCTGGCGAGGAGGCGGAAGCGTTTCGCGACGGCGGGAGTCATGGCGTGCCGCGGCGGGGCCGATCAACGGAGCGGTTCACTGTTCCCACGCGCGCGCCGTGACCGAATCGCGGCCCTCGTCGAAGTCGAGGTAATCGAACATCGTCATGATGGGCGCCGCCTCAAGGGCGCTTTCCTTGATGCGTTTGACGAGGATCTCGGCCCCTTCATCGCGCCAACCGCGTTTCATCATAAATCCGCACCAGATTTCGCAGTCTTCGTCGCTGCGGGCGCCGCCGGTCTTTTCGGCCCAAGCGAGTGCGGCGGCATCGTCGGGGGTCGCGGCGGAAAGGACGTGGGCGGTGAGCTCGTCGTGGTTGATGCGGAGAAACGTGCAGGCACGGGCGTCGAAGGCCTTGCCGATATTCTTGATGTAATCGGCGGGCAGGGCACCGCGCGCGTGGAGGCGGATCTTGTCGATCATGCGCCCGAAATAAACGAGGCGGCCGACTTTACTGTAAGGTGAACGGAGACCGGGGACGTTGGGCATGGGCGGGCAGCGTGCAGGGAAAATGAGAAAACCGACAACAAAAATGCGGTTCGGCGGAGGGCGGACACCTCCCGGTGCCCGCAGGGATGGGGGGGGTGTGCAGACTACGGGCGCAGGGCCGCGCCCGCCCACCCGCTATCCGCGTCGCATGCGCCAGAAGTAAATGCCGGTGGCGAGGGCGCCGAGAAGCCACGTCGGAAAATTTATCCAAAGCTGGTGAAAGGGCACGGGGTAGCGTTGGCAGACCCAAATGATCGCGACGTGTTTCACGGCGATGAGCATCCAGCAAACGAAGATCACCCGCTCCACGCGGGGATTGCGGGCGTCGCGTTCGTGCACGACCACCTCCCTGATAAACGGGTCATGATTGGCCTCGGACGTGGGCCGGCGGGCGAAGAGGTGGAGAAAGCTGGTGAACATGCGACAGCGGTGGGACCATAACCACGGCCGTGGAAAAGAAAAGCGGAGGATGCAATCGCGCCGCGAGTCGGGCTTAACAAAAGGTCTGGCCGCAGTCCCCAGAACCATTACTCCACTCTCATTGATGAAATATGGCCTGAACATTCGCCCCGCCGCCGCGTTCGATTTCGTGTCACTCGGTGCCTTGGTCAACCGCCTCGACCCGGGGATCATTCCGTTTCGCAAAGCGACGCACTGCGATATCCACGTGAGCGGGGGAGAATTCAATGTCGCGGGGAATCTGGCCGACTGTTTTCGCCTCAAGACCGGCGTCGCTTCGGCGATGGTGGATTATCCCATCGGTCATTTGATTGCGGAACGGGTGCGCGCCATGGGCGTCACAGCGTTCTACAAACACTTCCAGCACGACGGCGTGCATGGGCCGAATATGGCCACTGTTTACAGCGACCGCGGCCAAGGCCAGCGGGCGCCCGTGGTTTTCTATAACCGCAGCAACGAAGCGGCGGCGCAGCTCAGGCCGGGCGATTTCAATTGGCAGGAAATTTTCGCGGGCGGGGTGCGCTGGTTCCATAGCGGCGGGATTTTCGCGGCGCTCTCCACGACCACGGCCGAGGTAATTATCGAAGCCATGCAGGCGGCGAAGGCGGCGGGGGCCATCACGTCCTTTGATCTCAACTACCGCGCCAAGCTCTGGAATATCGCCGGCGGCCCCGAGCGTGCGGTCGCGGTGCTCGATCGCATCATCCGTCACGTCGATGTGCTCGTCGGCAACGAAGAGGATCTGCAGCTTGGCCTCGGCATCCCCGGGCCGGCGGTCGCGGCGAAGTCCAAATTGGATCCGAGCGCGTTTTTCAGCATGATGGGAAATGTCATCAAGAAGCACCCGCATATCAAGATTGTTGCGACGACGTTGCGCGAAGTGCACTCGACCAACCGCCACTCCTGGGGTGCGATCGCGTGGATCGATGGTGCGACCTATGTCTCGCCGACCTGCGAACTCGACGTCGTTGATCGCGTGGGCGGCGGTGATGGTTATGCGGCGGGCTTTTTCTACGGGTTGCTCGGCGGCGAATCGCCGCAGGACGCGGTCAATCTCGGTTGGGCCCACGGCGCGCTCCTCACGACCTTTCCCGGCGATACCACCATGGCGACGGCGGAACAAGTGCGGGCGTTCGCGCACGGTGGCTCCGCGCGGATCCAGCGGTGAGGACTGGGCGCGAGCGTGGATGGATGGTGGCGAGCGGCGCAGAGTTGAATAACGGTCGGAACCCGCCAACGTCGCCGCCATGATCCCGCCCGTCTTGCCCGCTGCGCAACCGCCCGTCGAAGTCGCCGACATCAAGCTCGGCGCGCCGAGCGGAGCGGCCGGAGGACTGCAAGCGGTGGCCGTCACCACGGGCCTCACGCTGGGTGAAATGGGCGCGGTGCGCGGCGCGAAACTGCTGCTCGAGGTGAACCAGAAGGACGGCTTCGACTGCCAGAGCTGCGCGTGGCCGAGCCCGGATGGCGACCGGCAGACGTTTGAGTTTTGCGAAAACGGTGCAAAGGCCGTGGCCGACGAGGCGACTCCGCGGCGAATCACGGCGGAATTTTTCGAAAAACATTCGGTGGCCGAGCTCGCTGCGCAGAGCGACCACTGGCTGAACGCGCAGGGGCGGTTGACGGCGCCGATGGTGTTGCGCGCGGGTGCGAGCCACTACGAGGCGATCTCGTGGGACGATGCGTTTGCGCTCATCGCGGACGAACTGCGGGCACTGCCGACGCCGGATGCGGCGGCATTTTACACCTCGGGCCGGACAAGCAATGAAGCGGCGTTTCTGTGGCAACTCTTCGTGCGGCAATTGGGGACGAACAATTTGCCGGACTGCTCCAACATGTGCCACGAATCGAGCGGCGTCGCGCTCGGCGAGACCATCGGGATCGGCAAAGGCACCGTGAAACTGGAGGACTTCGAAAAGGCCGAGGCGATTTTTGTGATCGGCCAAAATCCCGGCACGAATCACCCGCGCATGTTGACCGCGCTCGAAGCCGCCAAGGCGCGCGGAGCGAAGATCGTGTCGGTGAATCCGCTGCCCGAGGTCGGGACGGAGCGGTTTAAGAATCCGCAGCACTTCATGAATCCACTGAAGACGTTTGCCACGTTGCTCGGCGACGGAGCGCGGTTGGCGGATCTCTGGCTGCAGCCCCGCATCGGCGGAGATCTCCCGTTGTTCAAAGGCATCATGAAGGAAATGCTCGCCGTGGAGGAGGCCGGCGCCGTGCCCGGCGGAGTGTTTGATCACGCGTTTATCCGTGCCCACACCCACGGTTACGACGCGCTCGTGGCCGATTTGCGGGCAACGTCGTGGGACGAGATTGTGTCGGCGAGCGGCGTGGCGCGGAAGGAGATTTACGCGGCGGCGCAGATCGCGATGAAATCGCGGGCGACGATCTGTTGTTGGGCCATGGGTCTGACGCAGCAGCCGAATGCGGTGGAGACGATTCAGACCATCGTAAATCTCCTCCTGTTGCGCGGCGATATGGGGCGGCCGGGTGCCGGGGTGTGTCCCGTACGCGGTCACTCGAATGTGCAAGGCGATCGCACAATGGGTATTTTTGAGAAAATGCCCGACTGGTGGCTCGACCGGCTCGACGCGGAGTTTGGCCTGAAGTCTCCCCGTACCCACGGGCTCGATACGGTCGATGCGATCCAGGCGATGCACGCCGGTCGCGTGCTGGTGATGGTCGCGATGGGCGGAAACTTTCTCTCGGCCACGCCGGACACGGAGTTCACGGCGGCGGCGCTGCGGAAGTGCGCCTTGACGGCACATGTGGCGACCAAGCTCAACCGCTCGCACCTCGTCACAGGCCGCACGGCGTTAATTTTGCCCTGTCTCGGTCGCACCGAGCGCGACACGCAGGGGAGTGGCGAGCAATTTGTGACGGTGGAGGATTCGATGGGCGTGATCAATTCCTCGCGCGGGCGGCTCGTCCCCGCGTCGGCGGAATTGCGGAGTGAAGTGGCGATCGTGTGCGGGATCGCGATGGCGGTGCTCGGAGCAGGGCCGGCCTCTGATCCGCCCTCGGGCGTCGCGGCTGAGTTGAAAGAGCGGGTCAAAGAGCTGCCCGATTGGCCCACGTTCGCGGGCAATTACGATCTCATCCGCGACCGCATTGCCCGCGTGGTCCCGGGGTTTGAGGATTACAATCGGCGCATCCGCGAGGGTGTTTTCTATTTGCCCAATGCGCCCCGCGACACCCGTGAGTGGCGCACGCCGACGAAGCGGGCGAATTTCACGGTCGCGCCGATTCCGCGCCGCGCGCTGGCGGCGGGCGAATTTGTGATGATGACGATCCGCACGCACGATCAGTTTAACACGACGGTCTATGGTCTCGATGATCGCTATCGCGGCGTCTTTGGCGGGCGGCGGGTGGTGTTCATGCACGAGGAGGATATCCGCACGGCGGGTCTGATGCAGGGCCAGTTGGTTGATCTGACGAATCGGTTTGGTGGCGTGGAGCGGGTGGCGCGTTCGTTTATGGTGGCGCCGTATCGCATCCCGCGCGGCTGCGTGGCGACGTATTTTCCCGAGGCGAACGTCCTCGTGCCGATCGGCAGTGTCGCGGCGAAGAGCAACACGCCGACGAGCAAGTATGTGGTCGTGACGATCGCGGCGGCGATGCGATGAATCGTTTCCCGCGCTCGCGTGGGAACATTTCTGTGCTACCGTTCGTCACCGTCCCCACTATGAAAACGCCCCGAGTTCTCTTGTTGTTTGTTGTGGCGGTAGTCAGCGGATCGGTGGCCCGTGCGCTCGACACCGTCAAAGGACCCTCCCGCGTTGAAGTCGTGTTTTTCGAGCCCGAGAAATTTATCGACGTCCGCGACAGTCACATGGGCTCCGATAAAGGACGGGACGCCACGTTGGAAACGCTTAAGGAGTATCTCACCACCCGCGGCGTGCGGGGTCTCCTGCCGGGTCAGAAGCTAGCCATCACGATCACGGACGTGGATTTGGCGGGAGAGTTTGAACCGTGGCTCGGCGGGCAGTGGGGCGATGTGCGGATCGTGAAGGATATTTATCCTCCCCGCTTCTCGCTGTTGTTTCGACTGACGAACATCGACGGAACCGTCGTGAAAGAAGGAAAACGGGAGCTGCGGGACATGGCCTTCCTGATGAAACTCACGATGGGATTTCGCGATGATCCGCTTCGTCACGAGAAAGCGCTGCTCGACGATTGGTTGAGCGCGGATTTCCGCCGTGGGAAATAAATCTGAATGCGATTCCGTACGAAACGGATTTGCCGACGGCCGCGCGTCTCCCCAGATTCGCGGTAGTTTTCATTTTCCCCCGCGTGACCTCACCCTCTGAAGCCGACCGCTCTGCCGCCCGCCTCGACAAATGGCTCTGGGCGATGCGTGTGTTCAAGACCCGGCCGCTCGCGACCGAGGCCTGCCGGGCCGGCAGCGTGGAGATCAACGAACTCGTGGCCAAGCCGGCGCGCGAAGTGCATGCGGGTGAAGTGGTAAAGGTAAAGTTGGGCTTGTTCACGCGGACGTTGCGGGTGGTGGGCGTGCCCCGCTCGCGGGTGGGCGCAAAGCTGTTGCCGGATTTCTGCGTCGATCTGACCCCGCCGGAAGAGTTCGAGAAGCTTCGCGAGCGCAGCGTGCAGCAGGCCTCGGCGCGCGAAAGTGGCAGCGGGCGGCCGACGAAGTGGGAGCGCCGTGAAATCGACGTTTTTTTCGGCTAACCGACGGCCACCGATTTTTCATGGATGTATTTTCCAAGTTTGAAACCGAGTTGTCGGTCCGCCCCGATGACATCGACCTCTACCAGCACGTGCATTCGACGCGTTATCTCGACTATGTGTTGGCGGCGCGGTTCGAGCAGATGGAAAAAAATTACGGCATGTCGATGCAGGCGTTCGCCGATCGTGGGCTGGGCTGGTGGATGACGACGGCGAACATCCACTACAAACGCCCGCTGGGCTGGGGCGACCGGATGACGGTGCGGTGCTGGATCGAACATTTTTCCGAAACCGGTTGCCGCGTGGCCTTTGAGATCGAGAAGAACCCGACGGGCAAGCGCGTGTGCGACGGCTTTTGTGATTATGTGCTCGTGACCTTGGAGACCGGCCGGGCGACGCCGATTCCGGAGGATGTGAGGGCGAAGTATTCCATCTGAGCCTCGGTGTCGGCGGGGTTGTCGTCCGGCACCGCAAATTCCCGCATCTGAGAATTCGCTTGCTATAGTCTGCGCACCGTGTGTCTTAGCGTTTCGATCGTTAGAGATAGCGTTAGGCGACAGTATCTGGTGAGTCGTTGGCTGAGCGTTTGGCTTAAGTGATGATTTCGAAACCCAAGTTGGGAACGGACTGGTAGCAGGACGAAGGATCTACGAGACATCACATGAGCAACTCCAAACTATACGTCGGCAATCTGTCCTTTAAGACCACTGAAGACGAACTCCGTTCGGCCTTCGGTCAATTCGGCGCCGTCACCGACGTTTACGTCGCGATGGACAAGATGACCGGTCGCCCTCGTGGCTTCGCGTTCGTCACCATGGGCACTGGCGACGAAGCCAAGTCCGCAGCTGAAAAGCTTAACGGCACCGATCTCGGTGGTCGCCAACTCACCGTCAATGAAGCCCGTCCGAAGGAAGAACGTTCCGGCGGCGGCGGCTTCGGTGGCGGCGGTCGCGGCTTCGGCGGCGGCGGTGGTGGTCGCGGCTTCGGCGGCGGCGGTGGTCGCGGTGGCGATCGCGATCGCGGCGAGCGCCGTTACTAATCGATTCGTTCTCACGAACTGAATTTTCGAGGGACGGAGCTCCTTTGGGGCCCGTCCCTTTTTCTTTTCCACGCCGCGCTCTCTTAGGTTTGTCATTTTGAGCGCAGCGAAGAATCCCGCGGCACCTTAGCGTCCGCACTCAGCAACGAATGTCCTCCCGGATTCTTCGCTGCGCCCAGAATGGCACCACGAAACAAGTCATGGCCTTTAAAGCTCTCAATCTGTCCGAAAATGTTCTCCGCGGCGTCCAAGCCGCCGGTTACACCGATCCCACGCCCATTCAGTTGCGCGCGATCCCCGTCGTCCTTGGTGGCGGCGATCTCATTGCTTCCGCCCAGACCGGCACCGGCCAGACGGCGGCGTTCGCGTTGCCCGTCCTCACCCGCCTCGGCCAGCACGGGCGCGCCCGCGTGCTCGTGCTCGAGCCCACGCGGGAACTCGCCGCGCAGGTCGAAACCGCGTTTCGCGATTTCGCCCGCTTCACCGATATCCGCACCGTGGCCGTCTTCGGTGGCGTCGGCTACGGGGCCCAACGTTCCGACCTCAAGCGCGGCGTCGACCTCATCGTCGCCACGCCGGGCCGCCTGGTGGACTACCTCAAAACCGGCGAAATCAGCCTCCGTGACATCACCATTCTCATCCTCGATGAGGTAGACCGGATGCTCGACATGGGGTTTCTCCCGGTCGTCAAAGACATCATCGCGCGCTGCCCGAAGGAGCGCCAGACACTGTTTTTCTCCGCCACGGTTCCTCCGGAGATCGCGGCGGTCGCCTCGTTTGCCCTCCGCAATCCGGCGCGCGTCGAGTGTGGCGTTGCCCGCTCCGTCACCGCGTCCGTCAACCACGCCCTCTATCCGGTAGCCGCCGACCAGAAATTCGAACTGCTCGAAGCACTTCTCGCGAAGACCGATTTCGACAGCGTGTTGGTATTCTCTCGCACGAAGCACGGTGCCGACAAAATCGCGCGCCGGCTAAAAGCTTCCAACCACTCCGTCGCCGTGCTGCACGCGAACCGTTCGCAGAACCAGCGCATGGAGGCGCTCGCCGGCTTCAAGAGCGGCAAATACGAAATCATGGTCGCCACGGACATCGCGGCGCGCGGCATCGACGTCGCCGGTGTCTCGCACGTGATCAATTACGATGTGCCGGAAAAGCCCGAGGACTACGT
>SYGN01000308.1 GCA_005799525.1 Opitutaceae bacterium | reverse complement strand
TTCGTCAGGCCGCCGCGGATATCCTCCTTCTCGCTCGTGCCGTGAAAATCCCAGCCCCAGTCGAAGAGTTGCACGAACCGCACACCCTGCTCGACGAGTCGGCGGGCGAGCAAGCAGTTGTTGGCAAAACTAGATTCGCCCGGCTGCGCCCCGTAGGCCGCGATCGTCTCCGGTTTTTCCCGCGTGACATCCATCACTTCGGGCACCGACACCTGCATCCGGTAGGCGAGCTCATATTGGGCAATGCGCGTCCGCGTCTCCGGGTGGCCGAGCGCACTCGCTTGGATTTCGTTGAGTGCCTGCAATGCATCGAGGCTTTCACGACGCAGGTCGCGCGTGAATCCCGCCGGATCCGACGCGTAGAGCACGGGATCGCCCTTGGACCGGCACTGCACGCCCTGAAACACCGACGGATGAAACCCGCTGCCGTAGGAATTCTTCCCGCCGTTCGGCTGCACGCCGCTAGAAATCAGCACGACAAAGCCGGGCAGATTCTGGTTCTCCGTGCCGAGACCGTAGGTCACCCATGACCCAATCGACGGCCGCCCGGGCCGTGGCGAACCGGTGAACAGCAGCAACTCCGCCGGCGCGTGGTTGAACTGGTCCGTGTTCATCGAATGGATGATGCACAGGTCGTCCGCCACCGTGTGCAGGTGCGGGATCGCGTCCGACAGCCAGTGACCGCCGCGACCGTGCTGGGCCCACGTGCGCGGGCTGCCCATCAGCTTCGGCGTGCCGGCCGTGAACGCGAATTTCTTGCCCTTCACAAACTCGTCCGGGCAATCCTGCCCGTCGCGTTTCACCAGCTCCGGCTTGTAGTCGAACAGGTCGAGATTGGGCGGCGAACCCGTGAGGTGCAGGTAAATCACCCGCTTTGCCTTCGCGGCGAAGTGCGGCAACCGCGCCGCCAGCGGATTCGTCGCCGAGAGGGGCGCAGCGTGGGCGTTGCCCCCGAGCAGCGAGCCGAGGGCGATCGCACCGAGCCCCGCCGCCGACTCCTTCAAAAAATGGCGGCGCGTGCTGTGCTGCAGGGACGAGAGATAGGGGTGCATGGCGGAAAAGACGCGGCCTACGGTTTCATGAGCAACTCATCCAGATTCAGCAGAACGTTGCCGACCACGGTCCAGGCCGCCGTCGTGGCAACGTCGGCGCCTTCGGGCAACGGCCCGAGCGGATTCGTCGCGATGGCGAGCGCCTGCGCCGCCTCGCCCTCGAAGCGGCGGAGCGTCCGCGTGTAGAGCGCGAGCAACGCGTCGCGTTCCTTGGCCTGCGGCGCGCGGACGAGACAGAGGCGGAAACCGTGGTCCAGTTTTTCCGCCGGGGAACCGTCCACCGCCGCGATCCGCCGCGCGAGGGCCTGCGCCGCCTCAAGGTAAACCGGATCGTTGAGCGTCACGAGCGCCTGCAACGGCGTGTTCGAGCGTTCGCGCCGCACCGTGCACACCTCCCGGCTCGGCGCGTCGAACGTGATCATCGACGGATAGGGATTCGAACGCCGCCACGCCGTGTAGAGCCCGCGGCGATAGCGGTCCTCGCCGACACTGTTTTCCCAGTCGAGGCCCGAGCCAAACGCGGCCGCCACGCCCATCTTCGGCTGCGGCGGATTCACCGGCGCGCCAAACATCTTGCCGCTGAGCAGGCCGCTCACCGCGAGCGCCTGGTCGCGGATCATTTCCGCCGACAGCCGGAAACGCGGGCCCCGCGCGAGCAATCGGTTGTCCGGGTCCTGCGCCAGTGCTTCCGCCGTGATCCGCGACGACTGGCGGTAGGTCGATGACATCACCATCAGCTTGAGCAGGTGTTTCACATTCCAGCCGCTTTCGCGGAATTCCACGGCCAGCCAATCAAGCAACTCCGGATGCGAGGGCGGATCGCCCTGACTTCCGAAATCTTCACTCGTGCGGACGATACCGGAACCAAAAATCGATTCCCAAAATAGATTCGCGATGACCCGCGACATCAGCGGGTTCTTCGCGTCCGCCAGCCATCGCGCGAGCCCGAGCCGGTCCGCCGTCGCGCCGGCCGGCAGGGCGTGCAGCGCTCCCGGCGTGCCCGGCGACACTGTCTGGCCGAGGTCGAGATAGTTGCCGCGACGCTGAAGGCGCGTCTTGCGGCTTTTTTCCGCCGCCAGCTCGCCCATCACTGGCACGGTTGTGTAGGGCTTGATCGCCGCCAACTGCCTCATGACCCCCGCGAGCCGCGCCCGCTCCGCCGCCAGACCCGGCGCGACCGCCGTGTAGTGCGCTGTGGCGGTTTCGCTTTCTGCCTCCGAGCGCCCGGCCGCGGGCACCTTGAGGACCGCCAATACCGGCGCCGGCGTGCGGGTGATCTCGCCGGCCCGCGCGTCATCGGTCGACGTCAGCCGAAACTTCGCCAACGTGTGAAATTTCTTCTTCGACAGCTGCTCGATCGTCACCGTCAGCTTCGCGCCCGCGGGCAGATTCACCGGCGCCTCCGGCAGCAACACCACGGCGTGCGGGCGGCCGAGTTGCGGACCGACCGCCCAGCCTTTTTCTTTGCCGACCCGCGCATTCAAAATCGATTCGACGGCAAAACCCTCCTGCGTGAAGTCCGCGTGGGCCGAGGCGAAGCGCACCGTCGTCGCGCGGCCGACCGAAAATTCCGCCGTCGCCTTCGGCACCTTCGCGACAGACGCGGACCACACCGGCTCGCGCTTTTCGTCGAGCAAGGCCACGCGTGCGCCCGCCAGAAGCGCGCCCAACTGGCCTTCGGCGCGATTCCACACGACGACCCGCTCGACCGCCTGCGCCGTCTTCAGGTCGATCTCCCACCACGGATTTTTCGAACTGGCCGTGAGCGTGGTCGCTTTCCCTTTCGCGGCCTCGCCGGTAGTTTTCCCGTCGATCGCGAGCTTGGCCGGCCGCTCCTCGGCCGTGCTGCTCTGGGTCGCCTCTCCGGCAAGCGCCAGGTTCTCCCCGCCCCCAAATACTTCGACCTCGGCGAGCGAGAGCACTTTGTTTTCCCCCGCCAACTCGATCCGCAGATAACGCCCCACGACCTCACCCTCCCCGGCGGGCGTGACCGACGCCAACACCCGCGTGACGACAAACTCCCCGGCGCCGTGGCCCGGCCCGTTGCCGGTCGGCACTTCATCCGGCAATGCCTCGAGGCGCAGCGCCGTTAGCACCCGCGACTGGTCCACCGTCTCCGAAAGGGTGTAGATGTCCGTCTCGCCTTTGCGCTCCACGCGGATCGTCCCATCCTCCGCCCGCGTCATCGCCGCCCCCGCCTTCGATTTCAGGCCGGACGCCGCGAGCGGCTGCCACGCGAGTGCCGCGTCGAACCGCGCCTCCCACGCCGGTTGGGCCGCGAGCAGGGCCGGCGTGCGCGTGCGCACGGTTTCCTGCAACGCCGCGATCTCCGTCTCCAACGGTTGCCGCTGCTGCTTCTGCTCGGGCGTATAAAGCGCGAGCACCGGCGCCTCGTCTTTCCGATCCTCGTCCGCCGTGTTGTTCAAGAGGGCGAACAGCCGGAAATAGTCTTCCTGCGTGAACGGGTCATATTTGTGGGTGTGACACTGCGCACACGCCATCGTTGACCCCATAAACACCGTCATCGTCGTGTTCACGCGGTCGACCACCGCGACGTTGCGAAACTCCTCGTCGATCGTGCCACCCTCGCTGTTCGTCGGCGTGTTGCGGTGAAACGCGGTCGCGATCAATTGCTCCTCTGTCCGATGGGGCAGCAAATCGCCTGCCAACTGTTCGGTGGTGAACTGGTCGAACGGCTTGTTGGTGTTGAATGCCCGGATCAAATAATCGCGATACGCCCAAATCGTGCGCAACGGATCGTCCGCGTAGCCGGCCGAGTCCGCATAGCGCGCCTGATCCAGCCACAGCCGCGCCCAGTGCTCGCCGAAGGCGGGTTGCGCCAACAAGCGATCGACCATCCGCTCATACGCACCGGGCGCACCATCAGCGACGAAGCTCGCGACCTCTTGCGGGCTCGGCGGCAACCCGGTCACATCGAGGGCCACGCGGCGCGCGAGCGCCGGTCGGTCCGCCGCGGGTGAGGGCCGAAGCTTTTCGCGGTCGAGACGACTGAGCACAAACGAGTCGATGGGATTAACCGGCCACGAAGGGTCGCTGACCACCGCCGCTGCGGGACGCGTCGGCACGACATAGGCCCAGTGTTGCGCGTAGGGTGCGCCTTGCTCGATCCAGGTTTTCAACAGCGCCTTTTCCCGCGCGGTGAGTTTACTACCGGAATCCACCGGTGGCATGACATCGTTTTCATCGTCGGTGCTGATCCGCAGATAGAGCTCACTCTTCGCCGGATCACCCGGCACAATCGCCGCGTAGTCGTCGATCCGCGCCAAAGCACCTTCGCGCGTATCGAGTCGGAACCCGCCTTTGCTCGCCTTGCTGCCTTTGCGCTCATGCTCATCGGGCCCGTGACAACGCAGGCAGTTGTCCGACAGCAAACGACGGATGTCTCGGTTGAAATCCACGGATTGCCCCGTCATCGGCGACGCGGGCGACGCGCTTTGGACCTCCGATACGAGCCCGCTAAGCAAGAACAACGGCAGGAACCGACCAAGCCAACGCACGATAAGAACGGGGTGAATCTGCGACATCGCCCTATCTTTAGCGCACCCGCTCGCACATGACAAGTCACGGCACGCGGTGGACATCAGATTACGGAAGGCCCTCTCCATCGGTGAACCTTCGCGGTTGGCAGCTACCGCCCCGCGCCGCGCGCAGGTCGCTGAGCAGACGCCCAGATTCCCGCGAAACATCCTCTGCACAACGCGGGATCCCCCCCTTCAAAGATACTCCGTCATGCCGTCATAGCCGTGCGACACCTGCATCGAATACCCCATGCTCTCGAGAATCTGGCGGGTCAGGTTCAGCTTGGTTTCGAGAAACCCGTCATCGTGCATGGGGTCGTGATGCGTGACGATCCAGCGGCGCACGGCCGCCAGCTTCATGAGCAGACACGCGTTCGAGACCGATGAATGCCCCCAGCCAACCTTTCGCGTATATTCTTCGGGGAGGTATTGAGCCTCATGGATCAAGAGGTCGATATCCGACAGGAAGACGATCATACGCGCGTAATTCCGGACCAGCGGATGGTCGGACGCCAGCGTGGGCGGGCCCATGTAGCCTAGGAGAAATTCGTTGTCCGGCACCCACGCGATCTTCCGACCCGCCACCTCCACCTTGTAACCGACGGTGGCACCAGGGTGCTGCGCAAACGCCCACGTAATCCTCGCTCCGCCGATCTCAACGGGCGCTTCCGTCAGATCCCGGAAATGCAGCGTCGACTTCATGTCCTCTAGCTGCACGGGGAAGTAGTCGCGATCGAGTTGGCCACGAAAGATCGATTCCAAATCTTTGCCGAAGCCTTTCGCGCCATAAACCGTGATTTCAAATCCTGAAATATAAGCGGGCGCGAAAAACGGGAATCCTTGAATATGATCCCAATGCGGGTGGGTGATGAAAAGATGCAGCTTCCGAGGTTTGTGGGCCGCCAGACGGATCCCGAGGTCGCGAATGCCACTGCCCGCATCGAATACTATCACGTCATCGCCGAGGGTGAGCGATAGGCAGGACGTGTTGCCTCCGTGGCGTTGAAATCTCGCGCCTACCGTGGGCGTCGAGCCGCGTGTGCCCCACAACTCGATGTGCGGGCGACTGGCGTCGAGCGTGCAACGAAAGCCATCCACCCTCGCCTCCTTGGCCACCGAAATAATCGGGGGGCTCGTGACCGCACGCCCGCCGAAATAAGCATCCACTCGGGCGACGAGCAAGGGCATCGCGATGGGCTTGTTGAGGCAGTCAAACGCTCCGAGCAGCTCGCTCAGATCGCGGTCGGTTTTGAAATCCTTCCCGCTGCACATGATGACCCCAATAGTACGCGTCTCGGGGTCAGACCGCAGCGCGCGCAAGACGTCGAAGCCATGCATCTTTGGCATGATGCTATCGAGGGTGATCAGGTCCGGCAGAGTTTCGCGCGCAAGCCGCAGACATTCCTCGCCATCGGCGGCGACCATGACGACATAGCCCGCTTGCTCGAGCGCTTGGGACATGAGGAATGCGATTTCAGCCACATCCTCGCCGATGAGGATACGGACCTTGGGCGGCGGTAAAGGAGGTGTCATAAATTTAGTATCCTACAAGCTGACAGCATGACGCGTAGCCGGCATGTTCCGAAAATATCGAAGCAAGGACCGGCGGCGATCAAGAAAATGGGGCGACATCCGTTCGCGGCACGGATCGACGACCAGCGAGGACAGGAATTCCCCGTGGTTTCTTTCGAGTAGGTCGGCGATAGTGTTGGTGAAAGTAACGGAGCGCGCACCCCCTGATCGTCTTCGTGCGGCGAGCGCGTTGGCGTTATTCAACTTCGCCCATTAGTCGCGCAGCGCTGCGGTTCGTCTTTGCTGCGATAAAACTTCCGCTGGCGCTGCCAATCCCCCACCACAGAGCGAACCCGATCTCCGTGCGGCGCACGCTTGGCACACGGATTGAGGATCTCCAAAGCGACGGCTGCGGCCGCGCTCGGCGGGCAGGCTGGCTCCACGTGACGGCGAACTTTGACGTTGCCGAGTAGCGGTCGCACCGCACCGTCACACTTATTCGTTTCATGCGTTCGTAGTTGCGAACCCACGAGGCTTGCCAATAGATCGACAATAAGAAAGCGCCGTCACATGAGTCGTTAGCGCGGTGGTAGCTCAGCTGGATAGAGCAGCGGTTTTCTAAACCGCCGGTCGGGTGTTCGAGTCACCTCCACCGCACCACTCTCTCTTTGAGGGGGAGGGTGCCACCTCCGGTATTCAACCGTCGTGTACAGACTTAAAACTGGCTGGATCAACCGCGAAACAGCATCGGTTGCTCAACACGGTCTCACGCGGCGGCGCCCGGCCAACCAGGACCGAACCGCTCGGTCCGACGTCCCAAAACTCGCCGAGTGGCCAAATTCTGACCGTCCGCCACGGATCGGAAGTGCATCGGGTCCGCGCTTTCCTGACGTTCTTGCATGCCTCCTCCGCGTCACCTCCAGCTGTTCCTAATCGTGTTTGCCCTTTGCAACCTCTCGACGGCCACTGAATCCACCCACCCGCGTTTTAGCTTTGGTTCTGGCCCCAACCTCGTCGGCACGAACGTGGGTGCCGAAACTCTGTTTACCACCGCCCGCGGCTACGGATTCGAGTCCGGCGGCGCGTTGATTACGAGGCCCGATGGCGTCGAAAGCACCGGTCCCTTCTATTTTTCTGCGACCGTCCCGATGGAAGGAAACTACCTCGTCACGGTCATCTTTCCACCTCGCACCGACGCCACGATTAAAGCCGAACTCCGCCGTCTCGTGATCGAAAACGTCTGCGTTCCCATCGACGCGCCGGCCGCTGCGCGTACATTCCTTGTCAATACGCGCAGCCCGAAGATCGCCGCCGTCGGTGACCTCCAGCCCGGGGCCGTGCACCTCAAGGCACCGCGCGAAACGACCCAAGAAGCCTCAGCGTGGGACAACGTGTTCACCCTCGAGTTCAACGGCGCTCATCCCGCCGTCTCCGCCATCGCGATCACGCCCGCCCCACTGTCGGCGCCGACGATCTTTTTCCTCGGCAACTCCACGGTCTGCGACCAATCGAAAGAACCTTTCAAAAGTTGGGGCCAGATGTGAATGGCGCTTAGATAAGCCACGAGTGAAAATGAAAGAGGCGATCATCGCAGGCGCCTAGAAACAGATACGCGCATGCGTCGGCGGGGCCGGGTGAGGAACTGGTAGTTTTTCGGTCGTCGTTTGCGGGCGCGCGGCTCGCTGCGGTTAGGGCGGTGGGGCACGAGATCGTCCGCGAGCCGGGCGAGGAGAGTGCGGCGGGCCAGG
>SYGN01000307.1 GCA_005799525.1 Opitutaceae bacterium | reverse complement strand
CTGGACAACTATGGCACGCAGAAGAAATGTGATGCTTGGCTCGCGCTGCATCCCAACGTGCATTTTCATTTCACTCCGACCTCCGCCAGTTGGCTCAATCAAGTCGAAATCTGGTTCGGTATCATGTCCAGAAAGGCGCTGCGTGGAGCCAGCTTCAAGAACGTCACCGAGTTGGGCCAGGCCATCGACGCGTTCATCGCAGTCTACAATCCAACGGCCAAGTCGTTCAAGTGGCGGAAGGGTGAAGTCAAAGGGGCGCAATTGCGAAATACTATCGTTAATCTTTGCAACTAAGCACTAGGACAGGGCAGGCCGAAGGTCATTCGGTCCGTGCGAATTGAGCGAAGCAGCGGTCTGCGGTATGCGATCGGCAGGACGCCCGTTTGCGACCGGGAATACGGGCCGCGATAATGGCGCGGTGACGATTTCGCAACGTTTTCGGGCGAACTCGGGTCGGGGCTTGACGGAATTTTTTGAGAAGTGTTCCCTCGAAACCCAACCAAGCACTATGGCTCCGCGATTCTCGCTGAGCTGATCAATCGAACTAACCGATCACCGATTATGAAATTACCTATCACTATGAAACGACTGCTGGGCGCGATCTTCGTCCTCGGTCTCGCCGCCGTGAGTTCCCTGTATGGTCAGTCCATCACAACCTCGTCAATTAATGGCACAGTGATGAACGATGGGGGCCAGCCGGTGCCGAATTCGCGCGTTACGGTGACGCACGAGCCTACGGGCTCCAGCTACGAAGCAATTACCCGGGCCGACGGTCGCTTTACCCTGCGCGGGCTGCGTCCTGGCGGACCTTACACGGTGGCGACAACACTGCCGGGCTCTATCCGGTTGGAACAGCGTGACGTTGAGTTGGACATCGATAACGGAGCGGACGTAACATTACGCCAGAAGGCGGGTCAGGTCGTCACCTTGGAGGCGTTTCAGGTAACTGCCGCGGCTGCGGACAACCTCTTCGACCCGAACCAGACGGGCTCCGGCTCGTATTTGACGAGTGCGGACATTCGCAACCTTCCCGTTGGTGACCGCTCGATCAACGGGCTGGCCCGTCTCGATCCGCGCATCAGTTACAATCGCGACCCGCAGGATCGTGCGATCTCGGTCAACGGCATGAGCAATCGTTTTAACAGTATTCAAGTCGACGGCGTGAGCGCATCCGATCCTTTCGGCCTGAATGCAAATAACACCGCTGCCGAGCGCAACGTGGTGCCGATGGACTCCCTCGAAGCGCTATCGGTGAGCACGGCACCCTACAACGCACGCAACGCCGGCTTCGTGGGTGCGCAGATCAATGCCATCACGAAGAGCGGCAGTAATAAATTTCACGGCACCGCCTATTTCACCTATCGCGACGAAAGCTTGGTCGCTGACGAGCTCGATGGCCGATCGTTTCCGTTGCCCAATTTCAAAGAAAAAACAATGGGTGGCACACTTGGTGGCCCAATCATTCCGAAACGCCTTTTTTTCTACACGTCCTACGAAAAGGTGGACGAGGATCGCGTGGCCCCGTCGCCGGTAGCACGCCTCGATGCGGCTACGACTACGCAGATCATAAACGCGGCGCAGGCCCTCGGCTTTACGCCCGGTACCGCAGAACCGCCTTCGGCAAACAAACTAACGGACAATAATTTTCTCATCAAGGCGGACGCCGTGATCAATGCCAACCATCGCGCCACCTTCCGCTACACCACCGTGAAATCGAGTCGCCCCACGTTCGAGGGGTTCGGCACGGGTATCAGCGAAAACAATATCTCGCTCTCTTCCTACTGGTACCAGCAAAACGTCAAGAATACTTCGTATATTGGCCAGTTGGTCAGCCGCTGGACTGATCGCCTGAATACGGAACTCTCAGTTTCGCGCAGCAAGTATCATTCGGAACCGAAGAACAATACGCGGCAGCCGGGCGTCCAGGTGCGCAACGTGCCCGTGCCAGGATCATCCAGTACTGCGTTTGTGAACTTCGGCACGCAGATTAGCCGCCATGCCAACATTCTCGACGTCGCAACGGATACGACCGAGCTTTTCGCGTCCTACGAACTAGGCGACCGCCACACGCTCCAAGCGGGCTTTCAGTTCGATATGGCTGACATTTACAATCTATTCGTTCAAAATGCCAATGGCAGTTATGATTTCAACAGTCTCGCGGAGTTTCTGTCGGTCGCAGCGCGCAACGACGGCACTGTCAACTATCGTCAATACACCTACAACCAGATCAACCCCGGGGTGGAACCCGCCGCGCGGTTCAGCGAGGCCAATGCGGGACTCTTTGTGAACGACGTTTGGCGATTTAACTCCAACCTCACCATGAACGTCGGCTTCCGGGTCGATATGCCCCTGCTGCCTGATGCGGTGCCGTTCAATCAGACGCTCCTCAACACGTTTGGCGTGCGCAACGACCACACCTACGACGGCGTGAAGGTTTTCCAACCGCGGTTCGGCTTCAACTATCGCGCTGGCGGCGACACCCGCGCCGTAGTGCGCGGCGGCATCGGATTGTTTTATGGCCGCGCCCCCCGCGTTTGGATATCGAACAGCTACTCCAACACCGGAAGTAACTTCCGC
This sequence comes from Opitutaceae bacterium, assembly GCA_005799525.1. Lineage (GTDB taxonomy): Bacteria > Verrucomicrobiota > Verrucomicrobiia > Opitutales > Opitutaceae > GAS368. The sequence goes on along the minus strand of SYGN01000307.1, from coordinate 4,215 downwards.
ACGTTCACAGCGGGCACGACACCGGGTGGGCAGGCTCCGCGTGTCTCCGCCAGCCCGGACACGCAGGTCTCGACGGCGAGCGTGCCGCCGGCTCAGACCGTGGCTTTCCTCGACCCAGATTTTGAGCTGCCGTCCCGCTACAAGGCCAACATCGCCTTCGAGCGCGGCATCGATCTCTGGAACATCAAGATCGTGGCCGAGTTCGAGAAGACGTGGGTCAATCAGGATGTGTTCTACCAGAACATCAACCTCGCCACGACGCGGACCGGCCCCGATGGTCGCCAGTTATACTGGAACGTGTTTGCCGCAAATTCGACCGGCACGCGCCTCGTGAGCACGGCCTTTACCAACCGCTTGATCAAGCTCGGCAATACGGATCAAGGAGGCACGAACACGATGTCGCTTTCGTTTGAAAAACCCCGCTCCCGCAGCGGCTGGTCGTGGAAAGCAGCCTACGTGCATAACAAGGCGGACGAAGTGCTCTTCGGCACCTCGTCCGTGGCAGCGTCCAATTGGAATAACCGCGCGATTTTTAACACCAACGTTGCTGAGAAACACCGCAGCGAGCTCGAAATCCGCAACAAGGTGCTGGTGAATGTCGCGAAAGATTTTGAATTGGCGAAGGGCTACCGCACCAGCGTCGGGCTGCTCTACGAACTGCGCACGGGCTATCCTTTCAGCTTCGTGTTTACCGGAGATACGAATGGCGACAGCCAAACCCAAAACGATCTGGCCTACATTCCCCGGCGCGGTGGCGACCCCCTCGTGCGTTTCGCGACACCGGCTGACCGCGACCGCTTTTTCGCGATCGTCGATCAATTCGGCCTCACGGAAGGCCGGGCGGTCGAGGCGGGATCGAACAATTATCCTACGGTCAGCCTGTTTGACCTCTCGATCAAACAGGACGTCAAACTGCCGTTTTGGCGTCATAAGCTTGTCCTCGGAATGGACGTATTGAACTTGGGCAATCTGCTCAACGAAAAGTGGGGTCTGATTCGCGGCAGCAATCAGTTCTTTATCAAACGCGAAGGTATTGCTGCTGCCGCGTATGACGGCGTGGCGAACCAATACGTTTACAGCAACGTCAGCACGACTTTGCCGACGGGATCGTTCAATCCGTCGTTGGGCCGTGGTGAGCCGGCAGCGACCCGTTGGTCAATTCTACTCAGCGCGCGCTACGAATTCTGAGGCCATGTTACCGTTGTGAACTGAGGCGGCCGTTATTCACGGCCGCCTTTTTTGTGGGCAAGCCCAACGCTCTTTTGCCCAGTTCTTGATCGGCGACCCTGTTCGCTGTGGGTAAAACTCAGGTCGGCGTTCGGATTTTTTCGCAGGTAGGCGCGAGGGTGGGTGTCGGCGCCCTCGTCCTGCCCGCTCTTGCATGCCCCCGGGTGGTTTCAGGCCGCCAGCACCAGTGCCAGGGCTCGTAGCCGATGCCGTGGGCATTACGACGCGGGTAGCTCATCGTAAAACCAAACGCGCCGGCGCGGCGGCGGAGCCAGCGGAACGCCGCCGTGCGTGCGAATGATTCTTCGACACTCACGTCTTCAGGAGTGCCAATATCGATCGCGCGTCCGGTATGGTGTTCGCTGAAGCCGGGCGCCGCGACGTAGAGGAGAATGTCGTCGAGCGGGCGACCGGAGGCGAGCTTGCGGCGGATGAGCAGCGTCTGGCGACGCACGCTGCGGAAGCCCGAGAGCGGGAGGAGGGTAATGCGGTCGGCCGCAGCGGTGTCGCGCATCCTGCGCCAAGCGGCGGCGGCGCGGGGTGCGAGGCGCACGGGCTTCCCGTCGGTGGGATCGTGGCCGACCAGAATCAGGCGGCCGGCATCGGCTTCGCGGAAGGCGCGCAGGTGGCGCGCGGCACCGTAGTCGGCGGGAATGCCGAGCGAGCGGTGGAGGGCGGCGAGACGCGAAGTGGTCATGGTCGGGGCGTTCGCGTGGTAGCTGCCGGCGGTTGGGACCGCCGCTCCCTGCGGACTCAGGCGTGGTGCTCGGCGAGCCAGCGCTCGGCCTCAATGGCGGCGGCGCAACCCATGCCCGCAGCGGTGATGGCCTGGCGGTAAACGTGGTCGGAGCAATCGCCCGCGACGTAGACTCCGGGTACGTTGGTCTGTACCTGCGAGCCGGGCTGCGGTTTGAAGTAACCGCCCTCATCGATGTCGAGCGGGGGGGCGAAGGGACCGGTGTTGGGGATGTGGCCAATGGCGACGAAGATACCTTTGACGGGCAGCACCCTCTCAGCGCCGGTCTTGACGTTCTTCACGCGGAGGCCGATGACGGCACCCTCGGGCACGCCGAGGACTTCGACCGGTACGCTGTCCCACACACACTGGATTTTTTCGTGAGCGACCGCGCGGTCGGCCATGATCTTCGAGGCGCGCAGTGTATCGCGACGGTGGACCAGATAGACTTTGCTCGCGAAACGGGTGAGGAAAAGCGCTTCTTCTGCTGCGCTATCGCCGCCGCCGAGGACGGCGACCTCCATCGTGCGGTAGAAAGCGCCGTCGCAGGTCGCGCAGGTGGTCACACCCTTGCCGCCGTAGAGTTCCTTTTCGCCGGGAATACCGGTAAGCCGTGGCGAGGCCCCGGTCGCGATGATGACGGTTTGTGCGAGAATCACGCGGTCGCCGCAAAATAATTTCCGCGGCATGGAGGTGAAATCGACCTTGTCCACCAAGGCCGACTCGAAGCGTGTGCCGAAGCGCGTGGCCTGTTCGCGCATGTTTTGCGTCAGCTGGAAGCCGTCCACGCCATGGGGGAAACCGGGGAAGTTTTCCACTTCGCTGGTGGTCGTGAGTTGGCCCCCAGGGAGGGGACCCTCGAGGACGAGCGGATTGAGGCTGGCACGCGCGGTGTAGATGGCGGCGGTAAGGCCGGCGCAACCGGTGCCGATGATGACGACGTTTTCAACGGGGGAGGACATGGAGGATTCCCGAAGAAAGAGCCGTGGAAATTGCGCAGTGCAACCTCGGAGATGGCATGGGTTGGAAAGAAGCGTTTGCCCGCCGAGCGCCCCGAGTTTTCCTTTACCGGATGATCCCACTCTCCGCCGCGGCTTCGGCTGCGCAGTCGGCCGCCCTGCACGAGCGACTTTTCACGATCGACACACATAGCGATACGCCTACGGCGAGCTTACTGCGCGAGGGCTGGGACTTCGCCGCGCGGCACGACATCACGACGGACCGCTCGCAATGTGATCTGCCGCGTATGCGGGAGGGCGGGATCGACGCGTTGGTGTATGCGGTTTACATGGGGCAACTCGCGCGGACATCCAAGGGCCTGCGGTGCGCCCACGAGCGGGCGCTGCGCTGTTTTGAGCGCACGCATGCGGTGCTGGCCGCGAACGCCACCGCGTGTGGGTTGGCGCTGACGGCCGAAGATGGCCTGCGGTTAAAGGCCGAGGGCAAGCGCGCGATCTATCTGAGCATCGAAAATGCCTACTCGCTGGGACGCGATCCCGGCAATGTGGCGAAATTTTATGCGCTCGGGGTGCGGATGCTCGGGCTCACGCACATGCTCAACAATGATGTGGCCGACGCGTCGACCGATCCCCGCGGCGCGGAATGGGGCGGATTGAGTCCGCTCGGCCGGGAGATCGTGGCGGAAGCGAACCGGCTCGGGATGGTGCTCGACGCCTCGCATGCGAGCGATGCGACGCTGCGGGATCTGCTCGCGGTTTCGCGGGCGCCCGTCGTGCTTTCGCACAGTGGCCCTCGGGCGGTGGCGGATCACCCGCGCAACGTCGGTGACGAGTTGCTGCGCGCGCTCGCGGCGAAAGGCGGCGTGCTGCACATCAACGCGCTGCCGATCTCACTCGTGAACGCGCCGGGTAATGGACGCACGGCGGGGATCGCGGAGGTGTTGATCCGGTTCAAAGATCACGTGCTCTCACCAGAAACGTTGGCGGCGGAAAACCAAGCCTATGCTGTCGTGTGTGCGGCGCATCCGAACCCGCCGGTGACATTCGAGGATTACCTTCGGCACATTGAGCATGCCGTGGCCGTGATGGGCATCGACCACGTCGGGATCGGGTGTGATTTCGATGGGGGCGGCGGCGACTTCGAGGGGCTGCGCGACGTGACGGACTATCCGAACATCACGCACGCGTTAGTGGCGCGCGGGTGGGGCGAGGCGGCTTTGGCAAAGCTGTGGGGCGGGAATACGCTGCGCGTGATGCGGGCGGTGGCGGGAAAGCGCGCTTAATTTGGAATCT
>SYGN01000041.1 GCA_005799525.1 Opitutaceae bacterium | reverse complement strand
GGGCAGGCTCCAAGCAGCCTGCCCGTCTGGGCCTTCATCTGCTGCTTCAGCCATTTTACCCCTCGCTTCCCCAACACGCGTAGTTCGATCATCGCTGGTTTCCGTTTACCCGGGTCAGGATCTCTATAGGTCTGTCCGCGGCGAAGATTTCCGTCACTTGACGCGGCGAGCGGGCTTCCTATCACTTCCTTTCCTCCGCCATGTCTCCCCGCGCCCTGATGTCTCTCCGCTATTTGGCCCTCGCTGGGTTGGTGCGGTCGGCCGCAGTCGAATCGGCGGCGCAGCCCTCCTCCTCGCCGTTCTTGCCTCATTCCGTGGCGGTGGCGAATGCGCCGACGGCCGGTGCGCCGATTGAGTTTCGCGGCTTCATGGAGACCTCGGAGGGAATGCGATTTCGTCTTTATGATCCGGCGCGCAAAGCGGGGGTGTGGGTGAAGCTCAATGAGCGCGACTCCACGCTCGACGTGGTGGCCAAACAGTTTGCGCCCGAAGGCGAGACCCTCGTGGTCGAGCATCAGGGGCGGACGCTCACCTTGGCGCAGCGTGTGTCCAAAGTCGTGTCGTCCGGTTCGGCCGCGCAAAACATGGCGCCCCCGCCGCCGCAGATGTCCAATGTGCCGCAGGCCGTCACCCAGGCGGTCGTGGTCAATCCGACGCCGGCCGACGAAGCGCGCCGGCTCGAGGCGGTGGCTTCGGAAGTTGCCCGTCGTCGGGCTCTGCGCGAGCAGGTGTCGCAGCAAGGTAATCCGCCGCCGGTGCCGCCGCAGCAAATGCAGCCGCGCCAGCCGCCGAACAATCTGCCGAGCGCAGGTCAGCAGCCGCCCCAGCGGAAATAGCTGCGTGCGCCGGTCGCTACGCTTTGAGCTGGCGGGTAGGGTGGGTTCGGGGTGATTCCACGTTGAGTTCAATATTAGACCCATTTGCTTGGAGGGGGGGAGCCTGCTTGCCGGCGATTCAGGACGTGGTCAGTCGGCGAAACATAAAATCGCCTGCGAGCAGGCTCCTACCGCCAAGCCCGTTAAGCTCATCTCGAAGGCGAATGACCATAAAGCCCCGCGGAACCTTCGCGGTAAATACTCGCGGTCGTGTCGGAGCGAGCTTGCTCGAGAATCGTTTGCCCATCGTTGCGCGCAAGCCACGCTCACACGCTCACACCCAGCCGAAGCACGCCTCGGTTATTGGATCCATGGGGAATAAATTTCGTGCGCCGTCAGGTTGTGCACGTAGGATGGGCCCGTATGTCCCTTCCGTCCCACGCTCCAACCGCCGCTGCGCCCGTAAATGGGGTGCTGATCCGTCGGCTGTTCGGGTTGGCTTGGCGCTACCGGCTCCACTGCCTCCAGGTGCTCGGGATCCAGCTCGCGTTGCTCACGATGGGCATCGTCGGACTCAGTTTCACGGGTCTGGGGATTGACTATATCCGGCACAAAATCGACCGCACGCCGCTCGCGGCCAATCAGCTCCATCTGTCGCTCCCTGAGGACTGGCCGCCGCTCCACGTGCTCGGCCTCATCGCCGGTTTGATTCTCGTGCTCGCGCTCGGTCGTGCGCTGCTTAATTACACCTACGCGATTTCCATCAATGTGCTCGTGCAGCAGAAACTCGTCGTCGATTTGCGAGGCGAGGTTTACGAAAAACTCCAGCGGCTGAGCTTCCGTTTCTTCGACGCCAACTCGACGGGCTCGATCATCACACGGGTGACTGGCGATGTGCAGGCGGTGCGGATGTTCGTCGATCAGGTGCTCATGCAGAGCGTGATCATGGTGATTTCGCTGACGGTCTATGTGATCTACATGGCGAGTCTGCATCCGGGTCTGACGTTGGCCTGTCTCGCGACGACGCCGGTGCTGTGGTTGATGTCGGCGTGGTTTTCCCGGAAAATTCAGCCCGAATACGCGCACAACCGGACACTCGTCGAACGTATGGTGCAGACGCTGGCCGAGAGTATCCAAGGCATCGCTGTCACGAAAGGATTTGGGCGTGAGGCCGAAGATCGCGCCAAATTTGAAGCTGCCAACCAAGCCTGCTTCGACCAGCAGCGCGGAATTTTCTGGCGGCTGAGTTTGTTTACGCCGGCGATCGGTTTCCTGACGCGCATCAACATCATAGTTCTGCTCGGTTACGGCGGCTGGCTCGTGGCGCACAACCGGCTGCCCTTCGGCACTGGACTCATCGTCTTTGCCGGTCTGCTCGAACAGTTTTCGGGACAGATCAACAACGTCGTCAACATTGTGAACAGTGTGCAGCAATCGCTGATCGGTGCCCGGCGGGTATTCGAAATTCTCGATGCGCCTGTCGAGGTGAAAAGCGCGCCCGCCGCCCTGCGCCGCCCTAGGCTCGCCGGTGAAGTCCGCTTCGAAAACGTTTCGTTCACCTACGACGGTGCGGAGGCGGTGGTGCGGGAAATCGACCTCACGGTGCAACCGGGTCAGTGCGTCGCGATCCTCGGCGCGACGGGTGCGGGCAAGAGCGTGCTGATGAGCCTCATCCCGCGCTTCTTCGATCCCACTTCCGGGCGGCTGCTCCTCGACGGCATCGACGCGCGGCAGCTCAACCTCGATGACCTCCGTCGCAATATCGGCCTCGTGTTTCAGGAGAGCTTTCTCTTTTCGAATACCGTCGCAGCGAACATCGCGTTTGGTCACCCGGAGGCGACGCCCGCGCAGATTGAGCAAGCCGCGCGCATCGCGGTCGCGCACGATTTTATCCTCGGC
>SYGN01000306.1 GCA_005799525.1 Opitutaceae bacterium | reverse complement strand
CTGCTCCGTCGCAAACACCGCCGCGCGATAGTTCCCGCGATTGATCACGTGGTAACACGCTCCTGGAAATTCGAGCCTCAGCTTGCGCGACATGCCGAAAGGCTGCGGCTCGACCGGGTGAACTCAAGAATAAATATTAAACATTAAAACCTGACTCTTTATGCATTCTCCCGGCAGGCGTGATCGACGCATCGAGCACGCCGGCGGGAGCGAGGGGATTGGCCGGATCGTCGAATTTGGCCCCGGCGATGTTCGTGGCGCCACTGATGTCGTAGATGAGGATCTTGCGATAGGTGGCGGTCGGGATCGGGTAGGTGTGTCCAAACCCGGCGTCGCGGGCCAGAACGAGAAATTGGGTGCTGTTGATCGCCAGAATTTCGCTCTGAGCGCAGACCAGGGTGGCACCGGCCGCGGTGCGCGTGGTGGGCAACTGCAAGACATACTCGCCCTTCAGCATCGGCGTCGCGCTCGTGATATCATACGCGAGCAGGCGGGTGTTGAAACGACTCAGGCTGGCGCCACCGGTGCCGCCGTCCTGGCGCGTGGCCGACTGCAGGAGCGCAAAAAGCGTTTGGCCGTCGGGGGACAGCGTGAGACCCTCGAAGCCCTGATTGTTTTGACGGCCGGAAGCCGGGTCGAGGGGCGTGGGTGCGGGCTGGCCGGGCGCCGGATTGTTGGAGGCAAACGAATCGGCGCCGGTTCGGCGCGGAATGAACGCGGCGGGCGGGCGGATCACGGACTGCAGGACCCCGGCGGCGGAGAATCGGTAGACATAGGGACCGTATTCATCGCCGATGAAAAGCGTGCCATCGGGCAGGCGCACAATGCCCTCGGCGTCGAGGGAGAGGCGTCCGTTGAACGCCTGCGGCAACGCGGGAAGGGAGCCCGCTGCGGCACGCACTCCCGCGGCGCCGGCGGCCGTATCCAGCGCCGTGAACGGGGTGCCGTTGCCCTCTGTCAGCAGGGTGGTATCGGCGACGGTGATGCCGACCTGGTTCTGGGTGGGAGATCCGCCCGGCGCTGGCGTGAAGCTGAAGGCCAGCGTAAAAAAACGAGCCCGCCAATTGGTGGTGCCGGGATTGTTGTAGCCGCGGTCGGGCTGCATGTAAAATGTCCCGCTGTAAGATCCGTTGGCTCCTCGCCGCCACGAGCTGGCATCGTGCGTCAACGCCGAAAAAGAACCGAGCGTCTCGCCGAATTTGTCGCGGGATGCGGCCGGGATGCGGCCCACGCCGACGAGACCGTTGTTGATAAAATACTGGCCGTTGATCCCCGCCGTGACGGGAGCCGGTTGGGCCGAAACAGGAGGAAGGGGAAAAGGGACGGCAACGACTGCGGTCAAAAATCGGTGAACAAAGCGGATGGGGGAGTGCATACCCACCCAGTGATAATCGCCTTGGGTTACGGACACGCTTCGGACACGAAACAGTCCCGTTACGTTTCCTCTTCTGGCACCGCTGAGGCGGCTGACAGCCTGAAGTCCAGCCCCGACGTTCGTGGGCTGCCCGTATCTTGGTTGTGACGTTTGTGGCGAAACGGTCACGGCGGGGTGAAGGTTGAGTGACGGGAGGACTTTCCGGTTGCTCAGCAAAGTCGAGCGGGGCGGTAGTTCACGGCATGATTACACGCGGGCCGTTTCTGGCACTTGTCCTACTCTTCTCCTGGTCCGGAATTCTGGTGGCATCGGCCCAGCCGTCCACCGCGTTTATTTCCGGCCGGGTGCTCAGCGCTGGCAACGGTGTCGTGATTTCGGGAGTCGCGGTGAGTATCCCCGGTGGTGGACCGGCCACGGTCACGGATCTCAACGGGCACTTCCGGTTGGATCGGCTGCCGGCCGGCAAGCAGGATGTTTTGCTGTCGAAGGCCGGGTTTCAACCGCTCACGGTGACCGGTCTCTCCGCGGCCGAGGGAAACGGGGGCAAAGTTGATTTCGTCCTCAACCCGATCAAAGGCGGAGTCGTGCGCCTCGACAATTTCTCGGTCAGTGCGGATGTGCTGCGGAATTCGGGCAGTGGCCTGCTCGTCGAGCGGCAGAAGGCGGTCGCGGTGAGCGACTCGATCGGGAGTGATCAGATGAGCCGGCTTGGCTTCAACGATGCGGCCCAAGCCATGAAGGCCGTGACCGGGGCCTCCGTCGTCGACGGAAAATACGTCTACATCCGCGGTCTGGGTGATCGCTACAGCTCGACTTCGCTCAACGGCGCCGAAGTGCCCAGTGCCGATCCCGACCGCCGTGCGGTCCAGATGGATTTGTTTCCGGCGGAATTGATCGACGCGATCGTGACCTCGAAGACGTTTACGCCGGACCGACCGGGGAATTTCTCCGGCGGCAATGTGGACATCCGCACGAAGGCGCTGCCGGACACGCGGACCTTCGCGTTTTCCCTCGGCACAAGTTACAACGCGCAGACGACGGGGGAGGCGATTCTCGGGTATCCGGCGACCGAAGACTGGTTGGGGCGCGACGACGGGGCCCGCCAGATTCCGTCGGGGCTCGGGGCCAAAACCATTCCGGCCCGCGGTGCGGCGACGGATACGGAGATCGGGCAGCTCTCGCGGCTGTTTTCTCCGGTGATGGCGCCGACGCGGAGCAAGGCGAAGTGGAACCGCAAACTCTCCGCCACCTACGGCGACCGTTTCGAGATCGGCACGCAGACATTCGGCGTGATCGCATCGCTTTCGAGCGACCACAATTTTTCGAGTTACCGCGGCGGACGCATCGGGCGCAACGAACTGCAGGGCACGAACAGCAACGCGCTCTCGACCACGGTGAGTCTCGACGACGAACGCGGCAGCGAGGAGACGACGGCGGGCGGGACGGCGAAATTCTCGTGGCGGTTCAGTCCCGAACACGAAGTTTCCCTCAACGGCCTCTTCAACTCGACCGGCGAGGATGTCGCCCGGCAGCAGAGCGGCCTCTACATCGCGGGCGGCGGCCTCGACAACGATCAGACCTACACGACCCGCACGCTGAAGTTCACGGAGCGCGAGTTGCGCTCGGTGCAACTGACGGGGCGGCACTTGTTCCCGGCGTGGCGCGATTTGCTCGTCGAGTGGACCGGTTCCAACGGGCGCAACACGCAGGACGAGCCCGACACGCGGTTTTTCAACAACTCGTCGCGCGTGATCGGCGGCCAGACGTTCTTCGAGTGGGAAACGTCCGGCCTGGTAAACCCGGCGCGCTACTACCGGAAGCTCGAAGAGACGCGCAAAGACTACGGACTCGATCTCACGCTCCCGTTTAACGCGTGGGACGGGCGCGACATGAAACTCAAGGCCGGCGGTGCGATGGCACGGATCGAGCGCGGTTTCCGGGAGCGGCAATACATCTACCGCTCGCTCGGGCGCCGGTTCGACGGCAACGCGGACACCTTTTTCCTCCCGGCGAACGTCGGCAACGTGAACCCGGCGACGGGACGTTTCCTGACCGATTCGCTTTTCCTCCAGGACACCTCTGCGCCGCGCAACAACTACGACGCCACGATGGGCGTGGACGGTTTCTACCTCATGGCGGATGTGCCCATCACGCAGAAGCTTCGCGCCATCGGGGGGGCGCGGATCGAGACGACGGATATGTTGGTGACGAGCCAGGACGCGACACGGCGCCAGGGCGTGCTCGATTTGCGCGACACCTTGCCCTCGCTGAATCTGGTCTACGAACTGCGCCCGAAAATGAATGTGCGCGCGGCCTTCGGGCGCACGTTGGCCCGGCCGAATTTCCGCGAAATGGCGCCCTACGAGACGTTCGAGTTCGTGGGTGACTTCGTTTACATCGGCAATCCGGATCTCAAGCGCACGCTGATCGACAACTTCGATCTGCGCTGGGAGTGGTTCACGGGACCGGGCCGCATCGTCGCGGTGAGTGCCTTCTGGAAAAATTTGAAAAACCCGATCGAGAAGGCGATCTACGCGCCGACCGGCCTCATCATCAACCAAGGTGAAATCCAATATCAGAATCCCGAGAAGGGCCGGGTCTACGGTGCGGAGTTCGAGTTCCGGCAGAAACTCGAAGGACTGTGGCGGCCGCTGAAAAACTTCACCTTCGGGCTCAACCTTACAGTCGTCGAATCGTCGGTTGAGATTTCGCCTTCGGAACTCCGCGTGGCGCGGCTCTACAAGGCGGACGCACCGGCGACGCGCGCGCTCGCGGGGCAGTCCAACCATCTCGTCAACGGCGATCTGAGCTACTCGAATCCCCGCACGCGGACCTCAGCGAGCATCTACTACAATCTCTTCGGCGAGCGTCTCGCCCTGGTGAGTCCGCCGGGCACGCCGGATATTTTTGAACAGCCGTCCGCGGAGCTCGACTTCATCCTGGCGCAGAAATTTTCCGAGCGCTGGAAGATCGGGTTCTCTGCGAAGAACCTTCTCAATTCCGAGGACAGGGCGACGCAGACGTTTCGCGGCGTGGACTACGTCCGCTACGAGCGGCCCCGGGGCCGCAGTTACTCCCTGAGCTTCGGCTTCGGCTTTTGAGCTCCCTTTTTTCCGTCCAACCCAAACCAAAAAAACAATGCGCATGAAACGCTCACTCCTCCTTCCATCGCTGCTCGCGCTCCTCGGCGCGCCGGCCGGCCTGTTTGCCGCCGATGTCGTCGTGACATCGTCGATCACGTCGAACACGACGTGGACTCGGTCTAACGTCTACATTCTCGACACGAAAATCTTTGTGGAAGCCGGAGCGCTGCTCACCATCGAGCCCGGCACGGTCATCAAAGGCCGCGCCAAGGCGAATCCCGCCGACGCCACGGCACTCGTGATCGCACGCGGCGCGCGCATCAATGCCAACGGCACCGCCACGGCGCCGATCATCTTCACTGCAGAATCCGACAATATGAGCACGAGCTCGCCGAACCTCACCGAGTCCGACCGCGGTCTCTGGGGCGGCGTCGTGCTCCTCGGCCGGGCGCGCATCAACACCGTCAGCGGCCAGGGCAACGTCGAGGGCATCGCCACGACGGATGCGCGCGGCATCTACGGTGGCACGGACGACGACGACAATTCCGGCGTGCTGCGCTACGCGCAGATCAAGCATAGCAGCGCGATCGTGGCGGCGAATGTGGAGTTGAACGCGCTCACGCTCGGTGGCGTCGGTCGTGGCACGACGATCGAATACATCGACTGCTACGCGGCGAATGACGACGGCGTGGAGTTCTTCGGCGGCACGGTGAACACGAAATACTTGATCAGCTCGTTTAACGACGACGACAATTTCGACTGGGATGAGGGCTTCCGCGGCAAGGGCCAGTTCTGGTTCGGCATCGGTGCGAGCGACAAGGGTAACCAGGCGATGGAGATGGATGGCGGCACGACGCCCGAGGACGGCCAGCCTTATGCCATGCCCGAACTCTACAATCTGACGCTCATCGGTTCCGGTGCGACGTCCGCGAACACCGGCAGCAACGGCCTCATCTTCCGCGACAATTCGGGTGGCAAACTCTACAATTCGATTGTCCATGACTACCGCACCTACGCGGTGCGCATCGAGACCGAGAGCGCCCAGTCGCAGGACAGCGCCAGGCGTCTGGCGGCCGGCGATCTCGCGATCACGAACAATATTTTCGGCACGTTTGGCGCCGGCACGACCGACGCCCAGTTGTTCATCAGCCCGAACGCGACCACGGGCGGGGCGGCCCCGGCGTCCAACTATACGGCGGACCACGTGAAGGCGAACAACCGCATCAACACCGACCCGCGCCTCACCGGCATCAGCCGCACGCGCAACAAGGGGCTCGATCCCCGCCCGGCGAGCGGCAGCCCCGCGTTGACCGGTGCGAAGACGGCCCCGACGGACGGCTTTTTTGCGCAGACGGACTACATCGGCGCGTTTAAGACGGCGAACTGGGCGAAGGGCTGGAGCGCGATCTCCCAGCTGGGCTACCTGACCGACGCCGACGCGACCGTGGTGGACGAGCCCGTGGTGCTGGGTTCGGCGAGCAAACTGCTCAATATTTCGACGCTGGCCACGCTCAATGCGAACGCCGTGATTTCGGCCGGCTTCGTCATCGGCGGCACCCAAGCGCAGACGGTTTTGATTCGCGCGATCGGACCGGGCCTCACGCCCCTCGGCGTCGTCGGCGTGCTGGCGGATCCGACCATGGACCTTTACTCCGGGCAAACCGTCATCGCGAGCAACGACGACTGGAGCGGGGCGCAGGGCACGAGCCTGGCGGCGAAAGTCGGAGCGTTTGCGCTGCCCGCCGGCAGCAAAGACGCGGTCCTCGTCAAGACGCTTGCGGCCGGCAACTACACGGTGGAAATTAAGGGCAAGGGCGCAGCGGGCAGCGTGATTATCGAGGTATACGAAGTGGACTGATGCCGAAAGCGCGCGGCGCGCGCCTGGAGAAGGAGAGCGGGGAGGGTCTTTGACCCGCCCCTTTTTTGTGCCCGGGCGGACCGACGTCAACGTGCGGGTGGATCGCGGAGGCGGACTGAAGTCCGCCCTACTTGCCGGCCAGTTCGGCGGAGGCCAGCAGTGCCCGCACACGCGGTTTCCGCCACGTCTCCGGATTACCAGCACGCGCGGCCTCGCCGAGCACGGCGTTCATGGTGGCGAGGGCGCGGTCTTTTCCCCCGGGCGATTCGCCGGCGCGCGCCCAGCCCTGAGCGAGGGCGAGTGCTTCTTCCGCGCGGTCCAGCGGCTGCAGCGTTTGCAGGAAGTCGGCCGCCCCGCTCAAGAGGGCGGCCGCGCGCGACGCGTCGGCACAGTCCCGCCACGCTGCAGCGACCCGGGTCAGTTCCGTGACTTTCCACGGTCCGGCGATCTGTTGGGCCAGCGCCTCAGCCCGGGTGAGCAGGGCAAAGGCCAGGTCTTTTCGTCCGCACCGGTAAGCGGCGACGGCGACGTCGCGATAGGCGGCGCCGTCGCTCCAGCCCGGCTTTTTGGGCAAGAGCAGTTCGGCCTGGGCGAGCAGCGTGGCCGCATCATCCGGGTTGCCGCGCGCGTGGAGGGTCCGCGCGGTGTCGGCCAGAGCGGCGGCTTTCTGGCGATACGTGCCGTAGCGGCGATTTTCCTCGATCGTGCCGGCGAGTTCCCGGGCTTGGGCGACTTCACCGGCGCGGTTCAGGTGGGCGACCACCGCCTGCAAGGCCGACGCTTTTTCCTCGGTGTCGGGCACGGTGTGGGCGAGGGCGATGGCGGCTGCGAACTTTTCCTGGCGGGCGTAGGCGACCGCGAGGAGATGGGCCACGCGGGCCTTGCGCCAGTCGGTGGTGAGGGCCTTTGCGGTTTGGGCATCGAGGGCGAGTTGCTCCGCTTCCTTGCTGCGCAGGTCGGGCAGGTGGGCGGCGAGTTCGAGGAGCACCATGGCGTGGCGTCCGGGAGGGAGGTGGGCTGCCTCGGCCCGCGCCGCGGCGCCGTATCCCTGGCGGGCGAGGGAGCTCGCCACGTCGTGGCGCAACTCGTCCCGCAGCCCCGCATCGGGGGCCGCGTGGGCGAGCTCACGCGCCGTGTCGATTCCGACGCTCGAGCCGACGCCGGCGAAGGCGGGCGCAGCGACGAAAACGCAAACCGCGAGCAGCGGTGAAAACGAGCGGCAGAATCTCATGCGCTTCGTTTGGAGCGGGCGTGCGGCGGGTCAAGCCGTGGGCTTGGGTCGACAAGAAAAGTCACCGATCTGTAACACGGGGTTGGGATGGATTTTTGCGGAGGGGCGGCTTTGCAGCTGACCAAATACGGCGGTTGGGAAACCGCCGCTCCGTCGGTCACGTGCTCCGACGACGGTCGACATATTCCAGTTCTGCTTTGAGATGAGCTTCGGCGGCTTTCGGGTAGAAGCCCGCTCGCGGGCGATTATTACGGTCTGAATCGCCCGCAAGCGGGCTCCTACCTCCGAGCCAGCTCACCGGCAGGGGCCGATCACTCTTTGTTGACGCCCGGTTTCGGCGGGCGCCGTGTTTCGGCCGGCAGGGTTTCCAGCAGTTCGTTGGCGCGACCTTCGCGTTGCGGAGCGTGAACGCGTCGTAGAGCCGGTTCGTCGCCGTGCGCGCCTCGTAGCGCAGTTCGCCGCCGTCCACGGTGATGATCTGGAAGAGCTGCGTGTCCTCCGCCGTGCGCACGGCCCACGCATCGGACGTGAGGTCATACATTTTGGGTCCGCTCACGGAGACGACGTAGACAGTGCCGATGGCGGGATCGTAGACCTGGTTGTAGCCCTTCGCGGCGTTGATCGCCCCGACGCGCGCACGGCCCGCCATATCGCCACTGCGGGCGTAGGTGTGGTCGTGGCCGGTGAGCACGAGATCGACTTTGAACTCGTCGATCAGCGGTTTCCACAGCGCGCGGAGCTTCGGGTTGTCGCGGTCGTTGGCCGGCGAGAAGATCGGGTGGTGAAACGTGAGCACGGTCCAGCGCTGCGGGTTCTTCGCCAACACCGCGCGCAACCACGGCACCTGCTCGTCGTGCAGCCGGTTGGAATCGAGCGCGACGATGCGCGTGCCCTGGTAGTCGAACCAATAGCAGGTCTCCGCGAGTTCGGCGGGGCCGTGCTCTGGAAACGCGAATTGCGGACGCCATTGCAGGCTGAGCACCTTCGGCGCAGCCGCGTTTTTCTCGTCGAGCTTCGCATACTCGTGATTGCCGGGCACGGCCACCACCGGGACCGTGGCGTTCACCCACGCGGGCGCTTCGTGCCACTCGCCCCACTGGCCGTCGCGGTGCGCGTTATTGATGAGATCGCCAGCGTGCAGCGTGAACGCCGCGCGCGGGGCCTCGCGAAAGGCCCCGCGAAAGACGCGCGACCAGTGGGTGCGGATGTCGTTCTGTGCGTCGCCGAAATAGACAAACGTAAATTTCTTCGCGTCGCGGCTCGCGGTGCGAAAATGAAACCACTCGCTCCAATTCACGCCATCGCCCACGCGGTAGGCGTAGAGTGTATGGGGGGTGAGACCAGTGAATTCCGCCGAGTGGTAGTGCGCCTCGCTGAGATCGGTCGTGAGCGGTTCGGTGCGTGCGGGCACGGATTCGCCCTTGAGCGAACGGCCGGCCTCGTTGGCGACGGCAAACTCCGCGACCGCGCGCACGATGGTCGGATCCGTTCGCCACGTGACAGCCTGCGTGGTCGCGGGATCGCCGCGCCACGTGAGCACAATGCGGTCGGGGAGGGGCCGCGGGGCAAACGCGAGTTTGTCGACGTAGAGCGGGGGCGGGACGTGCGGATGACCTTCGTGCGCGGGGAGCGGGAGGGCGAGGACGGCAATGAAGGGAAGGAGCGGTGAAAGGCGCATGGGTGAAAGAAGCTTGGGTGCCCGCACGATCGCGGGATCGTGCGTGGCTGGTGCACAGAATCAGAAGCGCAAAGAAACGCCGACGGTGGCGCGCCAGCCATAGGTCGTGTAATCCTCGGGATTATCGGGGCGACCGCGGCCTTGGTAGGAAATTTGCGGCTCGTCGGTGAGGTTGTTTACATTGAGATACAGGCGTGTGGAGCGGGTGAGTTGGTAGCTGGATTCCCAGTTGAGCGACTCATAGGCGCCGAAGTAATCGTCAAAGAATTCATTGCCATCGAGGCCCTCGAGGAAATCGGAGCGGAAGGTGTAGCTCAGGCGGGCGCGGAAGCCGCCGCCGGCGTATTCGAGGGCGGCGTTGTAGATCTTGTCACTGAAGCCGTAGGTCGGGAGATCTTCGCTGAGGCGGCCCGGATACTTGCCGTCGCTCTCGGTGACGGTCGCGGAGAGGGAGACGCCGAGGCCGTTGAAGGGCTTCGGGAGGAACAGGAGTTTCGGGCGGGCGATGAGCTCGAGGCCGTAGTTGGTGGCGCCGAGCGCGTTGTCGGTCGACGAGTAGAGCCGCGTGCCGTTGGCATCGGGGATCGGGTAGCCGCTGGCGTCGGTGTCGGTGAAGCGCAGCGTGCTCGAATAGTAAAAGCCCTTCAGCTT
>SYGN01000305.1 GCA_005799525.1 Opitutaceae bacterium | reverse complement strand
CGAGCGGCAGCGCGTGGCGGTAGCGCGGGCGCTGATGAATTCGCCGAAACTGCTGCTGGCCGATGAGCCGACGGGCAACCTCGATGAGCACACGGGTGACGCCGTCGTGGAACTCTTGCTCGGGTTGTGCCGCGAGACCCAAACGGCGCTGGTCCTCGTGACGCACAACGCGGCCTACGCGGCCAAGACCGGACGACAGCTGTTTTTGCGTGATGGAGCGCTGAACGGCAGCAATTCAGTTGATGTGTGCTCACGCTAAGCTCGGCGCGCTCTTTGGACTATCGCTACGGAACGGTGCGCCGCGTCGTCGTGCGGTGCACCGCCGGGGAGAACGTGCCGTTCCCTGCGTCCCGCGGTTGGTGAGCCCCGGGGCATTGACGGGAAATTTGCGCTGACCTGCGATGCACGCAACCCGTGTGTCGGCCTTGAGCGGATACGCTGAGTGGCCGCAGGAGCGGAACGCGGGTGGGTGTCCGCTTACTTTCCCACGTATTTCAAGCGATAGATCTTACTGCCGAAGTCGTCGCTGAAGAGCAGTGAACCATCCGGGGCCTGCGTACAATCGACGGGACGGCCGAGGATCTCGGTGCGATTCTTCAGGAAGTTTACCATCTTTTGTTCGCCATACGGATGGCCGTCTTCGAAGAGAATTCGCGAGAGACAATAGCCGACCTTGGCGGTCGCGCTCCCACCTCTTTGGGCGACAAAAGCGTCGCCATGGGCACGGGGGATTTTGTCGCCCGTGTAGAACGTGAGCGAGTTTGCCGAGCAGTGGGCCGGCAGCAGCCATGCCGGGATCGTGGCCTTACTCGCGTATTCGACCAACTTCGGATCATTGATGAAATTCAAGTTGGGAGCGTTTTTCCCCACAAGCCAAGGGTGCCCGTAAAATCCACCCTCGACGTAATGGTTCAGTTCGGCGGGCGGATTGTGGTCGGTAATGGGCTGACCAAATTTTTTGTCCCCTTCGAGTTTGGCCCCCAACAGATCGATGTCGTGGTCGATACCCCAAATTTCGTTGGTGCCGGGTCGCACGACCAACTTCTCCGAATTGCGGAGGCCCGAGGCGAAGAGCTTTTTGTCGGAACCGTCGAGAGCGAAGCTCCAGATTTTCTTGCGCTCCGAAGCTTCGATCGGTTCGTCGGTCGCATTGGTTTGGTCGCCGACGTGGGTGTAAATGCGATTCTGGTGGATGAGGAGCGCGCGCCACATATGGCCACCTCGTGCGCCGGTGGGAAGTTGTTCCGCACCCAGAACGGCGACGTCCTCGTCGGCCTTGCCGTCGCCATTGGTGTCGCGCGCTTTTGAAATCGAATTGAGCTGGGCGTACCACAGCGAGCCGTCGTGCCACTGCATGCCTTGGAGAATGGTGTTGGGTGCCTTGCCCTCGACGAACGTGGCCATGGTTTCAAAGGTGCCGTCCCCGTCGTTATCGCGGCACGCTATGATTTTCCCTTCTTTCGGAACGCTGACAAAGAGCGTGTTGTTCGGGCCGCTGGCGAGGAAGCGGGGGAGTTTGATTCCGTCGACGGCGACGGAGAGCGCGTAGCCATCGCGCACCCAAACGCCCGCGGGCACATCGGCGGAGCGGGCCGCGGGTTGAGCGAGCGGGGAAAGGGAAACGAGGCCGACTATCAGCGGGGTGACGAATGAACGTGGATTCATGGAGGGAGGAAGGGAGGAGGAAAGCAGCGCGGACTCATGATCCGCTGCGGACGAGGGAAAGGGAGGGCAGACTGATTCGCGAGGTGCGGCGGCGCGAGCCTGATTGTTTCGATGTTTCCGATTCGGCGAGCGCATCTTGAGAGGTAGCGCCAGCGCCCGGCGAGTGTGCGGTGGGGCGGTCGCCGCCGCCGGACCGGATGGGGCGGAGGGAGGCTTACGGGAGCGCGATCGGCTGCGAGAACGCGCCGTTGCCGGCGATGTCCCAGACGGCGAGACGGACCCAACGCAGGCCGGCTTCGTTCGGTAGCGGGGCTGAGAAGGGACGGCTGGAGAAGGCGCGCGTGTCGGAAAGATCGATACGACGGCGGCGGGTCGTGGTGCCGTCGCCGGCGACGATCTCGGCGAAGGCGAGTGGGAGCGTCCATGCGAGTTGGGCAGTGAGGCGAGGGGCGGCACCGGCGGAGCGCACCAGGGTGGTGTCGGCGGCGAGGATTTCACCGGTGGTGACGAAGAATTCGCCACGGCGGAGCACATCGAGGACGGGTTGCCAGCCGTCGGCGAAACGGGGGATACGGTCGAGCTTCAGGTAGTTGACGTTGAGGTGGCCGTAGAGTTCGGAGTGCGGCTCGATCTTGAAAACGTCGACTTCGCCGAGGGCGCGTTTGTCGGCGCCCCAGTTGTTCATGTCGTCGAGGGTGTCGAGGACGCGCCAGCCGAGCGTATCGCGTGAGTAGTCGGCGGGCATGGCTTTCCAAGCGGCACCGAGATAGTGGGGCGATTGGAAAAACGGGGTGTCGCGGTAGTTGTCGGGAAAGCCGATGGTGCCCTTGATACGGGCGTGGGCGGCCCACATGAGACCGCGCTCGCGTTGCATGAGCGCGAGGACGTCGGCGGGGTTGCCGACGTGGTAGATGGATTCGCCGGCCGAGTTCGTTTCGACGAAGGGTTTTTCGGCGGGTCGATTCAGCACCCAGAGCACGGGCTGCGGAAAGAAGCTGATCCAGTGGCCGCCGAGGTGGACGTTGGGCTCTTCGCCGGGGAGCAGGAGAAAGTTTCCGTCGGACAGGCGGGCGCACTCGGCGTGCATGAGCCGGAGTTGGGCGAGTCGCGGCTCGGTGGCGAGTTTTGGGGTCTGGCCGTTGTGGAATTCGGCGAGGTGCACGATGTCGATGCCGGCGGCGCGGAAGGCGCGCGCAAAGCCGGGATCGCGGAGGTCGGCGGGGATCGCGTCGTGGCCCGCAGCTTTCTGTCGGGCGAGCAAATCCAGGGTGTGCTCGACGTGATAATGGCTGGAAAATGTTTTGTATCCGGGGAGTGGAGCGAAGCGGTCGCCGTGGGTGTAGGTCGTGACGGCGGCGATCTCGGCGGTGCCGGCGGCGGGACCGAAACGGTAGAAGATGGGCAGGCGTTGCGCGGTGCCGGGTGGGGCGTTGACCCACGGGACGTAGCGGTTGTCACCGGTCGGGGGTTGGCGGATGCCGACGCCGTCGCCGGGGGCGGAGGAATCGTAGTGGCGACCGAGCCAGTTGAAACCAAAGTTATCGGCGAAATCCAAGGGGTAGAGGTAACGGTGGGGCGGCGGGAAGACGGTGACGTTGCCACCGGGAAATTCGAGCGCGGCGGTGCGATAACGGGCGGCGCGGACGCCGGCTGGCGTGTCGGCGGGGGCGGATTGCGGGCCGGTGCGCGGATCGATCCACGAGTAACCGGTGGCGCGGCCAAACGGCGCAACGAGGCCGGCGTCGTAGAGAATGGCGCGGTTGTTTTGCGCGGTGGAGAGGACGGCTTCGGCCTGAATGAGCGGACTGCCGGAGAAGAGGGTGAGTTCGTAGCTCCCGGAAAAGGTGTCGGCGGTGAGACCCCCGATGGCGATGCGGGCGCGGGTGGCGGTCGAGGTGAGTTTTGCGGAGGTGGGCGCGAGGCGGACGGGGAAGCGCTGCGAGGGGCGGGTGTGGACTTTATCGAAGAAGATCATCCAGCCGTTGCGGGTGAGGTCGCGATGGCCGACGGTAAGGATGGTGAGCGGCGTGAGGTTTTCCGCGATGGTGGTCGGGGCGGCGGCGGGTGCGGTTTGCCACGCGAGGCGCGAGAGGAGCGGTTTGTCTTTCGTGAGATTGAGGGTGAGCGAGGCGAGTGGGCCGGACGCGGATGCGGAGGCAGGCCAGTCGAGCGTAAGGAGATCGGTGGTGGTGTCGTGCGTGATGCGAATTTCGCTGTCGGGCGCGAGGCCGCTGAGATCGACGGGGACGGCGGCGCGGGTGAAGGGAGGGAGTAGTGCAGTGAGCAATACCGGCGTGCGGAGGGATAAGCGGAGCGAGATCATGGCAAGGGGATTACCGGCGGGGTGAGCGTGGGCGTCTTTTTCAAAATGCGACCTTGGTCGTCCGAAGTCGAGGGGGGGGGTGATCACGAGCAAGGGCTGGTCGGGTCTGGCTGTGACGAAAAATCTTCCGGCCGCTAAAATTTTTCTACCACCGGATCGGAGTTCGGCAGAGGTTAGGAAGATGATCGATCCCCTGATCGGCGTTGGTCATGCTGGGGGGGCGGCTCTGGGGAGGAAGCTGCCAAAGCCGCTGTCGTTCCTTGTAATCGTTGTCGTTCTCTCCCGCCGGCAAACCCTGACGAAAGAGAAAGAGAACGGGAAAGAGAGCGATTGGGCGGGGCTGAATCGCCTGCACGCAGGCTCCTGCAAAACGGCGGAAATCTTGGCGTCAGGCCAGGGCGCGACGCTTAAGTAGCGGGGCGGAAATCGATCAGGCGTTTGAAGCGGTCGACTTTGTCCACGACGACGGTGAGGCGGCCGTTGAGGGCGAATTTTTTCTTGGTCTTGCGACCGACGAGCATCGTGCCGTCGTCCGCCGGGACGTAGCGGTCATCGGTGAGGGCGTTGGTGCTGATGAAGCCAAAGGTCATCGACTCGACGAGTTCGATGAAGAAGCCGTTGGGGCGGACGTCGGTGATGACGGCGAGGAATGGGGTGCGGGGAGATTTGTCGAGTTCGCGCTCGAAAAATTCGAGGAGCTTGATCTTCACGCTTTCGCGCTCGGCTTCGGCGCTGCTGATTTCGGTCAGGCTGATGTGCTCGCCGAGCGCTTGGATGCGCGAGAGATCGTAGCGGGCGTTGCGTGCAGGCGGAATGGCGTGGCCGGCGTGTTTTTCGAGATAGGTATCGAAGACGCGATGG
>SYGN01000304.1 GCA_005799525.1 Opitutaceae bacterium | reverse complement strand
GCGTGACGATGGAGCCTTGCGAGATGGAGAAGGAGATGCCGCTAAGGGCGCTGATGGCGCCGTAGGAAACGGAGAGGTCGGAAACGGAAAGCATCGGCTCAGTGATGGACGAGGGCGTTTTGGTGGTCTTCGCCGAGGTAGGCTTCGATGACTTTCGGGTTGGACTGGATCTCAGCGGGAGTGCCCTCGGCGATCTTCACGCCGTAATCGAGGACGGCGATACGCTGGCAGACGCCCATGACGACCTTCATCGAGTGTTCGACGAGCAGGACGGACAAGTTGAACTGTTTCTGGACCTGCTGGATGAGGCGGATGAGTTCGACCTTTTCGGTCGGATTCATGCCGGCGGCGGGTTCGTCGAGGAGGAGGAGCTTCGGCTTCGTCGCGAGGCAGCGGACGATTTCGAGGCGGCGCTGTTCGCCGTAAGGGAGACTCTTGGCGGGGGCGTCGCGGAAACGGCGGAGATTAAAAATATCGAGGAGCTCCTCGGTGCGTTTTGTGATCGCGGCTTCGTCGGCGCGGAAGGCACGCAGGCGGATGAGCGACTGGATCGGGGAGGTTGCGCGGTGGAGATTGCAGGCGACGCGGACGTTGTCGAAAACGGAGAGTGAACCGAAGAGGCGGATGTTTTGAAACGTGCGGGCGATGCCGAGTTCTACGAGCTCGTTGACGCGGAGGTCGGCGATGGGACGACCGTTGAAGGTGATGGTGCCCTCGGTGGGCTGATACACGCCGGTGATGAGGTTGAAGACAGTAGTTTTGCCCGCGCCGTTGGGACCGATGAGGCCGACGAGTTCGTTTTCACCGACGGTGAAATCGATGGCGTTGACGGCGGTAAGGCCGCCGAAACGGATGGTGGCTTGGTCGAGTTGGAGGAGGGCGGGCATCAGGGTCAGCTCAGTTCAGTCAGTCGGGAACGGAGGGTTTGCCGAACGCCGCCCGGCTCGCGACGAGAGTGGACCAGAGCGAGTACAGATGTGCGGCGGGAGTCAGCGTGAAATAAGAGTTAGTACGGGAAATTAGGCAGGCGGGCACGGCGGAAAATGGCACGCCACGGAGCGTAGCTGCGCGGACGAGATTCGACGCGATCGAGCGTCACACCGAAAGTGCGGGAAAAACTTTCGGCTGCCCTCCGACTGTGGCCGGCATACCAGCCGCGAGCCTCGTTCAATTCCCACTCAACGAGTTGATGAACGCGGAGCAACGGCATCAACGAAGTCCAGTTTTGGCGCGAAACTCTGCGGCAGTCAGCCAAGCGCCGGGCGTTTTGTTGGCAAGGCGGCGGCGCAGCTCAGCTTCCAGCGCAGGATCGTTGGCGCGATGGACCCCAAGGGGCTTGGCGTGCATTTCAGTATCGGCGAGAAGGCGGTCAGCGAGCGCGATTTTTTTCCGGCGCGTGAGTCGGGAAATCTGGGATTCGAGTGCGGCGGTCATGATGAAACGGTGAGAGGTGCGGACGCGTTTTCAAGTCTTGGCCTTGCCGAGCTTGAAATTGAAGAGTCCCTCGGGGCGCACGAGCATGAGGATGATCAGGAGGAGCGAGTAGATGATCATGCGATACTCGGCGATGGGACGGAGGAGTTCGGGGAGGAGCGTGAGGAGGACGGCGGCGAGAATGACGCCGAGGGTGTTGCCCATGCCGCCCATGATCACCATGACGACGATCTCGACGCTCTTTGTGAAGTCGAAGCCGGTGGGCGTAATCGTCATTTTGAAGTGGCCGTAGAGTCCGCCGGCGGTGCCGGCAAAAAATGCGCCGATGACGAAGGCGACGATTTTGTAGTGGGTGGTGTTGAGGCCGACGGCCTCGGAGGCGATTTCGTCGTCGTGGGTGGCGAGAAAGCCGCGGCCGTAAGTCGAGTTGACCAGACAGGAGACGGCGAAGACGGAGAGGGCGACGAAGGCGAGGACCCAGAAAATCGTGGTGTAAGCGGGGATGCCATTGAGGCCGAGGGCGCCGCCGAGGAACTCCACGTTTTGAATGATTACACGAATGATTTCGCCGAAGCCGAGGGTGACGAGGGCGAGGTAGTCACCTTTGAGCCGGAGGGAAGGGACGCCGACGAGGAGGCCGGCGAGCGATGCGAAGAATCCGCCGGTGAGGAGGGCGCCGAAGAACAGGCAGCCTTGTTGGAGGGCGGTGCCGCCCGCGGAGCCGAGGAGTTGCGGGCCGAGGAAGAGGGAAAAGGCGGCGGCGGCGTAGGCACCGACGGACATGAAGCCGGCGTGGCCGAGGGAGAATTGACCGGTGAAGCCGTTTACGAGGTTGAGGGAGACGGCGAGGATGATGTTGATGCCGATGCCGGTGAGGACATCGAGGTGGTAGGGATCAATCTTATCCGAGAAATGGGAGATACCGAGGGCGATGATCAGCGCGGCGAGGAAGTAGCGGTGCGGCTTCGGCATGGCTCAGACTTTTTCCACGGTGAACTTGCCGAGCAGGCCGGCGGGGCGGAAGAGGAGAATGATAATGAGAATGGCGAAGGCGATGGCGTCCTTGTAGGTGGACCACTGGCTCCCGTTCACGAAGGTCTCGACGGTGCCGAGGAGGAGTCCGCCGAGGGCGGCACCGGGGATGTTGCCGATGCCGCCGAGGACGGCGGCGACGAAGGCCTTCAGGCCGGGCATCACGCCCATGAGCGGGTCGATCGACGGATAGTTGAGCGCGTAGAGGATGCCACCGGCGCCGGCGAGAGCAGAGCCGAGACCGAAGGTGAAGGAGATAACGACGTCGTTGTTGACGCCGACGAGTTGGGCGGCTTTCGGGTTGAGCGAGACGGCGCGCATCGCAGTGCCGATTTTAGTGCGATAGACGATGAGCTGGAGGGCGACCATCAGCAGGGCCGCAACCACGATGACGAGGATTTGGTTGCTGGAGATGACGAGGCTGCCGAAGGAGTAATTGCCCGAGGGGAAGACGGCGGGAAAGGTGCGGGGCGTGGCTCCGAAGAACACCTGCCCGGAGTATTCAAGAAGCAGGGACACGCCGATGGCGGTGATGAGGACGTTGAGCGTGGCGGCTCCGCGGAGCGGGCGGTAGGCGAGGCGCTCGATAATCATGCCGAGGAGGGCGCAGCCGAGCATGGCGGCGAGCAGGACAACGAGACCGCCCCACACGATATTTTCGGGGACGAGTTTGCCGAGATAGTAGCCGATGAAGGCGCCGACCATAAAGACGTCTGAGTGGGCGAAATTAATGAAGCGGAGCACGCCGTAGACCATCGTGTAGCCTAGCGCGATGAGAGCATAGATGGCACCGAGGGAGAGGCCGTTGAGCAGTTGTTGGAGGAATTCGGACAAGTTGCGTGGTAGACTGCGTGGCAGATTTGGTGAAGCGGGCGGTGGGCTCGCAGTGAGGAATGCGACCGGGGGTGGTCGCGCTCTCGGGTCAGGGCGTGACGGACTCGAAGAAGAGGCTGCGGCCGTTTTTCACAGTGAGCATGACGGCGGCTTTGGCGCTGTTGCGCTTTTCGTCGATGGTGGTTTGGCCGGTGACGCCGGGGAAATTTTTCGTCGCGGCGATGGCGTCGCGCAGGGTGGGGCCTGTGGTGGTGCCGGCTTTCGTCATCGCGGCGGCGATGAGGTAGACGGCGTCGTAGCCGAGGGCGGAGACGGCTTCGGGAGTTTCATTATTCCAGCGGGCGGAGAATTTTTTCACGAAGGCGCGGACTTCGGGGGCGTCGTTTTCGGCGGAAAAATAAGTGGAGTAGTAGGTGCCTTCGACGGCTTTGCCGCCGAGCTCGATGAGTTGGGGCGCTTCCCAGCCATCGCCGCCTATGAAGGGGACGTCGATGCCGAGCGCGCGGGCTTGGAGACAGATGAGGGCGGCTTCGGCGTAGAAACCGGTGATGGCGATGACGTCGGGTTTGAGGGGGCGGAGCGCAGTGAGTTGGGCGCGGAAATCTTTTTCGCCTTCGTTGTATCTTTGCTCGGCGATGATCTCGCCGCCGCGGGCAGTGAAGTCCTGGCGGAGAACGGCGGAGAGGCCGACGCTGTAGGGGGAGTTGACGGCGGTGAGGAGTGCGACGCGTTTGGCTTTGAGGGAGGTGTGCGCGAATTTGGCGAGGACGGCGCCCTGGAAGGGATCGATAAAGCAGATGCGGAAGATGTAATCGCCGACCTCGGTGACGCGGGGGTTGGTCGAAGAGATCGCCATCATGGGGATCTTCGAATTTTGGCAAATGGGCGCGGCCTCGAGGGAGTTAGCGGAGGCATTGGCTCCGATGACGGCGACGACTTTGTCGCGGGAGATGAGTTTTTTGACGGCGGTGGCGGACTCACCTTGTTTCGATTGGATATCTTCGACGAGGTAGGCGAGGGGGCGGCCGAGGACGCCGCCCTTGGCGTTAATCTCCTCGATGGCGAGGAGCACGCCTTTGCGGGTGGCGACGCCGAACGCGGCGTCCTTGCCGGTGAGGGAGCCGTAGTGGCCGAGTTTGATTGCGTCCGGCTCCCGCGTGCAAGACGTGAGGGTGAAGAGAGTGACGGTGACGGCGAGGAGGGGGAAGGCGCGGGCGAGCCTCCCCCGTCCGAGGGAGAAAAAGGAGTTCATGGATCGATGGTTTCGACGAAGGTGGGTTTACCGTTTTGCACGGTGATCATCACGGCGGATTTTGTGGCGTTGCGTTGGGCGTCGAGAGAGGTGCGGCCGGTAACACCAGGGAAGTTTTTGGTGGCGGCGAGGGCGTCGCGGAGCTTCGGGCCCTCGGTGGTGCCGGCGCGGGTGATGGCTTCGGCGACGATGAAGGTGGCGTCGTAGGCAAGCGGGGCCATGGAGTCGGGGGTCTCGCCATTGTAGCGGGCGCGGTATTTCCTCACGAACTCGCGGACTTCGGGAGCGGTGCTCTCCGAAGAGTAGTGGCTGGCGTAGTAGGATCCCTCGACAGCCTTGCCGCCGATTTCGATCAATTCGGGGGCCTCCCAGCCGTCGCCGCCGAAGATCGGGACGGTGAGGCCGAGGTCGCGGGCCTGCTTACAAAGGAGGGCGGCCTCGGTGTAGAAACCAGTAGCGATGATGGCGTCGGGGTTCACCGCTTTGATCGCGGTGAGTTGGGCGCGGAAATCTTTGTCGCCTTCGGAGTATTTTTGTTCGAGGGCGATGACGCCCCCGAGGGCGGTGAATTTTTCACGGAAAACTTTGGAGAGGCCCACACTGTAGGAGGCGGAGACGGAGGTGAGGATGGCGACGCGTTTGGCTTTGAGGGTGGTGGTGGCGAATTTGGCGAGGACGGCACCTTGGAACGGGTCGATGAAGCAGGAGCGGAAAACGTAGTCGCGCTTTTCGGTGACTTCGGGAGCGGTGGCCGTCGTGGCAACAAAAGGGATACGGGCGGTCTGCGCGAGCGGGGCGACTTCGAGGCAGTTGGAGGAGGTGCCGCCGCAAAGAAGGGCGACTACTTTTTCGCGGCCGAGGAGTTTTTTGGCGACGGTGGCGGAGTCGCCGGACTTCGACTGGTTGTCTTCAACGACGACGGCGAGGGGGCGGCCGAGGACGCCGCCGCGGGCGTTGATTTCGGCGATGGCCATGAGCACGCCGCGGCGGGCTTGTTGGCCGAACGCGGCTTCCTTGCCGGTGAGGGGTTCGATTTCGCCGAGTTTGATGGGCTCGGCGGCGGTAGCGGAAGTGGAGGAGAGGGGGAGAAGGAGAGCGAGGGAGAGGAGGGAAACGGTAAGCGAGCGGAGCGCGGGATGCGCGGGGGCGGGGCGGATGGATGGCCGTGTGGCTGCGCTCTTCGCAATAATAAGGTGGGCGCGGGCGAGCAGTGCCCCTATGGGGGGAGGGAAAATCACGGGGCGACGGTTTTGTGGAACTGGAGTTTGCTGCCTTTGACCGCGATAATGGTGGCGGGCTTGGAGGCATTGCGGTCTTTGTCGAGGGTGGTAATACCGCTGGCGCCGGAAAAGTTCTTGGTGGATGCGATGGCGTCGCGGAGCTTGGGGCCTTCGGTGACGCCGGAGCGTTTGATGGCGTCGACGAGGATGTAGAGGGCGTCGTAGCCGAGCGCGGCGTAGGCGTCAGGCGTTTCGTTTTTCCAGCGGGCCTTGAACTTCGTCACGAAGGTGGCGACGGCGGGCTCTTTGTTTTCCGGCGTGAAGTGCGTGGAGTAGTAGGTGCCGTTGAGGGCTTCACCGCCTATTTTGAGCAGCTGTTCGGATTCCCAGCCGTCGCCGCCGAAGAGGGGGATGTTGATACCGAGGCTGCGGGCCTGGCGGGCGACGAGGGCGGCTTCCTGATAATAGCCGGGAACGAAGATGGCGTCGACGTTAGCGGCTTTGATGGCGGTGAGCTGGGCTTTGAAATCCTTGTCGCCTTCGCTGAATTTTTGCTCGGCCACGATGGTGCCGCCGCCGGCGACGAAGGTTTCCTTGAAGAACTTGGCGAGGCCGACGCTGTAGGCGCTGGAGACGCTGGTGAGGGTGGCGACTTTCTTGGCTTTGAGGTCGGCGAGGGCGAACTTGGCCATCACGGTGCCTTGGAAATCGTCGATGAAGCAGACGCGGAAAACGTAGTCGCCCTTTTGCGTCACGGCGGGGTTGGTGGCGCCGGAGGCGATGAGGGGAATCTTCGCGGCTTGGGCGAGGGGGGCGACTTCGAGGGTGCGGCCGGAGGTGACTTCGCCGAGGATGGCGACGACCTTGTCGCGGGAGATGAGTTTCTTCGCGACGGTGGCGGACTCACCGGACTTGGACTGGTTGTCCTCCGCGATGAGTTCGATCTTGCGGCCGAGGACTCCGCCGGCGGCGTTGAGTTCTTCGAGGGCGAGGACGATGCCTTTGTGTTGGGACTGGCCGAAGGTGGCGTCTTTACCGGTGAGGCAGGCGAATTCGCCGACCTTGATGGTCTCGGCGGCTTGCGCGGTGAGAGCGAGGAGTGATGCGGCGGCAACGCTCGCGAGCGTGGCGAGGCGGCGGAGGGGGGCGGGCGATTTCATGAAGTGGGAGAGGGGGGGGAGGGGGAGAACGATTACGATTACGAAGAACGAGAACGTTTTAGGGGGCGACGTCTTGGACGAAGGTGAATTTGCCGTTCTTCACTAGGAGGACAACGGCGTTTTTGGTGGGGTTGCGGTGGGCGTCAAAGGTGATGGCGCCGGTGACGGCGGGGTAGTCCTTGGTGGCGGCGAGGGCGTCGCGGATTTTCGCGCCGTCGGTGGAGCCGGCGCGACGAATGGCGTCGATGGCGAGCATGGTTGCGTCGTAGCCGAGGACAGAAAGGGCATTGGCGGAGATGCCCCAGCGTTTCTGGTAGCGCTCGTTAAACGCGACGACGACGGGAGCTTTGCTCTCGGGGGAGAAGTGGGTGCTGAGGTAGCAGCCCTCGGCGGCGTCGCCGGCGATCGCGAGGAGATCGGGGGATTCCCATCCGTCGACGCCGAGGAGGGGGAGGGTGAGGCCGAGGTCGCGGGCTTGTTTACAGATCAGGGCGGCTTCGGCGTAGTAACCGGGTACGAAAATGCCGTCGGCACCGGCGGCTTTAATGGCGGTGAGCTGGGCACGGAAATCTTTATCGCCCTCGCTGTATTTTTGTTCGGCGGCGATGGCGGTGCTGGCCGAGGTGAAGCGTTCGCGGAAATACTTGGCGAGGCCTACGCTCTGAGCGGAGGAGACCGAGGAGAGGATGGCGACGCGTTTGAGTTTGAGGGTGTCGCGGGCGAACTTGGCCATGACGGTGCCCTGGAAGTCGTCGATGAAGCAGACGCGGAAGATGTAGTTCCCTTTGGCGGTGACCTCGGTGTTGGTGGCACCGGGCGAGATGAGGGGGATCTTGGCGGCTTGGGCGATGGGGGCGGCTTCGAGGGTGCGGCCGGAGGTGATTTCGCCGAGGATGACGACGACCTTGTCGCGCGAGATCAGTTTTTTGACGACGGTGGCGGACTCACCGGGTTTCGATTGGTCGTCTTCGGTGATGAGTTCGAGGGTGCGCCCGAGGACGCCGCCGGCGACGTTGGATTCCTCGATGGCGAGACGGGTCCCTTTGTTAACGTTTTGGCCGAAGACGGCTTCCTTGCCGGTCATCGAGGCGAATTCGCCGAGTTTGATGGTGTCTGGTTGACGATTGCAGCCGGACGAGGTCAGCAGAGCGGTGGTCGTAACGAGGACGCTGGCGATGAGCTGGATGAACGGCCGGGAGGCGGAGATCATAGAGTGGCGGAGGAGAAGAGCGGGCGCGGAGACAAGGCGAGGCATAGCAGATTTTCAACCAATCTGTTTCCCCTGCGGACATAAAAGAGACGAAAGGGAAGTGGGGCGAAGAAGCGGGGCGTGGCTCTGTGGGCTGGAGTTTTTTACGAATTGGGCTTTCCGCCGGGTGATCCGAGGCCTTTGATCGCAAACATTGAACACCTTTGACCGGCATCTTTTGCGGGAGTGGCTGCAGATTCTCGGGTTGGTGCTTGTGGCGACGTGCGGCTTGTTGGTCGTGCAAGTGCTCTACGACGATTTTCGGTCGCTGCGTGAATTGGAGGCGCGGGGCTGGGTGCTGTGGCGCTATCTTGGGGTAACGCTGCCGAGCTTTCTCGCGGTGGCGCTGCCCATCGCGCTGCTGATTTCCTTAATGTTCACGCTCGGAAAATTACACCGTGCCAATGAACTTACTGCGATGCGGGCGGCGGGCGTGGGGTTTATCCGCCTGACGGCTCCGGTGTGGTTCGTGGGGGTGCTGTGCTGCGGGCTCTCTTGGTGGCTCAATACGACGGTGGTGCCTTGGTCGGTGGAGGAGTCGCGGTCACTGCGCGACGAACTGGGGTTTCAGCGTGATGCGAAATCGCTGACGCCGGATCGCGTCGGGGCGGCCTACAGCGTGGCGTTCGACAATGCGCGCGAGCGGCGCATGTGGTTTTTCAACCGCTACAGCCGGTTCACGAAACATGGGTATGGCGTGTCGGTGTCGGAACTCGACGCCCAGCGGCGCGAGACGACGCGATTCATCGCTGCCGAAGCGTGGTATGACGACCAACGGCACGGGTGGGTGTTGAAGGATGGACGCGAGCTGGCGTTCGCGCCCGAGACGGGGGAATTGCTGGGGTCGACGCCGTTTGCCGAAAAAATCAAAGGCAACTACCGCGAAGATCCCCAGCTAATGTTGCTCATCGACCGGCGCCCGGTGGATCTCTCGCTGCACGAGATGGGGGAACTAATCGAATATTTGGAAGCAGAGCAGAACCCGAAGTCGGTGCCCTATGCGGTGCGTTATTATACTTTAATTGCGGATACGCTCGTGCCCCTGCTAGTCATCGCGATGGCGATTCCGTTTTCGGTGACCGGCGTGCGCGTGAATCCGGCGGTGGGTGTTTCCAAGTCCATCGGGCTCTTTTTTCTCTATTACGTGATGGCGAATGTCGCGGCGTCACTGGCGACGAAACAGATTGTCGATCCGGCGGTGGCGGCATGGTTGCCGAATATCGGGATGGGCGCCCTGGCGCTGTGGTTTTTTTCGCGAGTGCGATGAAAACGGGTGGGAAAGCCCGGGCCGCTGACGCCACGAGTGCCGCGCGCTCCGCGTTTCAACGGCCGTTTTCACGGTCGGTGAGCGGAAGCGCGATGCGGCGACTGAGCGATCCGCCTCACTTCGCTGCTTTGCGTTTCCCTTTTTTCGCTTCGCCGACGGGCGCGGCGGCGCCGCCGACGCTGCCTCGGAGGTCGGCAAGGATGCGGGGAATGTAGGCGGCGTAGCGGCTGTCGGGCACCGGGCCGGTGGCGGGAAGCGCGAGGATGGCCTCGCGGGCGAGACTGTATTTTTTCTGGCCGAGGGCTTCGAGGGCGTGGAGCGCGGCGAGCGCGGTAAACATGTCGTGCTGGCTCCAGTTGGCGAGGGACGTGAGCACGGGGAGTGCGGTGGCGAGATCGGCGGGAGCACCGAATTGGCCGAGGGCTTCGGCGGCGACGATGCGCACGTAGAGCGAGGTGTCCGTGAGCGCGCGGACAAATTCGGTGCGCGCGCCACTCACGATGGCGGGGCCGCGCATGTACAGACCGATCGCGCCCCAGTAGCGGACGGCGCTGTCGGTGTCGGTGAGGAGTTTTTTTAATGCGGGCGTGGCTTCGGGCTTGAGAGAGGAGGCGAGTTCGGCGGCGGCGGCGATGCGTTCGTAGGGATACTGGGTGTCGTCGTGGCCGAAGTTATACGGGGCTTGCGTGCCGGCGCGCGTGAGGCGTTCGCCCTCAGGGATGAAACCGAGGTCGCGGATGCGGCGGGAGTGCGCCTGCTGCGCGGCGCGGAGTTTGGCGAGCGTGGCTTGGTGCGCGGGCGAGGCGGCGAGGTTGTTCACCTCGTCGCGGTCGGTTTGGAGATCGTAGAGCTCCTCGGGGGATTTCGGTGTTTGCCAGAAGATGCTCTGGCCGGCATTGAGTGTGCCCTCGTCGTAGAGTTTTTTCCAGACGGCGGTCGTGGGGGTTTTGAACTGCGTGTCGACGTGCTGGCCTTGCGAGAGGTGCGGGAGGTAGTTGCGCAGGTAAACGTAGCGTCCATCGGTGACGCTGCGCACGAGATCGTAGCGTTCATCCATACGGCCGCGGAAGCCGTAGACGTAGGGGTGGGGCGGGGCGATGAATTTACCCAGGAAGGCGTAGCCCTGCATCCACTCCGGCGGCTTGACGCCGGCGAGGCTGCACATCGTCGGCGCAAAATCGACGAAGCTCACCGCGCGAGTGGTCGTGCCGCCGGCGACATAATCGGCGGGGCGGAGGTCTTTGAATTTTTCCGGGATGTGCACGAGGAGGGGCACGTGGAGACCGGAGTTCGCAGGCCAACGTTTGCTGCGGGGCATGCCGGGCCCGTGATCGGCCCAGTAGAAAATAATCGTGTCATCGGCGAGCCCGTCGGCGGCGAGTTGGGCGAGGACGGCGCCGGCGTCGGCATCGGCGGCGGTGACGCTGTCGTAGTAGAGCGCCCAGTCGCGGCGGACTTCGGGCGTGTCAGGGTGATAGGCGGGGACGCGAACCTTGGCGGGATCGTGGACGGGTTTGCCCTCGGTGCCGAGTTTGATGATCTGGCTCTCGTGACTCTTGGTGGAGTTGAAGACGGCGAAGAACGGTTTGCCGGCGGGGCGGTTTTTCCAGTGGGCTTGGGCGGAAGAGACGTCCCAGACCGCGGTGGATTTCACGAGGTTGTAGTCCTCCTTGGTGTGGTTGGTGGTGTAGTAACCGGCCTCGCGGAGGAGCTGGGGAAACATTTTTTGGCCGGCGGGATAGGCGACCATGCTGCGCATATGATCACCGCCGGAGGACGGGCCGTGGAGACCGGAGATAATCGTGGTGCGCGTGGGCGCGCAGACGGGCGCGGCGGCCCACGCGTGGGTGTAGCGCAGGGCGCGCGTCGCGAGTTTATCGATGTGAGGCGTCGTCGCGTAGGTGTCGCCGTAGCAGCCCAACTGGGGGCCGTGGTCCTCGCTGGAGATCCAGAGGATGTTGGGCTGCGCGGCGAAGGCGGGGTATGCGGAGAAGGAGAGAAGGAGAGCGAGGGATAGGGGGAGAAGAGAGTGGAGGAAGCGCATGGGGTGACAGAATGACGAAACACCGAGGACTCCAATTTCAAAAATCAGAATATGTAGCGCGCGCCGAGTTTCCATGCGCGGCCGTCGCCGACGTCGATGCGGTTGTTGACCCAGAGGGGATTCCAGGTGCGGTCGAGGTGGAGCGGACCTCCGGCTTCACTTTGTCCCAACGCGGGCCGGCGTTGATGGAGTGCGAGCGCTGCCAGCAGGAAAAGATGCTGGGACAGGCCTGTTCAAACCCGAGGCGGCACGATCGCCCCATGGCGGGCAAGCTCGCGCCGGATGTCCGCGAGGGGCACTTGCGATGGGGTCGTGCCGGCCCTGGCGGCGAGCGCGGCGGTGACGCCGGCGGCTTGGCCCATCGCCATGCACGAGGCCTGCACGCGCAGCGCGGAGTTCGCGAGGCGGTCGCTGCTCAGGCAGCGGCCGGCGACCATGAGGTTCTTGCTGCCCTTCGGAATCAGCGCGCCGAGCGGGATGGTGGGCACGATGCCTTCGTCGAGATGCTTGGGCACGATGCTGCCGTCCACGTGCAGGTCGATCGGGTAGAAAGAGTGCGCGACTGCGTCGGGGAAGACGCGGCCCTTCACGTAGTCGTCGTGTGTAACGGTCGTCTCGCCGACGATACGGTAGGTCTCGCGCACGCCGGTCTCGGGCTGGAGGCGTTCGACCTTGAGGAATGCAAACGCGGGTTCCTGTTTGAGGAAGCGCAAAACGCGCAGCATCGAGGCGCGGCCGGCGATGTTGGTGGTCGTGTGCGCCTCGGAGGTGGAGGAGTCGGCGCCGGGGACGTGCATGGCGTTGTCGCCGCCGTTGCGGAGGAAGCCGCCGATGTTGCCGCGGATGTCGGTCATCTTCAGCTCGCCCGCAGCGATGGCGGCGTTGGCGCGTTTCTGCTGCAAAGGCATATCGATCGTGGCCATGTCCCAACCCCCGAGCCGGTAAACGAGCGTCCCGGGCTGCGCGACCTTCTCGCGCAGGCGCGGCAGGCCGGCAAGGCCGATGACGGCGGCGTTGCCGGTGGAGTCGAGCAGTTGCTTGGCCAGCACGGTAACGTCGGTGCCCTTGCCGACGAGGCGCACACGCCAGCCGCCCGGCGTCGCGGTCACGGCAATCGGCGACTCGTAGTAGCGTAGCTGCACGCCGGCCTTCAGGCAGGCTTCCTCGGCGAGCGCGGCGTAGAGCGCGCCTTTTATGCGGACTTGGTGCCGCCAATGCTCGCGGCCCGTGGGCTTGGTGAAGTTGGGCAGGTCGTCGTCGTTGAGCGCAGCGGCGGCGGTCACGAGTTCCCAGCCGAGGCCCGCGATGACCTGTTTTCCCCAAGCGTGGAACAGGCCGGGAAAATCGACGCCGCCCGTCGTCGTCGTCCCGCCGAGCTGGCTGTTGGCCTCGACGAGGATCGTGCGCGCACCGAGGCGGCCGGCTTGCAGCGCGGCGATCGTGCCGGCCGTGCCGCCGCCGATGATGAGCACGTCGGTCTCGATCGTGCGCACGGCGGGAGGCGGCGTGGCGGCGACGAGCACACTGCCGGCGGGAAGGGCACCGAGGGTGGCGAGAAAATTGCGACGTTTCATGGCGTAGGAAAAATTTACTGCGAAGGGTCGAGAACTCCGAGGTGGACCGTGCGCTCCGCGCGCGGTCGGAGGCGTGTCCCCGGACCAGCCGCGCACGGAGTGCACGGCCCACCTTGGCGGAGTGAAGGCGCGGGATGCAAGGGCGTCAGAACGTCGTCGTCGCCGAGACGCGCCACGTGCGGGGATTGGCGTAGCCGAGGGATTTGTCGGCGTAGAATTCGTCGGTGATGTTGTCCACGTTGAGCTGGAATTTCACTCGGCGCTGGAAAACGCGCGTGGCGTAGCCGGCCATGAGATCGAGGCGGCTGTAGCCATCCTCGACCACGAATTTGCGCGCGAAGGAGGCGTCGAGCGGGATCGGGCCGTCGCGGCGTTGGAAGCCGGCGCTGAGCGTGAGGCCGGTGAGCGGCTTCGCGGTGAAATCGTATTTGAGCCAGAGGCTCCACGAGTCGGGAGAATTGCCGCGGAGCGGAAGGCCGATGGTGTCGGGCCGGCCATCGCCGTTGAGATCGGGGGAGCTGCCGGTGTTGATGACGTCGGCGGCGATGCGTGCGTCGATGTGCGCATAGGCAGCGATGACGCTGAGGTTGCGCACGGGCGTCCAAACGAGGTCGAACTCGAAGCCGTCGGAGCGCTCGCCGTCGGTGAGCGATGCGCCGTTGATGCCGAGCACGGCAGCGCCGCTGTTGACGCGGCGGACGTTGGTCTTGCCCACGCGGAAGACGGCGGCCGTGCCCGTGAGGGTGTGGCGCAGAAGGGTGAACTTGAGGCCGGCTTCGTCGCCCACGCCGGCTTCCGGCGGGAAGAACGGCGAGTTGGGATCGATGGTGCTCGCGCGGCCGTTGGGGCGGAACGACTCCGAGCGCAGCGCGTAGAGCGAGACCTCGGGCGTGAGCGCGAAGGTAGCTCCGTATTGCGGCGTCCACGCCGTGCGGCCCTGCCCGCGGAGATCGCTCCAGCGCGTGCCGGCGAGCAAGGTGAGGCGGTCGTCGAGCAGCGTCATCTGGTTGGTCACATAGGCGCCCTGCTGCCAGACGGGCTTGCTCCATGGGCTGTTGACCACCGCGCCCGGGCCGCCGGTCGTGCCGATTTCCGCGAGCGTAGGGTAGCGGCGCACGCCGAAGATGTCGGCCTCGGTGCCGGCGTCGAAGAGGAAGCGTTTCGTCGTGAACGGGCTGTTGTTGGCCCACGCGAAGAGCAGCTCCTTGTTGCCGATCTCGGAGCGGTCCCACCCGGTGACGAGCTTGTTCTTCGTGCCGAGCACGTCGAGGGTGGCGAGCAGGTTGAGGTTGAACGTGCGGTTGATCGCGCCAATCGAGACGATGCCGGGGCGGTCGAAGTAGGAATGATTGTCGTTCACCGCGATCCGGTTGCGGGTGACGGTCGTGCGCTGGAGGCGGTTGCTGTCGCTCGCGCCGTGCACGGCGCTGAGAAGAAGGCGGTCGCCGAGCTTTTGCGTGACGGTGACGGAGTAGAAGTTCGCCTCGTCGTCGTAGGTGTCGCTGGGCGTGAGCGCGCCGAGCTCGATGGAGCGGGCGAGCGCGGCGCCGGCGAGGAGTTGCTGCGCGAAGGGAGCCGGCCGGTCGGAGGTGAGAAACACGTCGCCGAGACGCTCCTGGATGCCGCCTTGCTTGCGGTGCTGCGCGTCGAGGGTCACGCGCGTGGTCGCCGTGGGGTTCCACTCGACGACGGCGCTGAGGAAGTCCTGCTCGTCGCGCCAGAACTTGCGCCAGCCCTCCGTATCGAGCCGCGAGCCCATGATTCGGAAGAGTAGCTTTTTTTCGACGACGGGCTGGTTGAAGTCGAACTCGGCGTATTTGTAATTGTCGTCGCCGAAGCCGAGACGCACGGAGCCGTAGCGCTCGGCGAGCGGCTTCTTGGTGATGACGTTGATGACGCCGCCGGGATCGGAGGCGCCGAAGAAGATCGAGCTGGGGCCCTTGAGGACCTCGATACGGTCGAGGTTGGCGGAGTTGGTGATGCCCTGCATCCGGATACCGTTGCGCAGAATCTGCGAGGTATGGAACCCACGCACGACAAACTGTTCGCTGCGGGAACCGCCGCCCGAGCCCTCGTTGCGCGCGCCGAGACCGACGCCGCTCACAAAGCGGATCGAGTCCTCGACGCGGCGGGTGTCCATGTCGGCGAGGAGTGCCTCGGTGACGACCTGGATGCTCGCGGGCATGTTTTTGACCTCGGTGGCGATAAGGGTGCCGGAAATGGTTTTCTCCGCGCGATAGCCGTTGGTAGGCGTAGCGGAGATGGTGAAGGCGTTGAGGGTGATGACTTCGGAATCCTTGGCGGAAGCCGGCGCAGTTTGCGCATCGGCCGCACTGCTGCCGAGCGCGAGCAAGCCAGCGAGGGTGGAGAGGAGGGAACGGGATTTCATCGGAGTGGAATCGATGGGATTGGAGGTGGCGGAGGTTTTTTTGGCGGACGGATTGGACGGAGATGGGGTCTTGGAATCAGGAGGCGGCGTCGCGTCGGTGACGGCGCG
>SYGN01000303.1 GCA_005799525.1 Opitutaceae bacterium | reverse complement strand
CCGGCGCGTTCGCAGGCGCGGGCAAAATTCGCGTTTTCCGAGAGAAAACCGTAGCCTGGATGGATGGCGTCGACGCCCTTGTCCTTGGCGACGGCGACGATGCCGTCGATGTCGAGGTAGGCGGCGACGGGGCCCTTGCCTTGGCCGACTTGGTAGG
The DNA here is from genome assembly GCA_005799525.1 of Opitutaceae bacterium. Taxonomy (GTDB): domain Bacteria; phylum Verrucomicrobiota; class Verrucomicrobiia; order Opitutales; family Opitutaceae; genus GAS368. The sequence continues at coordinate 24,365 of SYGN01000303.1, read as the reverse complement.
CCTCGTCGGCTTTGTAACGGTGGATGCAGAGGCGGTCTTCTTGCGCGAAAATTGCGACCGTGCGGAGATTTAACTCGGTGCCGGCGCGAAAAATCCGGACCGCGATCTCGCTGCGGTTGGCGGCCATCAGCTTCTTGATGGGGCGCACGGCGGGCGCGGAGGGCGCGGTTTTAACAGGGAGGGGTAGAGCGGTGGATTTGGCGGTGGGCATGGGCACAGGAGCTACGTGGATTGCTGCCTCGTTGCGTCGGTCGCAATGCCAAATCAGCGGAGATAAACTCCCCCGGCGGTGAAACGGTGAGATCGGACCAACGGGGTCGCGCGAAGGAACTGCCGCCTCCGCAATGGCTCGAGGCCACCATCCAGCACTGGACCATCGAGACCGGGCTGCACGCCCGGCTCGACGCTTCGCGTCACGACGACCGCTGCCGCCTGCGCCGCCGCCCTGCGGTGCACATCCACGGCATGTTCAACCGCTGGGCCAACAGCCTGCTCATCCACTGGCGCAAACGTACTCATCATACGACCACCGACTTCATCGCTCATATGGCGGAGGACCACGACCGCCGCGCACTCTCCGCCGTCCTCTCCCGCTCCTTCCCTTCGTGAATACGCGATGAGCTAGTATTACTCTGTTATGTCTTGATTAGTGTTTTCTTGCCGGTGACGCTAGCTGGGTGGGCCCGCGTGAAATCGCGAATGTAGTGCCGAAAACCGGGGCCTAACTCGCGTAAATCACAGTCAGCCAATCATCGCGCCTTTTCAACTGCGGAACTTGGGTTAGCCCGCGGACGGAATTTACCGCGGCGTAGGAACGCGAGCTAAAGCCCCGCGCTACCCCCGGGGCGCTGGAGCGTGAAATTGTGGTACGCCGTCGGTGGGCGACCGGGCCTACACGAGACCGTGCGGCTACCTAGGTCCGAAGATCTCGATCGTGGCGGCGCCGGTGGAGAGTTTGTAGCCGCGATACATGCCGGCGGAATTGAAGGGGAGGGCGACGTTGCCGTCTTTGTCGATGCAGATGACACCACCGTCGCCGCCCAGGGCGCTGACTTTCGCGAGGGTGACCTTGGCAGCATCAGTGACCCTGGAGCCCTTGTATTCCATCTGCGCGGCGATGTCGCGAGCGACGCCGACGCGGATGAAATATTCACCCCAGCCGGTTGCGCTGACAGCACACGTGGCGTTGTTCGCGTAGGTGCCGGCGCCGATGATCGGGGCGTCCCCGACGCGACCAAATTTTTTGTTAGTCATGCCACCGGTGGACGTGCCAGCGGCCAAGTTACCGCTTTTGTCGAGCGCGACGCAACCGACGGTGCCGTAGCGGGCGGTACGCGTGAAGTGGTCTTGATCAGCGAGGGCGACAGGAAAAACGCCCGGGACTGAAAGGGCGGAGGTGGGCTTGGCGGCCTCGCGTTTTTTGGCAGCTTCGAGCTGCTTGCGGCGGAACTCCGTCTGGAAGTATTCGTTGCCGACGAGTTCGTAGCCCTGCTGCTTGGCGAAACGCTCGGCGCCGTCGCCAGTGAGCATGACATGCTCCGATTTTTCCATGACCGCGCGGGCGAGGGTAATGGGATTTTTGATTTGGCGGATGCCGGCCACCGCGCCGGCGGCTTGGGTGCGACCATCCATGATGGAGGCATCCAATTCGCAGGTGCCGTCGGCGGTAAGCACAGCCCCTTTGCCGGCATTGAACAGCGGGAAGTCTTCGAGGATCTTGATCGCGGCGATCACCGCATCGAGGGCGGTGCCGCCCTCGTCGAGAATCGCATAACCGGCGTCACGGGATTGGGTGAGCGCGACGCGGTATTGCGCCTCGACCTCGGCGGACATGGTTTTACGCTCGATCACCCCGGCACCGCCGTGGATGACGAGGCCGAAGGTCTTGGTGGTGGGAGTGGTGACTTCGGCCGCGTGCCCGACGGCACCGACGAAGGTCGCGAGGGCGAGCACGGAGAGTTTAGCGTCAAGGTGCATGAAGTTATTTGAGATTTAATTCGGACAAAAGGTAAGCGTAGTCGAAGGCGGTTTCGCGCAGTGCGTCGTAACGGCCCGAGGCTCCACCGTGGCCGGCGGGTTCGAGGGCGATCTTGAGGAGCAAAGGAGTTGAATCGGTCTTCAGGGTACGAAGTTTAGCGACGTATTTGGCGCCCTCCCAAAAAGGGACCGGGCTATCGTTAATGGCGGTGGTGACGAGGATGGAGGGATAGGCTTGGGCGCGAAGATTGTCGTAGGGGGAGTAGGCGCGCATCCAGAAGTATTGCGCTTTGATCGTGGGATTACCCCATTCGAGGTATTCGGCGGTGGTCAGCGGCAGGGAGGCGTCGAGCATGGTGTTCAGGACATCGACGAACGGGACTTTGATGACGGCAGCGCGGAACAGCTCGGGGCGGAGGTTGAGCACCGCCCCCATCAGCAAGCCGCCGGCGCTGCCACCGCTGGTGACGAGTTGCGCGGGCTGGGTGTAGCCAGTGCGGGCGAGATACTCGGCGCAAGCGATGAAGTCGGTGAACGTGGTCTGCTTGTGCTGCATGCGGCCAGCTTCGCGCCACGGTTCGCCGAGTTCGCCGCCGCCGCGACTGTGGGCGATGGCGAAAATGACGCCCCGGTCCAGCAAACTGAGGCGCGTGGAAGAAAAACTCGCCGTCATGCTGCTCCCGTAGCTGCCGTAGCCGTAAAGGTAGAGCGGCTGCGGGCCGGCGACGCGACGATCTGCGCGGTAGACGAGGGACATGGGGATTTTCACGCCGTCATTGGCGGTGACCCAAATGCGCTCGCATTGGTAGTTGGCCGGGTCGTAGCCGCCGAGGACTTCAGTCTGTTTCAAAAGCGTGCGCGTGCGGGCCGCCAGATCGTAGTCAAAGATCGACGGAGCGGTGACGAGCGATTGGTAGGTCAAGCGCACGGTCGCTGTGTCGGCTTCGAGATTCGTCGCGAGGCCCGTGGTGAAGACGGGTTCGGGAAAGGCAATACGGTGCGCGGCGCGGGTGCGCAGGTCGATCACGCGGAGTTGCGGCAGACCGTCTTCGCGCTCGGACACGACGGCGTGATCGCGGAAGAGTTCGATATCGGAAATCTTGATGGCGGGGTTGTGGGGCGAAAATTCCGTCCAATACGAGTCGCCGGGAGTGGCGACGGGCGCGGTGGTGATGCGGTAGTTCTTGGCGAACCGGTTCGTGACGAAATAGAACAGTCCGGCGCGGTGATCGACGCGGTAGTGGTGGTCGGTAGTGCGCGGGACGAGCACGCGCCAATCGCCGAGCGGCGCGTTGGCGCGCAGGGCCCGGACTTCACTCGTGGTCTTGCTCGCGGAAGAGCAAAAAACAAAACTGCCGTCCAGAGAGCGACTGACGCCGATGCTGAAGAGTTCGTCCTGCTCGTCGTAGAGCCACGCCTGCTTCCCGGTCGAAAGCGTCCAACGGCCGAGGTGGAAGCTGCGTCTCGAGACCGGGTCTTCCTGCGCATAGAAGAGGGTGTCGTTGTCGGCGCACCACGTGAAGGACGAGACTTGGCCGACGGCTTGCTGGACGTCGGTGCCGGTGCGCAGGTCTTTCACGCGGAGCTGATATTGGCGGTAGCCGGTGTTATCGACGGAGTAGGCGAGGAGATGGCCATCGTCGCTGACGACCTGACGGCCGACGGACATGAACTTTTCTCCCTTGGCGAGTGCGTTGACGTCGAGGATGACCTGTTCGGCGGCGCCGGTGGAGCGGTGTTTACGGCAGTAAATCGGATACTGTTTCCCCTGTTCGGTGCGGCTGTAATACCACCACTCGCCTTTCTTCGCGGGCGGGTTGGAGTCGCTCTCTTTGATGCGCCCGACCATCTCGCGGTAGAGCGCTTCACGGAGCGGTTGGAGCGGAGCGGTGACGGCCTCGGTGTAGGCATTTTCCGCGCGAAGGTGCGCGAGGACGGCGGCGTCGGTTTTGTCGCGCAGCCAGAAATAATCGTCGATGCGCGTGTCGCCGTGAAGCGAGACATCTTTAGGTTTCTTCGCAGCGAAGGGAGGTTTCGCGGCAGCGAGCGCGAGGGGCGCAGCGAACGTGGAGGTGGGCGCGGGCATGAGCGTGGCGACGGCTAAGAAACGGAGGAAGTGGCGAAGTGGCGTGTGCATGGGGGAGGTGGCTTACGGGGTGAGGCGGCGACCGACGATAATCAGATCGCGCGCGACACCGTCGAGGACAGCGATGCGCGGCAGATGCCCCCAACGGGAAAAGCCGTAGGAGTCGAAGAGTGCGAGGCTGGGAGCGTTGTGGCCGAAAATGTAGCCGAGCAAGGTGTGCAAGCCGAGGGCCGGCCCGCGGCTGATAGCGGCCTCCAGCAAGCGACGACCGTGACCCTGGCGGCGATGCGTTGCGGCGACGTAAATGGCCAGCATGGCGGTGCCGTCGTAGGCCGCGCGCGGATAAAACGTATCGAAGCTCGCCCACGCGGCGATGGTCCCGGCGGCGTCTGCCACTACCCAGAGCGGTCGCTCGCGAACTTGGTGGGCTACAAACCAAGCGCGGCGAGATTCGAGGGTCACCGGGGTGAGGTCGGCGGTGACCATGCGGCCGGGGATGATGCTATTGTAGATAGCAACGATAGCCGGGAGATCGGCTTCGGAGGCGTCGCGCAGGGTCATGCCACCAAGGGTGGAACGTAGGCGCTCACGGAGGCAAGGGCGGACCGCCGTGGTTGGTCCGTCGAGGTCGGGGCAGTGTCAAAGTCAGTCCGCCAATCTTTCCTCTTTCTCCTTATCTTGCTTATCGTCAGGCCTCCAGCTCGGAGCGGGTTGTCAGCCGGAGAGAAAGATTAAGAGAGAGAAAGAGAAAGATTATTGGGCGCGCGACCGACTTTGACGCCGCCCTATCGGTCGAGGTCGGGGAGGAGACGGGGCGCGACCCGGACCGCAGCGGCAGGTTACTTGTTCGTCGTCGCCGCAGCGGGGGTGGCGCCGGGGAGTTTCGCGAACTGAATCTTGTCGACGACATCGTTGAGGCGCTGGCGGAGGATGTCGTCTTCTTCGGCGGTAGTTTTTTTGTAGGTACGGCCTTCAATCACGCGCTCGGCGAGTTCGACACTGATGACAAAAATATGGCCGTTTTTCACAAAAAGGAGGTTGCCGCGTTTCGCGATGGTGATGCGGTCGGAGTTATCGAACTGCGGGACTTTATTGGCGAACATGGAGCCAGCGGGGATGAGAATGTAGGTAATCAGCGAGCCCTCGAGCGTGCCCGGGATAAATTTTGCGCTCTCAATCTGCACGCCCTGGAAGGCCTGTTTGAAATCAGAGAGGACGAAATTGCTGAAAAAATAGATGAGGTAGTCCTTGGCGCCGCGCGTGGAGTTCTCCCAACGCTGGGTGGCATCCTGTGGGAAGGCGGCGATGCTGATGTGGACGTTGAAGGCGTCTTGGAAAGTGACGACGTTGGGCGTATCGGAAATCTCACCGCCGAGTTCGGGGAGGACGGGGATGGTGACTTTGAAGACGCCGGTGGGGGAAACGTAGGTCTTGCCTTCGACTTTTCCGGCGAGGGCTGGTGCGGTATCCTGGGCGCGGGCGATAACGGCAAAGGTAGCAAGGACGAGAGCGAGGGTAAGGCGGAGCATGTGAAGTGAGAGTGATTAGAACGGCGGCGGCGTGGCTTTCAAGCTAAGGCTGGTGTTCCGGCAAATTGAATCCACCAGGCGACCGGAAGCTCTTCAGGTCGCGCCTGCTCTGAGAGGCCGTGGGCGAGGAGAAGTTCCCGGGCTTCGGTGGCGTGGGCAGGAGCGTGATTGCGGAGCAGAGCACCGATCTGTTTACGGCGTTGTTGAAAACAGGCGCGGACGATCGTCTTTACGCTGGCGGTAAAAACATAGGGGGCGGGCCGGCGTACGAGGTTGATGAGATAGGAATCGACATCGGGGCGCGGGTGGAAACAGCCGGGGCCGACTTTGTGCCCGGGGGCGGTCTCGTAGGCGGCTTGGAGGAAAACTGAAATGGCGCCGAATGACTTGGTGCCGGGCTGGGCGGCATAGCGTTGAGCGGCCTCCTGCTGCAACATGAGGACGAGGCGCGTGGGGAGGGGGCCCGCGAGCACACCGTCGAGCCACGGCGTGGCGATGGCGTAAGGAAGATTGGCAACGATCTTGAAACCAGCTGTGGCCCGCTCGGTCGGGAGGGCAGCGAGCGGGTGCTCGACGGCGTCGCCCTCGAGAAGATGGAACCGCACGGCAAAATCGGGGTGAGTGGCTAAACTAAGCAGCGTGGATTCGAGGTGCGCGTGGAGGCTGCGGTCTTTCTCCACGGCCCAGACTTCGGCACCGGCCTCAAGGAGCGCAGTCGTGAGGGTGCCCAGCCCGGGACCGACTTCGACGACGGTGTCACCGGCGCGGACTTCGGCGAGCTCGAGGGATTTGCGGACGATATTGCCGTCGACGAGGAAGTTTTGACCGAGGAAACGTTTCGGCCGGTGACCCAGGGAGGCCAAGAGGTCGCGGGTGGCGCGGAAAGAGAGCGGCATGGTTCAGCGGGGCGCGTGACCCTCGTCGACTTCGTAATAATCGAAAAACGTCACGAGGTCGGTCCGATGGGCGAGGCCGCTTTCGGCTTTTTGTTTTTCGAGGTTGGGGGTGGCGTCGTCGCGCCAGCGACGCTTGGATGAAACTCCATTCCAGATCAAGAGATCGACCTCGGAGGTTTTTCGCCAGCGCTCCCGAATCCAGTGGAGCATCTCTTCGTCGGTACCGCCGGCGAGCGTACTCAGGCGCAGGGCTTCGTAACCGATCCCGAGGAAATGGCAGAGGCGGCCGTCGAAGCCTTTACCAAGGAACTCGTGGTGATCCGGGTGAAGTTCGCCGCGCGCATGGACGCGAATCTTGTCGAAGGTACGGGGGAGAAAATAAAAGCCGCCGATTTTGGTGAAGGCGGCAACAGGACGGCGCGGCATGGTCGATTAGGCGGAGCGAAACGAGGAGATGAGCACAGCGGGATCAGGCGCTTTCATGAGCGCTTCGCCGACGAGAATGGCGTGGGCGCCGACGGCACGGACGCGGGCGGCATCGGCGGCGGTGTGGATACCGCTTTCGCTGACAGCAGTGACGTGGGAAGGGAAAAGTGGAATGAGACGCTCGCTCAAGCCGAGGTCCGTCTTGAACGTGGAGAGGTCGCGATTGTTGACGCCGATGATCTGGGCACCGTGGGCGAGTGCGCGGGCGAGCTCGGGCGCGGTGTGAATCTCAAAGAGCGCGTCGAGGCCCGCGGCGGTTGCGGCGTCGGCTAGCGACCTGATCTCCTCGTCGGTCAGTGCACGGACAATAATGAGGATTGCGCTGGCGCCGGCTGCGCGGGCTTGGAGCACCTGCACAGGGTGGACGAAGAAATCCTTGCGGATGCAGGGACGGGCGGGCGGCGTGGCCCGAAAATGCGCGGTGACGCCATGGAGGTCGTCGAGGGTGCCACCAAAAAACTTTTCGTCGGTCAGAACGGAGAGCGCATCGGCACCGGCGGATTGATAGCGGATGGCCTGATCGACGGACGAAACCCCGGCCTTGATATCACCGGCGGACGGGGAGCGCCGCTTGATCTCGGAGATCACCGCGAGTGTACCATCTCCGCGCTGGAGGGCGACGGCGAAGGACGGTGGACGAGGCAGCGAGGCATCGAGCCGGGCCAGCTCGGTTGGGGAGACCGCGCGAATGAAAGGCGCAATCTCCTGACGCTTCCAAGCCATGACCTCGGTGAGTTTGTCGGACATTCAAAGAACACGGAACACACGGAACCCGCGCAACTCAAAGCCGAATTTATTGGCGAAATTTTCCGTGTATTCCGTGATTTCCGCAGGCACCGTCGTTCCATGAGCGCGATTGAAGATCTGAAACAGACGATGGTGCGATTGCGGGCAAAGCCCGGCGGATGTCCGTGGGATCAGGAACAGACCCATGCGACGCTCGTGCGTTGCCTCATCGACGAGGTGAGCGAGCTGATCGAGACGATTGATCGCGGGGACCTCGCGCATATGCGGGAGGAATTGGGCGACGTGCTAATCCAAATCGTGTTTCACGCGCGCATCGAGGAGGAGGCGGGAAATTTTTCCTTTGAGGACGTCGCGCGGGACATCAACGAGAAACTGGTGCGGAGGCATCCGCACGTGTTTGGCGACGGCAAACTGAACACGGCGGCGGAAGTCATCGTGAAATGGGAGGAGATCAAGGCCACCGAGAAGAAGCACTGCCCGGTGTCGGCGGGTATCTTCAAAGACCTGCCGCCGCGCCTGCCGGCGCTGATGTTTGCCGAAGCGGTGTGGAAGCAGATTGAGAAGAAACAACTGCCGGCCGAGGGCGTGGTGGACACAGCGCAGGTGCGCGCGTTGGGCGAGCGGTTGGATGCCGAGATGCTGGGCAAAATGCTCTTTGAGCTGACGGCGGCGGCGCGGGCCAAGGGTCTCGATCCCGAAGCGGCGCTGCGGCTGCATGCGGCGAAGGTGATGCGCGATGTCGAAGGAAACCTCCCAGCGCGTGGGGCCTAAGGCGGAGCGGTCCGGCGACGAGCGGCGACGCGACGATGTGCCGCCGGAGGTGGTGGCGGAGTGGTGGACGCCGTTGGAAGATTTTTTAGCGAAAGAGCGGCGCTATTCAGCGTATACGGTACGCAACTACTGGCAGGCGTTCGAGGATTTCTACCGGTGGCTCGTGGGCGCCGGCCTCTGGGAACGCGGTTTGAGTGCGCTTGGTTCGCGCGAGATGAGAGATTTTGTAATCGAAGCGCAGCGGCGTTTTGACCGACGGACACTGCACAACCACGCGTCGGGGTTGCGAACGTTTTTCAAATTCTGGATGCGGCGGGATAAATTGAGAAACAATCCGCTGCTCGGAGTGCCGCTGCCGAAGCTGGAGAAACGGCTGCCTAAATTTTTGACCGAAGAGCAAATGAAGCTGTTGCTCACGGGACCGCAGCGGTTGCTGGAAAATGCGGGCATCGATGCGCACACGGCATGGCGGGATCGCCTCGCGATGGAGCTGCTGTATGGCGGTGGACTGCGGGTGAGCGAAGCCGTGGGCATGACCTATGGGGCCGTCGATTTTGAGGCGGGGGTGGCCCACGTGCTGGGCAAAGGACAAAAGGAACGCTTATGTCCGCTGGGGCGAGTGGCGCTGGCGGTGCTCGTGAAAGTGCGCGACGACTTTGCGCGGGAGAAAGCGCCGACGAGTCCAGTACTAGTGAATACTACGGGAACACGGATGGGCGTGCGGGAGGTGCAACTAATGCTCAAGCGCTATCTCACCCTCGCGGGGCTGCCGCTGGATCTGACGCCGCACAAGCTCCGGCATTCGTATGCCACGCATCTGCTCAACGCTGGGGCGGATCTCCGCCTCGTGCAGGAACTGCTCGGGCACGCGCAACTCGCGACGACGCAGATTTACACCCACGTGAGCGTGGCTCGGCTCAAGGAAGTTTACGCGAAAGCGCATCCGCGGGCGTAGCCGAGAGTGGCGGAGGTGGCCCACGCAACACCCAAACTACACGGAATTCCGACGGGCTGACCAGCGATGGGCACGGATCGAAACGGATTGAGCCCGGCGGAGAGAGGCCGACGGAACACACGGAAATTCTGACACCGGAGCACGGAGTAAACGAAAGATTTTTGGCTCGGTATCCCTCGCACGGTGCTCCGGCACGGCACCGTGGTCGGTCAGCGGCTCGTAACTGGTGAGATGATCACGAAGGGCCAGGCGCTCGATGGGAGGAAGCGTCGGGAGGGGCGGCGATAATTTTTTTCAAAGCGGGGGACAGCGTCGCGAGAGTCTGGTTCGCTGGCCGCGCGGTTGCTGACCGAATGCGAGCGCGGCGGGACCAAGCAGGCACGACGATATAGCCGCCCTCGCGGTCGCCATAAGCGTGAAACGAACTTTGCGAAAAGGATTGTGCCGCAAGCGCACACAGGGCGGCGTCGACCTCGTCAATATTTCCCAACTTGGACTCATCGATGCCGGCCCGCGTGAGCAGTCCGCGACGCCCGCGGTTCTTTTCCTTCGCGGAGACAATTTGACCGGCCAGCGCACAGGCAACGGCCTGCGGAAACGTCTCTAGTGTTACATTCGTCGGATCGGCTTGGCCGAGGTAAAGCGGGTGTGATGTGGCGAGCGCACGAAAGATTTCCATCCCGGAAAACATCCAGGTGTAAAACGGATGTCCCCGCGCGGCTGCTTCGGTAGGTGTGGAGAAACTCGAAATCCCGTCCTGCGCGAGTTGGCGCTCGGCTGCGCGTGCCGTTCGACCTACTCCACGCCACAAACAAGGCGCGTCGATGGCGACGACGGCGGAGTTACGGTCCAGACACCACGCGGCGACTTCGACGGCGCGGTGGCTCTTGAACGTTCCGATGATCGCGGCTTGGCAAATTGCCACGGCATGAAATCCTTTCGCGGGTCCACCGACGTCGATCCCGATCATCACATCTTCGCTCATTGGGTAAGCTTTATGATCCGCAGGATGCTGGCCGTTTTTCACCGACAGTTTACCAGCGAAGGCGGCGGGGGGTGCCGTTGCCGGCGTCGTCGTAGAGGGTCACTTCGGCGGAGGTGGCGTTGCTTACCCTCGCCCAAGGGACGTCGAGCGTGAAACGTTCCGTGCGACTGTCACGCACGCCGTCGTCGGGTTGCTCGACGACTTCGCGGACGCTGTTGTTGAAGATGACTTCAATACCATCGAGCAGCGAAAGCGCGTCGCGGCCGCTGACCGAAATGATGACGCGGTCACCATCGCGGCGGGCGGTGGCCTCGAGGATTTCCGGCTTCGTGTGGTCGATCAGGAGATCGTCGGTTTCAAAGGTGGCCGTGAGGCGGTCGCCAACGGGGCGAGGCGCGGTCTCGGTCGAGACGAGACGGGTAAAGTATACACCGTCAGGCAGATGAGAGCCGTCGAACTGGGCGAAGCTATCGCGGGTGTTGGCCGCAATATCGGTCCAGGCGGTGTCGCCGTCGCGGCGGATGGAAAAGGTGCTGAGGACGTTGTCTTTATCGGGATCGGTGACGGTCCAGAAGACCACTTGCGTGCCGGGCGACGGGACGATCTGGCTGTTCAGCAACGTGGCTTTGCGTTTGGCGTCCTCGTCTTTCGGGCTGGCTGCGACGAGCTGGCTCAGTGAGGCGTTGGGCGCAAGGGGCTGGTCGACGGCAGGGATGAGCCCGAAGTTGGGTGTAATCAGGCGGAAATCTTGGAGGGTGGGGCGGCGATTTTGCGGCAGCACATAGAGTGTAGCCTTGTCGATCTCGGCGGCGGGCGCACCGAGCGTGGTATCAAGAACACGGATGCGGAGTTTGAAGTGGCGACCAAGCTGGGGTGGGCCGCGCCAGCCGCCGTCGGAAGGTTGGAGGGCGCTCCAAGGGCCCCAGCCCTCAAGTTCGTCGCTGCCATGGCTGGTGCGGATTTCGACGGAGAGTTGGGCGTCAGGAATATTTCGGATACGGTTGAAACGCAGCGCGCCGAGTTGCGCGAGGAGCCCGAGGTCGAGGCGGCGCGTTTCAGCTTCACGCGGGCCGGAGGCGGAGAAATCGAGGAGCGCAAAACCGGGGGCGTTGTTGCGGATGATCAAGAATTTTCCGGGCGCACCCGGTATGGGCGTGAGGCCGTTGAGCTGGGACGAAATACTGCCCGCGAAGGTGAGGCCGAGGCGGGACTTGAGATCGTAGCCGTAGAGCTCGCCGAGTTCTCCGCCCGTTATGAAAATGATGTCGCCATGGCGGCCGAGGCGGTAGAAAGCGGAATTGGCGCGGGCGGCGAGAATTTCAGGGAAACCGTTTGGCGTAAACAGCACGAGGGTGCTGCGACCGCTGAATTTATCGGCGGGGGCGGTGAGGACGGGGTCCGCGGGCTTCGCGTCAGCGGCGGTTTTTTTGCCTTCCGCGGGCGTGATGCGGGATTCGCCGCTGGTGCCGGTGAACACGATGCTCGCATAGAGGTCGCCATTCGGCTGGGGCAGGAGATCAGTGATCTCGGCGTCGCGATTTTCTTGGAGAATAATGGCGGGGATCGGGGTCGGTAGTGCGGTGGGGCTGAGCCCCGGAGGAGCGGAGCCAAGAGCGGGCGCGGAGACTGGGGTGAAGGTGTAGATGTTTCCCTTCGGGGAGGAACCAGCGGCGATGCGGCCATCGGCCAGCAACGCAAGGCAGCGGACGTTGCGGTCACGGATTTCGCCGAAGAGCGTAATGCCGCGTTCGGCGAGCAGGGCGGGGTCGGTGATTTTTTCCGGAGCAAGTCCGGAGGCGGAAAACTTTTTCAGGTCGACGCGGTAAATGCGCCCGGGGTTTCCGGTTGCGACGAGCGCGGTGTCGGCATTGAGGAGGAGGAGATCAAATATGGAATCGATGGGAAGTGCGACACGGGCGAGGGGTTGGCCATCGCGGACGACGTAGAGCGAGCCCTTCGGGGACGTGCCGGCAAGGAGGGCCCCGTCGGCGAGGGGCTTGATGGCGTAGACCTGAGGATCCTCGAGTGTGACGAGTTCTCGGGAGGCGTAGGTGGAGAGCGCGGGGTTGTAGGTGATCTCGAGGATTTTTCCGTCCGGTCCAGTGCCCGCGAGGAACTTCGTGGGATCGTCGGTGGCCTCGATGCACCAGAGGAGATCAGCGGGAGCGGGCACGACGAGTTCGGCGAGAATGGGGCCCGCTACGAGCCGGCCATCGGAGCGGGCGGCGAGGCGTTTGAGGCTGCGGCTGGGGACATCGCGGAAGAAATCGATGTCGGTTTTCTTCGACAGGGGATCCGCGTGAAGCACGGAGGCGACCATGCAACACACCAGGCCGGCGAACAATGAGCGGAACGTATGGTTTGGAGAGAGTCCGCGGACTACACGGAGGGTTCGAAGGCCAAAAAGAGTGGGCATGAAGAAGGGAGTAGCCGAAGCGAGTGCGGTGGGTCGGAGTAAATGTCAGAAAATGGATACAAAAAAATCGGTACGGAGGCGGCGCGGGTCGGGTCACTCCACGATGCGGAGCGGGCGGCGGACTCCGGTGGCGGTCACTTTACCGGGGAGGACGTGGCGTTCCGAGAGCGGGAGGAAAGCATCGCGCTTGCGAAAACGCGCTTCGTCGGAGGCGCGAGCGATGCGTTCAATCGAGCCCGGGGTCTCGGGAGTCGCCACGGTTTGGTCGCTGAAAATCTCCGTGGTTTCGACAATCGCCAGACTGAGGCCGTCGGTCGGGCGTCCGTCGCGAAGGGCGGACAGGTAGGCCGGAAAACTGCGGAGCTCGGACGCGGAGATGAGCCGGGGACGGCCGGTGAGCTCGTCGAGGATGCGGCCGGGAGCGAGAACGACTTCGAGGCGCTTGCCGGCCCAAGCGGGGTTGATGGTGAGGTCGATAATCTCGCGATGCGTGGCGCCCTGAAAATCGCGCCAGGAGAGCGTCGCCTGCACGGTATCGCCGGCGCGCGCGGTCGAGCGGGAAAGTTGAAACTGTTCGATGACAACAGTGGGATTCTCAGCGAGGGCTTCGACGGTGAAGGTCACGCGGTCGGGAAAGGTTTTCTCGTAGGGGTTTTGGAGATTCGCGGCGAGGCCCTGCACGAATTCGTTGAGGCCCTGCGCAAAGCCTTGCGGCCCGGCGTAGAGACTCTTGGTAGCGAGGGACTGGGAGGCAGAAAACAGGATGTTGCCGCGGAGGCGGAAGCCGTTGGCGAGGCCGGCGTCGTTGGAACCCATAATGGCCTGAGTGAGGCCGGCGGCGACGATTACGGGGGTAAGTTGCTGCTGGCGGACGACGGAGAAACGCAACGTGCGGGGGGCGCTGCCGAGGGGTTTTACGGTCACCTCGACGTCCGTCATGGCGGGTCCGGGGCCGAGCGTGCCGGAAACGGCGGAGAGACGATCTTGCGAAATCGTGCCGATGACGGCGCCGGTGTTGGCCAGTTTCACCGACGACATGGATGACGGGAGAATGGTGACGATCTCGGTAGCGCACAGCGCCAGGGAAACTTCGCCAAGGGACAGCATGGGATGGCCGAACGCGGTGACGCGATTGCCATCGATGCGCGAGACCGTACCGGTGCCGGCGATGGTAATATCGCCGGTGGCAAGGGCGACGGCGACGGCGGAACCCGGGGAGAGCGGGGTGGAGGAGGGAGCGGAGTTGAGGGTTGCGGGTTGCGCGTTGAGCGAGGCGACGGCAGAGCCGGATTGCGTGCTGCCACCGAACGCGATCGCGGAGAGTCCGAGGGCCGTGAAGCGCGGGGCGAAGAGGTCGGCGACGGCGGGGTTCAGGCCGGTGAGCGTGAAGGCGGGCGCCAGCGGGGTTGGAGCGTGGGGCGAGCCAAGCGGTGCAAGCTGAGTGTTGAGAGTCGACGGAGGGGCCGATTCTGACGAACGAGACAAGCTGGTGCCGGACGACTTGGGCGTGGGCAGGGTGGACGCGGTGACGCGTTCGCGAACTTCGACGAGGTCGGCGGCGGGGGTGAAGCCGGCGAAGCGGACCGTCTCGAAGCGTTGTATTTGATAACTGAGTGCGCCGGCGAGTTTGCCGTCGATGTAGAGGGGGCTCCCGCTCATACCGGCGACTGCACCCATTTTTTGGACACGCTCATCGGTGAGTTCGCAGACGATGAGCGATTTGCCGAGGCCGAGGGCGTTGCGGAGGATACCAGTGACCTCGACGCTGAAAGGCTCGGGTGCGGTGCCGCGGAAGACGGTCCAGACTTCGCCGCGTTGGCCGGGCTTCACGTCATCGAGAGCAAGGGAGGCGGTGCTGGAGGGTTGAGGACGAGGGGCGGGCTGGGCGGGTTGGGCGAGGAGAAATTGAAACGGGGAGGACGCGGAGAGCGCGGAGAGCAGGAACAGTCGACGGAAAGAGAAACAAGAGCGCATGAAGTGGAAAGAGACGGAGTGCGTCCGCGAAGAACCAATCAAAGTTCCGCGATGGCTTGCGACATGATTTCGCAGGCCCGGTCGATGGCGGGGCCCTCGTGAGCCGTGCTGATAAAGCCGGCTTCGTAGGCGCTCGGGGCAAGATAGACGCCGCGCGCGAGACAGGCGCGGAAAAAACGGGCAAAGAGTTTGGCATCACCGGTGAGCGCGGTGGCGTAGTCGCGCACGGGCGTCGCCGTGAAAAAGATACTGAACATGGAGCCGCATTGGGGGACTTGGGCTGGGATACCTTTGGCGCGCGTGGCGGCGAGGACGGCATCGCGGAGTTGGCGACCGAGGCGGTCGAGGCGAGTGTAAGGGGAAGTGCCAGAGCCGTCATCTTCGAGGAGGCGGAGGGCGGCGATACCGGCGGCCATGGCGAGGGGATTGCCGCTGAGCGTGCCGGCTTGGTAGACGGGTCCGAGGGGAGCGAGGTAGTCCATGATGTCGGAACGTCCGCCGAACGCGCCAACGGGCAAACCGCCGCCGATAATTTTTCCGAGGCAGGTGAGGTCGGGGGCAAACGGAAGTTGGGCGTTGAGGGCTGAGAGCTCAGAGCCGGATGCTGAGGAGGAAGCGGCGGGGTGGGTGGCGGCGAGTTCCTCGTTGAGGAGCCCTTGCACGCCGGCCTTGTGGAGACGGAAGCCGGTCATGACTTCGTCGAAGATGAGGAGTGCGCCGTGCTGTGCGGTGACGGCGCGAACGGCGGCGAGGTAGCCGGCGTCGGGCATGATGAAGCCGACGTTGCCACAGTAGGGCTCGAGAATGACGCAGGCGATTTGGCCGGGGTTGGCGGTAAACGCGGCGTCGAGGGAGGCGGCGTCGTTGTAGGGCAGAACGATGGTCTCGCGGGCGAAGGAGGCGGGGACGCCGGCGCTGTCGGGGTGGCCGTGGGTGAGAGCGCCGGAACCGGCTTTGATGAGCAGCGAGTCGGAATGGCCGTGGTAACAGCCGGCGAATTTAATGATCTTGTCGCGCTGGGTGAAGCCGCGCGCGAGGCGGATGGCCGACATCGTGGCTTCCGTGCCGCTGTTGCACATGCGGACTTTTTGGATCGAGGGCACGAAGCGAGTGATGAGCTCGGCCATCTCGACCTCGGAGGGATTGGGTGTGCCGAAGGAGGTCCCGTTTTCGAGGGCGGCGGCGATGGCGGCTTTGATGACCGGGTGGTTGTGGCCGTGGATGGCTGGGCCCCAAGTGCAGACGAAGTCGATGAGTTCACGGTCGTCGGCGGTGACGAGCGTGGCGCCGCGCGCAGCCTTCACGAGGAACGGCGCGCCGCCGACGGAGCGGAAAGCGCGGACAGGGGAATTGACGCCGCCAGGGATGAGCTGGAGGGCGCGGGTGAAAAGGGTGTCGGAGGTGAGAGCGGGCATGGGTTAGAAATCGTAAACGTCCTTGCGGTGGTCGACGCAGACAATGCGCACAAAGATGCGTTCGTCGAGAATGCGTGCGATCACCCGATCGTCGCTCACGCGATAGCGCCAGCCGCCACGATAATCAGCGCGCCGGAGCTGATCGAAATACCGCGGAACTGCGTCGCCAGGCGATGTGCGTAACGAGATAACGCGCGATGCGCCGGTGCGCCTCGCGATCGAGGCCCTCGAGCTCGCGCAAGGCTTCGGCCTCAAACTGATAGACCCAGCTCACGCTTAACTTCCGCCAACGGGTAGGTGCGGGACTTGCCGGCTTCAAGTCGTGCGAATCGCTCTTCGGCGATGCGGATGTTCTCTTGCTCATCGAGCCACGAGACCCACGTAGCGCGCGCGAGAGCGGTCCTGGAGCGACCGACGCGCTTGCCGTTGAGGGCCAGCTTATTCCAATGCGCGTTCACGATGAGACGATTACCAGTTTTTTGCAGGAGCCTGCTTGCGGGCGATTTTACATTTCACCGACTGACCACGTCCTGAATCGCCTGCAAGCAGGCTCCTACCTCCGGGCAAATTAGTCTGATATTGGAAGCGAATGGGAATTACGCTTCATGACGGGCTTGAGGCGGAGGGAAACCATGGCGGAAAAATAGGTGGAGCGGTGGGCCGCGCAAAGGAAAATTCGCGATCCGGCGAGAGCCGATACTTCAAAGACAAACCAGTGATGAAACATGAGGGAGAGGGACCGGCGCAGCAGTGTGGCTGCGAAACCGCTCCGCTGTTCAGCTTACGTATTTTTGCACGATTGGAATCCGCCGGCCGACGCCGAAGGCGAGGGGGGTTATTTTGAGGCCGGGGGCGGCTTGCTTTCGTTTGTATTCGTTGAGGTCCACTTTGCGAACCACGTCGTTGACCACGGACTCGGCGAAGCCTTGTGCGATCAGGTCGCGACGGGAGAGGCCTTCTTCCACGTAGCCTTTGAGGATCGCGTCGAGGATGTCGTAGGGCGGGAGGCTGTCTTGATCCACTTGGCCGGGGCGGAGTTCGGCGCTCGGGGGCTTTTCGATGGTGTTGAGCGGGATAATCTCGCGACCGGCTCCCGGTGCGGCGGGGGAATTTATCCAGCGGGCCAAGGCGAAGATTTGGGTTTTGAAGACGTCGCTGATCACGGCGAGGCCGCCGCACATGTCGCCGTACAGCGTGCAGTAGCCGACGGCCATTTCACTTTTGTTACCCGTCGTGAGGAGGAGCGAGCCGAACTTGTTTGAGAGCGCCATCATGAGGACACCGCGGACGCGGGCTTGGATATTCTCTTCGGTCACGTCGGGGGCACGGCCGGCGAAGAGGGGACCAAGGGCGGTCTCGGCGGCAACCACGGCGTCGGCAATCGCGATCGTCTCGAACCGGACGCCGAGGTTTTCTGCGAGGATGCGAGCATCGTCGCGCGAGTGTTGCGAGGAGATCGCGGAGGGTAGGGAGACGCCGATGACGTTTTCAGGGCCGAAGGCTTCGGCCGCGAGCGCGGCGACGATGGCGGAGTCGATGCCGCCGGAAAGTGCGATGAGGGCGCGCTTAAAACCGCTTTTTTGCGCGTAATCGCGCAGCCCGAGGACGAGGGCGTGATAGATGTCGCCGAGCTCCGCGGGAGCGAAGCTGGCTGCGAGTTGAGGGTTGCGGTTTGGGCGTTGAGAAACGGAGGCGGCGGGGGAGGAGGCGGCGGAACTGACGGAGGTGCGGGAGAGGGAGACTTCGACGACGCGGAGTTCTTCGGCGAAAGCGGCGAGGCCGGCGGTGACGTGGCCCTCAGCGTCGACGACGTGGCTGCGGCCGTCGAAGATGAGTTCGTCGTTACCGCCGATGGCGTTGATGTAAGCGACCGCACAGCCAAGGGCGCGGGCGGCTTTGGAGACGACGAGATTTTGCCGGACGCCATCTTTGGCGTTGTGCCAAGGACTGGCGGAAAGGTTGACCATGAGGTCGCATTTTTGATCGGCGAGTTGTTCGATGGGCATCCGGCCGGAATAGAGACGTCGCGTGCTGATCATGGGGTGGGTCCAGATATCCTCGCAGATGGTGAGGCCGATGCGAATGCCGGCGTGATCGACGACGTTGGGAGAAGTGGCGGGCTCGAAGTAGCGGTCTTCGTCGAAGACATCGTAGGTGGGCAGGAGACATTTTCGGCCGATGGCAACGACGGCGCCGCGGTAGCAGAAGGCGGCGGAGTTGTAGAACGGGCGCCCCCGGCCGGTGGGGTTGAGTTCGACGGTGCCGACGATGGCGGGAACGGCACCGGTCGCAGCGGCGATCTGGGCGAGGGTTTCGGCGACATCGGGGACGAAGCGGCGTTTGAACAAGAGGTCGCGGGGCGGGTAACCGCAGACGGCGAGTTCGGGGAAGACGACGAGCTCGGCGCCCTGCGCGACGAGCGCGGTGTAGGCATCGAGAATTTTCCGGCGATTGCCGGCGAGATCGCCGACGGTGGGATTGAGCTGAGCGAGACCGAGGCGCATGAAAATGAGAGGAGCGGGGAACGTGGGAGGCTTTTCGCCGACTGACAACTCGCAACGTCGGGCTTGCGCTGCACGTCAAGCGGGCGATTTGCTCCCCTCCATTCTTTAATTTGCATCATGCCCAATCGACGCATTCTTCCGTTCCTCTTATTTTTGGTTGGCCTGAACGCGATGGGCGCGGCTGAACGGACGACGCTGACACTGGAGCAGGCCTTGGCCTCTACCGAAGGCGTGAACAGCAGCGTGCTGATCAGTCGCGAGGTGGCCGCCCAGGCGTTTGAGCAGGCCAACCAGGCGCGCGCGGGCACGTTGCCCGTGGTCAACGTCACGGGGACGCAGCGCCGTTCGCGCAACCTGACGATTCTGAGCACAACGGGCGCACTCAGCGAGACCCGGCCCTCGAACCGCTATGACGGACGCATCGGCGGCACCTATGCGTTGTTAAATCCCCAGTTGCTTTCCGCCGGCCAGGCAGTGCGCGTCGGAGCTGAAGTCGCGAAGATCGACGTGCTCGCGACCGTGCAGACGGCGTTGTCGGGGGTGGCGCAGGCGTATTTCGGGCATCTGCGGAACTTGCGTCGGCTCGATCTGCTCGATGCCAACATTACCCGTGCACGTTCGCTGTACGAGCTGGCGCGCAACCAGCTCACTGCGGGTGTCGCGACGCAGATCGATGTCACGCGGGCCGAGGCGCAGCTGGCGCAGGCGGAGCAGGCGCGGTTGCAACAGGTGACCTCGGTGATGCAGAGCGATTTGGGCTTCAAGCGGCTCCTCAACCTGGATCCGGGGGCACCCTTGGTGTTGTTGGATTTTCCGCTGGCGCGCGTGGATGCCAGTCTCGGAATGCTGGGCGAAGGCCGCAAGACCTTCGAGCAACGCGCCGACTGGCTGCGGACGCAGAAAGCGCTGGAGCAGTCGCGCCTCGAGGTGCGCACGACGCTTTTTGAACGGCTGCCGACGCTGGGGCTGGCGGGTGACTTCGGACACGCGGCAGCGAACATCGACGACGACGGACACCGCAAAGTCTGGACGTTTGGCGCGACGCTGACGGTGCCGATCTTTGACGGATGGCGCGCCGGCGCGAATCGCGGTGCCGCGCTCTCCCGCCAGCGGGTGCAACAGGCGCGTCTCAATTCCCTCGAGTTACAGATCTCTTCCGAGCTGCGATTGGCACGGCAGGACGCGTCCTCGCGTTTCGCGCAGATCACCGTCGCGGAAAAAAACGCGCGCCTCGCCGAGGACCAACTCCGGCTCGCGCGCTCACGGTTCAATGAGGGCGTCGCCGACAACCGTGAAATCATCGAAGCGCAGACGCAGTTGGCCGTTGCGGCGGACAATCTTCTCGAAGCCGTTTACCAATACAACTTGAGTCGCGTGGAGTTGGCCCGCGCGAAGGGCGACGTGCGCGCCGTGCTGGCGGAAAAAGCCCAATGACCGGCGCCAAGGGGGACGCTCGATTGATTCTGGCCTCGGCTTCGCCGCGTCGGCGGGAACTGTTGGGACAACTCGGCGTGCCCTTCGAAGTCGTGGTGGCGGACGTGACCGAGCATGAAGAAGCCTCGACCGACCCGCGAGTGATGGTGGCGCACAACGCTGCCTTGAAGGCGGAGTGGGTGTCGGCGCGTCATCCGAATGCGGTGGTGTTGGGGGCGGACACGACGGTGTTCATCGAGGGAGCGGCGCTTAACAAACCGAGCGATGGGGCGGCGGCGCGAGCGATGTTGCGACGGCTGAGTGGACGGACGCACACGGTGTTTACGGGGTTGGCGTTGCGCCGCGCGAGCGACGGACTGCGGATTGATGAAGGGGTGGCGAGCGACGTGACGTTCAAGGCTCTCGATGAGACCGTGATCGAAGACTACCTCGCGCTGGTGCACACCCTCGACAAGGCCGGCGGCTACGCGATCCAGGAACACAGGGAGCTACTGGGTGCGGTGTATCGGGGGTCGTTGACAAATATTATCGGGCTACCGGTGGAAACCACGAAACAAATTTTGACGCGGTGTGGTCTCCTGCCATGACCTTGTCGGGCTACGCACGTCACCTACCGGAATGAGTCAGTCCATCACCACACCCTCTCTGTCCGCCGCGCTACGAGGTTTTGTCGTGCGCACGTGGGCGGACCCGGAGTCGCGGTCGACGCTGGTCGGGGTGACCGGGGTGATTCTTTTCTACCTGCTGCTGTGGCTGGTTTCGCCATATTTGTTTCGGATCGATCCGCTCACGGCTTCCGCGCATCGGCCGCAGGCGTCGCCGCAGCCCTTCAGCATCGAGTTGGCGCCGGACACATTTATCAAGCCGACGGTGAAACCACCGCCGCCGAACAAGTTTGTGGAGACGAATCCAGACGCGCCGGAAAACATCCCGGATAGGACGACTAATTTTGCAGCCCAAAACCAGCAAGTTGCGCAGGAAAAGCCGACGCCCGATGGCAAGAATGACATGCCGGCGCTCGCAGGGAAAAAAGATTTTCAGTCCACGCAGATTGTGAGCGGGCAGTTGTCGAAACCGATTGAACTGCTGGAAGCAGTGCCGCCAGCGGACGTGACGCCGCCCTCGGAGAAGACCGTCCAAGCGCCGAAGCTGGAGCAGAATCCATTGACCGGCTTGGAGAAAAAAGACGGGGAGAGCAAAGACGGGTTCGCCAGTAACATTTCGAAGATCGCCGAGAATACTCGGGCGATCCCCAATCGCATCGAGGGAGTGAAAAACGTACCGATGGTGAACGACGCCCTGGCGATACAGCCACCGATCGACCCGCAACGTCCTCGTCCGCGTCCCACCGTTGTGAAACAACAACAGGTCAGGCCGGCGATCTTCGCGGAGAATAAGTTTGGCACGCAAAATATCGGACCAACGGCAGTCGATGCACGTTGGAGCAACTACGGTGCCTACCTCCAGCGCATGATCGAGTCGGTGCAACTTCAGTGGGAGCATCTGCTCCGGGAGAGCAAAGTTAACCCGACGACCGGGAGCTCGGTGACCGTCAAATTCGTGATGGATTCCAAAGGACTGATCGCCCGGATCGTCAACGTGGATAGCACGGCGAAAGACGCGGCCGAACGTGCGTGCATGAGCGCCATCACCGATCGCGCGCCCTACGGCGAATGGACGGACGATATGAAGGCGGTGCTCGGAGAGGAGCAGGAGATGACGTTTACCTTTTACTACCAATGAGCGGACAATCGGAAAAGTTTTGGACAACCCTGCCGCTGGGTCGCGAGGTGACGCTGCTCATGCACGATGCGAACGGGGTCGCGGCGCTGGCAAAACCCGCCGGAGTGCTGTCGCATCCGAATGAACCCGGCGAAGAGCTGCGCTCGCTGTTGACGGTACCTTATACGATCGCCGACGAGGTCTATGCGTGGACCGACGTGGACGGAGCGAAGCGACAGTTGTGGCTGTTGAATCGCTTGGATTCGGCGACCTCGGGCGTGATCCTCGCGGCGGCCAACGTCGAGCTCGCGGCCGAGATCAGGGCCCAGTTCAGGAAGAAACAAATCAGGAAAATCTACTGCGCGCTCGTATTTGGCGGTCCCCGACAGCCGCTGGAAATCTGGCGCGACTTGCTGGTGGTGGATAAGCGCGGAGGGAAAATCCGAGCGGCGGCGAATGCGGGCAACGTCCCGTCGGAAAGCCGGATGAGCGTGGTCCGCATCGGGCAAAAAGAGCCGCGCGTTTCCTTGTTGAAGTTGGAGCCGAGGACGGGGCGCAGCCACCAGTTGCGGGTCCAGGCGGCCAAACGGCATCTACCGATCATCGGCGACCAGACGTATGGAGATTTTGGACGCAACCGCACCTTCGCGAAGTTGGCGGGGACGAAGCGGATGTTTTTACATTCGTTGGAAACGAATTTCGACTACGAGTGGCGGGAGCGGACGTGGCAATTTTCGGCGCGGGCACCGATCCCGCGCGAGTTCGAGAAGTTCCTTTGACAGAGGGCGGAGAATGCGCGGAATTGCGCATTTCACGTCCGCCATGATTTTGCCCAAAGCCACTCGTCTCACGCTTGAACAGCTCACCGAAGTTACCGGAATCGTGACGGAGTTTGGCTGTAAGATACAGCAGATCGTCGGCGCGGTACGGACAATCTACGCGATCGTCGGTGATGAGCGCGAAGAGCTGATGATTAACCGGCTGGAAGGTCTGGACTACGTCGACCGCATCGACCGCATCCAGTCGCCCTTTAAGCTCATGGATAAGCGGTCGGATCTGGCGAGTCACCGCATCACGATCGGCGGGGTGACCTTGGGCGAGGAGCTCTTCGTCATCGCTGGGGCGTGCACGATTGATCCGAAGAATCCGAATTATTTCTATGAGACGGCGGCGGCGGTGAAGGAGTCGGGGGCGAATGCGTTGCGGGGCGGCGTGTGGAAACCGCGTACGAATCCGTATTCATTTCAAGGCGACGTGAAGTCACTCGACATCCTCATGGAGGCTTCGCGGCGCACGGGATTGCCCGTCGATACCGAGGTCATGGAGGAGGCGCACATCACCCTCGCGCTCGATGCAGGCGTGCACACGTTGCAGATCGGTGCGCGCAACGCGCTCAACTACTCGCTGCTCCGCGCCGTGGGCAAAGCCATCGCCGAGCGCGACACCGTCGTGCTCCTCAAGCGGAGCATTCACATGGGACCGTTGAGCGAGTTCATCTCGGCCGCGGAATACATCGCGGCGTTCGGCAATCCCAACGTGATTCTCTGTCCGCGTGGCACCACGCCGACACTCGATGGGTATCGGAACCACCCGGACGAGAGCATCACGCCGCTCTTGAAGGAAAAAACGTGGGCTCCGGTGGTGGTCGATCCGTCGCACTCTGTGGGCAAAGCGACCTACGTGCAGGCGGCGGCGTTGGCGGCGGTCGCGTATGGCGCGGACGGACTTTGTATCGAAGCCCACGTCGAGCCGACGAAGGGGATTGGCGATGATCCGAAACAGGCGCTGACGCCTGAAGTGCTGCGCAAGACCATCGCGCAGGCGAGGCAACTATGGGAGATTCGCCGGAAGTGAAGCGCGCGTAGGAACGTGGTTTGACGATTGAGGCCTCATGAGCTGGAGCTGCGGTCGCGGCGGCGGGAATGGCGCGTCTGAGGCGGACGAAGACGTTAGCTACCAATGACCAATCCCGGGGAATTTTTACTGGGAGGGAGCGTCGGGATTTGGCCGATTGGGCGGGTGTCCGCTATCGTATCGCCAGATGCGCGCTGCCCAGCGGCCTTCACCACTCACAGCAAACTAAGCTGCGAGTCGTCGCTTTCGACCACCGTGATTTTCTTCTTCGGCTTGGCCTGCGGTGCCGCAGCGGTCGGAAGAGTCACAGCGGTGTCGTCGCTCTCGAGTTTGGCCAGAATGGTTTTCGCGCGGTTGATCACGCTGAGGGGCAGGCCGGCGAGACGCGCAACTTGAATGCCGTAGCTGCGGTCGGCGGCACCGGGGACGACGCGGCGGACGAAGACGATGTCGTCATTCCACTCTTTCACCGCGACTGAGAAGTTACGCAATCGCGGGAG
Organism: Opitutaceae bacterium; assembly: GCA_005799525.1. GTDB lineage: Bacteria > Verrucomicrobiota > Verrucomicrobiia > Opitutales > Opitutaceae > GAS368. The sequence continues at coordinate 114 of SYGN01000303.1, read as the reverse complement.
GTGTTTCGCGAGTTGCGTGAGCTCTTGATAGTGCGTCGCAAAGAGCGTGCGGGCCCCGCGTGAGTCGCCGCGGTGGAGGTACTCGACGACGGCCCAGGCGATCGAGGGGGTATT
>SYGN01000302.1 GCA_005799525.1 Opitutaceae bacterium | reverse complement strand
GAACAGAATGCCGTTGGACGCGTGGAGATGGTAACTCTCACGGTAGTTCACCGTGAGCCAGTAGGCATACATCTTCGCGCAACCGTAGGGTGACCTCGGCCAGAATGGCGTCGTCTCCGTCTGGGGAACCTCCTGGACCTTGCCATATATCTCAGACGAGGAGGCTTGGTAGAACCGGCACTTCTTCATCAGGCCGGCCTCGCGGATCGCCTCAAGGATGCGCACCGCGCCGAGGCCCACGACATCGCCCGTATATTCCGGAATATCGAACGAGACGCGCACGTGCGACTGCGCGCCTAAGTTATAGATCTCATCCGGCTGAAGCTGGTAAAGGAGTTTTACCATCTGCACGGAATCGGCGAGGTCGCCGTAGTGGAGGTGGAGTTTCACCCCGATGATGTGCGGGTCACGGTAGAGGTGATCGATGCGGCTCGTATTGAACGTCGAGGCGCGGCGGATCACGCCATGGACCTCGTAACCTTTGGCAAGCAACAGCTCGGCGAGATACGATCCGTCCTGACCCGTGATGCCGGTGATAAGAGCTTTTTTCATGAAAGGGGACGCGGAGCTTACCGGTGGCGCCGCAAGGCGGGCAAGCCTCGGCGATGGAATATTTTAGCCGCGACTTGGATAAAATCGACCGCGCCGCGCTCCCGCCGCTTCGCCGCGTCGGCGGGCCATCCCTCCGCGTCTTCCCAATCGCCCCGCTCGGGCCCGCGATTTTTCATCTCATCACAGCTCTTCGCCCAACGCTGGTCCCATCGCGATCTCCTGGGGCGATTACTGGGGCGCAGGCCAGCCAGACGCCCGGACAAATCGCAGTGGGGCGCACTCCAGCGCACAAAAAAACGATCAGCCTTGGTTACGAGCTCGACATCCACCTCTGCAGTCAGGCGGGTTCTGGGCGCGATGTCGCGAGGAATGCGCAGGGCGAGACGGTTGCCCCAACGGCCCCCAAAAGACTTCATGGCCCGAACGGTATCTGCGGCGTAGAGCCGGTCAGGAAGCGGTTGCCGGCGTGACGCCCGTGCTCCCGGGTTCACCCACCAGCGATTTCAACAGCCGCTCCAGCTCCCCACGCTTCGCCTTTTGCTCGGCGAGTTGCTTGCGCGCACCGTCGAGGACGGCGGGCGGGGCTTTGCTGACGAAGGCCTCGTTGGACAAGCGCGCCTCGGTGCCGGCAATGTGCTTCGAGAGTTGGTCGAGTTCTTTGGATAGGCGCACTTTCTCGGCCCCGGCATCGACCGTGCTCGCGAGATCCAGATAGAGCGTGCCGAGCACGGTCACCACAGCCGGCGCGCCGTCGACTTGCTCGCGGCGCTCGAGGCTCGCCGCGCCGCACATCCGCGTGAGCTTTGCGAGGTTGCCTTCGACCGTTTGCCACTCGCGGTCGGCTGTAGTGAGGAAAAATTTCACGTCACGCCGGCTCGCGAGGTTGTGGTCGGCTTTGAGCGCGCGCGCTTTCGAAACGAGTTCCTTGAGCGTCTCGATCGTGGCGGCAGCCGCAGCGTTCAGCACGACGCCGTGCAACCCCGCGGCGTCGGCGATCTGCGAGGCGTTGCTGATCTGAAAGTCCTCGATGAAGCTGCCCTCGGGTCCGTAGCCGAGTTGGTGCCACAGTTCCTCGGTAATAAAGGGGATGAAGGGGTGCAACAGCAGCAACGTCTGGCGCAGGACCATATCTTGGATTGCGAGACAGGTGCCCTTGGTGTCCGCCTCTTGGAGTTTCGACTTCGAGACTTCCACATACCAGTCACAAAAATCGTTCCAGAAAAAGCCGTAGAGGGCCTGCACCGCCGCACTGAATTCGAATTCAACGAAACACCGTTCCACCTCGCGCGTCGTCGCGAGCAGGCGCTGAAGAATGGCGTGGTCGTCCGCGTCAAATTTCTCCGGCGAGAGGCGCGCCAAAATCGTCGAGAGCGAAGCGTTATCCCCCGCCTCGCCACTCATCTGGCGGAACCGACACGCATTCCACAGCTTGTTACAAAAATTCTTACCGCTCTCGATGCGGTCTTCTTGGAAGCGGATATCCTGCCCTTGCGGCGCGATCGACACGATGCCGAAGCGCAGGCCATCAGCACCGTAGGCAGTGATGAGATCGAGCGGGTCGGGCGAGTTACCGAGGGACTTCGACATCTTGCGGCCCTGCTGGTCGCGAATGATGCCGGTGAAGTAAACATGCTTGAACGGAATGCGCCGTTCCAGCGCTTCACCTGGACGCATAAACTCAAGTCCGGCCATAATCATGCGCGCGACCCAGAAAAAGATAATGTCCGGCCCCGTCACGAGCGTGGTCGTCGGGTAAAAATAATCGAGGCCCTGCGCCTTCATCTCGTCCTCGTCGGGCCAGCCCATCGTCGCGAAGGGCCAAAGCCATGATGACGCCCACGTGTCGAGCACATCGTCCTCTTGCGTCCAGTTTTCCGGATCGGCCGGACCGGTGAGCGAGACGTGGACTTTCGTCGCATCGCGAAGATCGGCCTCCGTGAGTTTCTCTCTGTCGAGGCCGTTCCGATACCAAACCGGAATGCGGTGCCCCCACCATAACTGACGGCTGATGCACCAATCTTGGATGTTCTCAAGCCAGTGCAGGTAAACTTTGCTCCAACGTTCCGGGTGAAACTGGATGTGGCCGTCGCGCACCGCCGTCTTGGCCTCTGCGACTCGCGGGTAACGCAGCCACCACTGCCACGTGAGTCGCGGCTCGATCGGCACATCGGCGCGCTCGGAGTAGCCGACGTTGTTCGCGTAGGGTTCTTCGGCGACGAGGGCACCGCTCGCGCTGAGCAACTCGACGGCTTTCTTGCGACCGGCGAAACGGTCGAGTCCGGCGAGCTCGGGGCCGGCAAACGCGTTGAGTTTTCCATCCGCCGCAAGCACGTCGATGATCGGAAGTTGGTGGCGCTGGCCGATCTCAAAATCGACCTTGTCGTGCGCCGGAGTGATCTTCAGCGCGCCGGTGCCGAACGCTTGGTCGACCGCCGCATCGCCAATAATCGGGATTTCCGCCGCCGGCCCGAGGGCGCGACGCACAGTTTTTCCAATCCACCCGGCGTATCGCGCGTCCTCGGGATGCACCGCGATGGCGACGTCTCCCGGAATCGTCTCGGGCCGCGTGGTCTTGACCTCGACGAACACCCCCGGCGCATCCGTCCGCTCGTAGCGCACCCGGTAGATCGAGCCGTTCACTGGCTTCATGTTCACCTCTTCGTCCGAGAGCGCAGTCTGCGAGACGGGACACCAATTCACCATCCGCTTGCCGCGGTAAATATTCCCTTTGCCGAAGAGATCAACAAACGCCGTGAGCACCGCCTGCGAGTAGTGCGGGTCCATCGTAAACTGCGTACGCTCCCAGTCGCACGAGGTGCCGAGCGCGCGGAGTTGTTCGAGAATCTTTCCGCCTTTTTCGTCGCGCCAGGACCAGACTCTTTCGAGAAATTTTTCGCGACCGAGGTCGCGGCGAGTTTTTTTTTCGGTTTGCCGGAGCTGACGCTCGACGACGTTCTGCGTCGCGATGCCAGCGTGGTCGGTGCCAGGTAACCAGAGGGCCGACTTGCCCTCAAGGCGCGCGCGGCGGATCAAAACATCCTGGATCGTGTTGTTGAGCACGTGTCCCATGGTCAGCACTCCCGTGACATTCGGGGGCGGGATCACGATCGAGTAGGGCTCCTTGCCCGGGGTAACCCGACCGGCAAAGGTATTCGCGGCCTGCCAAGCGGCATACCATTTTTTCTCAACGTCGCGGGATTCGTAGCTCTTGGTGATCTCGGCCATAGGTCGGTTCAGGTTAGGAACCAACGAGAAAACCGTGGGCCAGGGAACGATGCAAGCGTGGCGTGCGGCACCGTGATTGGGAGATTGCCTAATGGTTGCCGGTTATTGCTTATTCCCCGCTTTCCTCATGCCTGCACTCCCTCCGCCACCCGCCACCGACAGGCTCCGCTTCAGCGGCGAAGTGCCCGTCCCGACGCGACTGGCCGCCTGTAAGGAATTCCTGAAGGTCGAAACCGCCGCCCTGCGCGCCCGCCACGAAGCCGGGGCCACCGGCCTCGCCACGACCCACAATCGCGCCGCACTGATCGACGCCCTGCTCACTCACCTTTTTAACTACGCGATTGAAGCCTACGCGCACAACGTCGGCCCCTTGCCTGCCCCGGTGGCCCTCTTGGCACTCGGTGGCTACGGGCGCGGCGAGCTCAGCCCCCTCAGTGATATCGACGTGATGTTTCTCTTCCCAACGAAGACGAAGCCGGCCGCCGCCAAGCCCCTCCAGGCACATCTCACTAACGAAATCCTCTACATTCTCTGGGATTGCGGGCTGAAGGTCGGCCACTCCACCCGCACGATCGACGAAGCCTTCGACGAAGCCCGCCGGGAAATCCAATCGAAGACTGCCCTCCTCGAAGCGCGGCTCATCGCTGGCTCAGCGAAACTCTACGATACGTTTTCGCAGGCCTACCGCAGCTACTACGTCAGCGAAGACCCCAAGGGCTACATCGCCGCGCGACTGGACGACCAGACGAGCCGCCGCGCGAAATTTGCCAACACCGTTTTCAATCAGGAACCTGACATCAAGAATGGCGTCGGTGGCCTCCGCGACTACCAGAACGCCGTGTGGATGGCCCGCGTGAAGCTGGGCATCATTTCCATCGACGAGCTCGCCGCGCAAAACTACCTGCGCGCCGAGGACCTCGCGACGTTCCGCCGGGGCTACGACTTCCTCCTGCGCGTCCGCAACGACCTCCATTTCATGAGCACCCGCGCGACGGATGTCATGAATCTCGATCTCCAGCCGCGCATCGCGCAAAACCTCGGTTACACCGAGGTCGAAATGCTGCCCCGGGTGGAGCACTTCATGCAGGATTATTACCGCGCGGCGCAGGCGGTGTTCCGGGTGTCGAAGCTCGTCGAAGATCGGCTCGCGCTGAGCATCGGCCGCGGCGGTGCCAACGGCGAGGGCGGCGTGTCCTTTCGCGAACGGCTCCGCGCGACGCGTTTCACCCGTTCCAAACGCCTCGATGGTTTCGTCCTCCGCGGCCGGGAACTCGCCGCGGAGAATCCCAATGTCTTCAGCACGGATCCCGTGCGCCTCCTGCGGGTGTTTCGCCACAGCCAGCAACTCGACGCCACGCTCGATTTTCATCTCGCGCAGCTCGTCCGCGCCGAGCTCCCGCGCCTGACACCCGAAGTCGCGCGTTCGGCCGACGCCGGCATCTGTTTCCGTGCCATCCTCTCCGAAGTCGGCGCGGTCCATCCCGCCCTCGCCCGGATGCACGAGCTGGGTGTGCTGGGCCGTTTCATCCCGGAATTCGACGGCCTTACCTGCTTGGTCCAGCACGAGTATTACCATCGTTACACCGCCGATGTGCATACGCTCAGCGCGATCCGCGAGCTCGACCGCGTCTTCACCGAGGCCGAACCCATCACGCTCAAGTATCGCGCCGCCCTCCATGAGAGCGGCGATCCGGCGCTGCTGTATCTCACGCTCTTGCTCCACGACATCGGCAAGGCCGAAGCCATCCAAGGCCATTCCGAGAGCGGCGTCCGCCTCGCCGGTCCCTTGCTGGAACGTTTCGGCGTTTCGACCGAGGGCCGCGAGCTCGTGTTGTTCACGATCAAAAATCATCTCGCGATGGCACGCTTCTGGCAGAAGCGAGATGTCGATGACCCTCAGACCTCCGCTTCCTTTGCCGAACTCGTCGGCGACACCGAGCGCTTGCGGCACCTTTATGTTCATACGTTCTGCGACGCCCGCGGCACCGCCGTGGACTTGTGGAATAGTTACAAGGACACGTTGCACACGACCCTCTACCGCTCCACCCTTGAGCGACTTAAACTTGGCGCGGCGCTCGACGCCAGCCATCAGGAAAAGAAAAAAATGACCCATCAGGCACTCATCGCGCAAACTATCCCCGGTATCAGTGCGGACGAGATCAACGCGCACTTCGGCCTCCTCCCCGACCGCTATTTCGTCCACACGGACTCCGCCGAGATCGCCCTGCATATTCAGATGGTCAACCGGCTCTTTCAGTCGATCACGACTGCCGATTCCGTCGGCTCGTTGAAACCTGTCATCGAATGGAAAGACGACCTCAACCGCTCGCTCACCGTCGTCAACGTCGTGACGTGGGATCGCGCCGGCCTCTTCTACAAACTAGCCGGTGCCTTCAGCGTCGCGGGCCTGAGTATCCTCGGCTCAAAGGTCATTTCCCGCACCGACCACATCGCGATCGACACCTTCTACGTCGTCGAGCCCGGCCGGGGCGTCGTGCAAAGTGCCGCCGCCCAGGAGAAATTCGCCCGCACCATCGAGGAAGCGCTCGTGGCCAACCGCGACTTGCTCCCCGACATCGCCGCGCAGGCCAAAAAAATCGCTTCGACGCGCTACCTCGCCTCGTCGACCGGAGAAACTTTGCACAGCTCGTTTCCTCCCACCGTGGATGTTTATCATGAGCTCTCGATGCAGCGCACCATCGTGGAAATCCAGGCGCGCGATCAGATCGGTCTCCTCTATCGGCTCGCGAAGATCATCTGCGATCACGCCTTCGACATCACGTTCGCCCGCATCGGGACCGAACGCGGCGTCGCGATCGACACGTTTTACATCGAGAGCGCCAATCACCAACCCGTCGACAGCCCCGAGCGCCTCGTCGCCCTACGCGATGCCATGACCGAGGTGATCTCCCCCGCACAGGCTCCGACCGCTCCGGCGAGCGGAACATAAACCCGTCGCGGCTCGCTACCTTGCGCACCCCGCGTGCGCTGAGCCGACTCGCCCCATGGACGCGATGCCCGACGCCAACCTTCTACCGGCGCTTTACCGCGTGGCCGCGCTCGCCACGCGCGTCGACGATCCCCAAGTCGCCCTGCGCGAAATGCTCGATCTCTTCGTCGCCACGTTTCGCGCCAACGCCGGCTCCATCGCGCTGCTCAGCCCGGATACGGCCCGCCTTGAAACCGAAGTCCAAACCGGCTTGCCCACGGGAGTCGGTTATTCCGCCATCAAGCTCGGCCACGGCATCACCGGCTGGTGTGTGCTCAACCATCGCTCGCTCCTCGCACCCGACGTCTCCCTAGAGCCGCGCTACATCGCCGTCCGGCCCGCATGTCGTTGCGAAATGGCAGCACCCATTATGGACGGCGACCACGTAATCGGCGTCATCGACCTCGAGAGCGACGAGCTCGCGGGGTTCACGTCCGCCGACCTCACCCAGCTCGAAACCCTCGCCGCCGAGGCCGCCCGCGTGATGCAACGTCTCTGGGCACTCGGGCACCTCCGCAACAAAGCCCGCCAGCTCGAATCCCTCGTCACCGTCGGCCAATCCCTCGTCACGAAATTTGAACAACAGGATCTGCTCGACTCCCTGACTCGCGAAGCGCGCCACATGATGCAGGCCCGCGCCGCCGCCCTCTATTTCCACGAGGCCACCACGGATTCGGTGCAATGCGCCTCGTTGACGAGTGGCACCATCACGCCGCTCCCGAGTGGCCACCATCCCCTCAACGCCTGCCTTGTGGGCGCCTCGATCCGCACCCAACGGCAGGTTTCGTTTGTCGACGTTCAATCACGCGAATTCATCGACCTCACTGATATTCCCCGCGATCCCTCGCTCCGCTCCGTGCTCGTGAGCCCGCTGCTGTTCGAGGGCGAAGTGCTCGCCGTCCTCGCGGTGTTCACCGACCGCCCGCATCGCTTCGACAACGATGAGAAGCGCCTCTGCGCCGCTCTCGCCGGCCTCGGTGCCGTCGCCCTGCAAAACGCGCGGCTCTACGCACGGATTTTCAAACGCGAAGATGTGCTCCGGAAAAACGAACGCCTCACCACCCTCGGTCTCCTCGCCGCCGAGATTGCGCACGAGATCCGTAATCCCCTCACCGTCCTCAAGCTCCTCCACGGCGGCCTCGATCTCGACTTCCCCGCGGGCGACCCGCGTCGCACCGACATGCGCGTCATCGGCGAAAAACTCGATCAGCTCGAGTCCATCGTCACCCGCGTGCTCGGTTTCGCCAAGGCCCCGACCAGCCTACACTCGCGTTGGTCGCTCGCCGACATCGTCGACGACACCCTCGTGCTCGTGCGGCTCAAGCTCGCGCAAAGTAAGGTGTTGCTCTGTTTCGAACCACCGGCAGGCCCGCTCTTCATCGAAGCGCACAAAGGCCAAATCCAGCAGGTCCTCCTCAACCTGCTGATCAACGCCACGCAAGCCATGCCGGATGGCGGCACGATCACGCTCACAGCTAGGACTGACAGCCCGACCGCTGCCCACTTCGCGATTCTCGACCTCACCGACACCGGCACCGGGATTCCGGAGCCCATCCGCGAGCGCATCTTCGATTCGTTTCTCTCGGGCCGACCCGACGGCACTGGCCTCGGCCTCGCGATTGCGAAACGCATTCTCCTGTCGCACCACGGCGACATCCTGCTCCTCTCGACGAGCGCCGCAGGGACGACGATGCGCCTGCTCCTCCCCTTGGCGAAATAGGGTCAGGCCTCCGACCTGTCGACCGCGCCCACATCCCTCGATGCCCGATCCCTCCTCAAATCCCGCCAGCACGCCTGCGTCTGATCCCGCCAAGCGCGTTCGCCTTCGCAAACAAATGCTCATCCTCGCGACCGTGCTCGCCTTCGGTGGCATCGTCGTGCTCGCCTTCCTCACGCGTCTCCCGCTCCCGCTCCGTCTCGCCGCCGGCCTCACCGACCTCATCGCCAGCGCGGTCCTCTTCCTCGTCGTCCGCCAAAAATTCGCGTAACGCGGCCCTCGTTTCTCCGACGGCCCCGCGTCGGCTCGCCCCACTCACTTGCGCGGCCTAGAGCCACACCCCACGAGCCTAACGCTGAAATACGTCGACCGCGTTGATCATTAATCCGGGCACGAGCGGCGTCTCGAAACTCTCCTCGCTGTCCACGATCCGCACCGGCTTCGCGACATCGATCGTAAAATCATAGCGATGGATCAGCTCCATCGCCGGATCAACCAGCCACAACTCCTTCACGCCGCACTGCGCATAAATCGGCCGCTTGCGCTTCTTATCCAACCAGCCATTCGACGGCGACACGATCTCGATCACCAAATCCGGCGCACCATGCACACCATCGGACTCAAGCAGCGGTAAGCTGGCGTTGGTTAGAAAAAAAACATCCGGCTGAACCACGCTGGTCTCCGCTAAGTAGACGTCGAGCGGAGCGATGCAGACTTTTCCCAGGCGATGTTTCATGACATGGTGCCGGAGCAAAAAATAAATATTCCCCACGACATCCTGATGAAAACTGCTCGGTGATGGTGCCATGAAAAGTTCTCCCTCGATCAATTGGTGGTACGGCGGCCCCTCGGGCATCGCCCGATAGTCGGCCACCGTGACGAGCTCGGTTGCGACAGATTGCATACTCAAAGCGTGCGCGCCCCGCACTTCATGTCAAAACCTCGCTCAACGGCCTATCCTCGGGACAGTGTCAAAGTCGTTCCGCCAATCTTTCCTCTTTCTCTTTATCCTTCTCATGCGTCAGGACTCCGGCTCGGAGAGGCTTGTCGGCCGGAGAGCAAGATTAAGAGAAAGAGGAAAGAGAACGATTACTGGGCGCGCGACCGACTTTGATGCCGCCCAGCCGATCCCGCGGACGTCGCACTCATCATCTCCTCACTCATCAGCGTTCTCGTTCGCCCACCAGCCACGTCACGCGCCCGCCGCCGCCCCGTGCCTGCGCCAGCGCCTCACTCAAAAAACTCAGCATTGGCTCGGCTTCGCGCTCAAATTGCCACGGCGGGTTAACCACCACGAGTCCGCAGCCCTTCAGTTTCATCGTGCTGCCGTCACCCGCGATCATCAGTTCCGCCGCGAGTGTCGGCGGCGGACGCAGTGCTCGCAGGTCCACAAAAAAATCCTTCACTCGCGCCCGCTCCGTCAGTGGATACCACACCGCCAACACCGCGCTGGGAAACCGACGCAATCCTTCGCTCAGCGCTCTCGCAACCTGCGCAAACTCGTTCTGCGCCTCAAACGGCGGATCGATCAACACCAGCGCGCGTCGCTCCGGCGGCGGCAGCAGCGCGCGGACCGCCACGTAGCCGTCCATGTCCTGCACCTTCGTGCCCGGTGAAAACTGAAACGCTTCCCTTAACGCTGCGCACTCGTCCGGCTGCCGCTCGCAGAGCACGAGGCGATCTTGCGGCCGGGCCAGCTCCCGCACGAACCACGGCGAGCCCGGATAAAATTTCAGCGCCTCGTGGTTGTTCGTGTCCGCCCCCGCGCGCCGGCTCATGTCAAATCTCCGGGCCACCGCCAGATAGTCCGCTACGGACTCCGGTAAATCTGCGCGGCCCACCAAGCGCCCTACGCCATCCGGCCATTCCGGTTGCCGTGCGAGCGAGTCGCCGGTGGCCGCCGTCGTGAGATTATAACCGCCGCGCCCCGCGTGCGTATCGAGATAGAGAAAACCTTTTTCTTTTTTCTGCATGGCCCGCACGAGCCGAATTAGCAGGGCATGCTTCATCACATCCGCAAAATTTCCAGCGTGAAAATTGTGTCGGTAGTTCATCCGCTTGATTCGCTGCGGCGGTCTGCCACCACCGCGCGAAACTCCGAACCTCAGGCTACGGGGACCTTGATCACACACTTGCGCACCACACCGCCGGGCTCGCGCACCGCCAACTGCGGCATGTGCACATCCGTCGGGAAAAAAACCGCGGCCTGCTCGGGAAACACCCGTAGCCACGAGGCATCCGGATTATCCTCGTAAGTGATCAAATCCCGCTCGGGGTTGTAAGCTTGCCGCATGGTCATCGTCGCCAGCTCCGCCACTTCCATCAGCTCCACTCCTTCGAGAATGATCTGCACGTCGATAAACTTCCGGTGCGACTCGAAAAAACCGTCCGCCCGCGCCTTTGACCGATAACATTCTTCGCTCACAAACACGCCGCCGCCGAGTTCCGTCCGCTGCCGCTGCCCGACCGCGATCGCCCGCACCCGGTCCGCCGTGGGCGAACCCGCGCGCAGCAACTCGTCCGCATACGCCCATGCGACGTCGAAACCCGGCAGTGGGGCGATCCGCGCCCGCACGTTGTTGATCGATCCATAGAGAGCCATATCCACGACTCCATTCGACGCGCTCCGCACTGGCAAGCCGCGAAACCCCGGATTGCCCGCGCGCCCCCGTCTTTCGTCCACTCACTCACATCACTCCGCTCAGGTTCGTCGCACCGACCGATTTTCAAGACCTCTCGGCGTTGATGAAAGGCTTGAGCCGCCCTCCCGGCCTGCATCTCGCTGGCGGCAACGGAGCACACGCTGACCTCTGCACGAGCCGCCCTGCGCGCTCCGGTTCCACGCCAGCAGGGTCAACCCGCGCCGTCCGCTATGGTTTTTGCTTCGGCACCGTCTGCGGTCGCACAAATGTCTCCGCCGTCACCGGCGGGTTCGCCTCCACATTTTCGATCACGGTATGCTGCATGATCTTTCCGTCTGACAGCACCGCGACCTTGTGCGGCACCAACACCCCGTCGACCGGCCGATAGTCCTCGTAGCGCGTCACGATCTCCACCCTGCGCCCGCTCACACTGATCCGGTGCTCGATCCGGGCCACGATAAAATACGTCTCAGCATCCACGAGCAGGGAAAAGGTGTCCGTCAGCTTTCGTGTCACCAAAATCCGCACCACCTTCCGGCCCGCCACCTCCAGCTCACCCGCGTAGTCGCAGACAAAACCGCGCGCCGCCCCCGCGACCAGCGGATCGTCGAACTCCGCGTCGCTGGCAAAGACCCGCCCCTCCGTCACTCCCATCGGCTCGTAGCGCGGCGGCCAAACACCCGTGTCAAACTTCCACGGAACGTCGACCCCGTCGCTCGCCTGCACCAGCGAACGCCCTTCCGCTCCCGTCTCGAGCCGCAGTCGGTTCGGTCTCGCGGCGATCATCGTAAACCGCACTTTTTTTCCGCCCGTCAACACATGGCCGGATGCGCGCAGCCCGACCAACGCGTCAATCCGCTCCTTGCCGCCAATCACCTCCACGTGAATCCGCGCTACGTCCGCTGCCTGATCAGCCCACGCCAGACCGACGACCAACAGCCAGCCGCAAAAATATTTCCACATCCGCATGGCGGAGACTCACACAGCCAGCACCCCCACGACAAGCCCAGCGCGCACACCCGTTCACCTCGACCTACCGCTTTGCGATGATTACCCACCGCCCCACCCGGCATAGTCCGCGAGACCCCTCTCGCGCCCAGCCCGCTCATCCGCTTTTTTTGACGTCCACACTGGCGACCGCGCGAACCGCGTTCGCCACCTGGCGCAACTCCGCCCGCTCTTCGATGGCGTCACTCGGTCCGGCGTCATCGTCATCAACACCGGATCATTTTGTCCGTCCGTCGGTGGCCATACCATCGACGTCATCCCCCACTCTCCTGACCGTGCGGCGGATCGCAGCCCGTGGCGGCGAATTTTTCACCGGGGCGGCGGTGGCCGCATGCGCACTTTAATTTGTCGTTGCGCAGAGTCCCTCCTTGCAGGCCGACGCGGCAATCCATCTGACTCCCCGCATGAGTATCACGTTTGGTTGGTGGCACCGCGATCCCGTCGATGGAAAATATCAGATCAATGCCGATGTCCATGGCGGCAACATCGAGTGGACCCGCCACCAGGGCCATCACACGTCGTGGCTACCCCACACACCCAGCGATGAGGACCGGGAACGCCTCGTCTACGAAGCCGAGAAACGCATCCCCCGCCGGCTCATCACGCAAAAACAATTTGAGGAAATCAAACGGCTCAGCGAAAACGCCGGTCCTGGAAAGATCTCCGGCAAACGCATCACCGGACTCGGACCGTCCTTCACTTAATTCCCCGTTGCGTTCAAGACCGTCCCCGGGCCGGTCTTTTGTCGGCGGCCTGCTTGCCGGTGACGCTCATCTTAAAAGCGAATGAGGATCAGACCGGCGCCGTGGCCAAGGCGGGATCAAAACGACCACCGCACCCGCAGCCCGTGTAGCCAATCCGTCGCACGGCTGCCAAGCCCGCGGCTTGCGCCGTAGTCGAACTGTAAACGCTTCGACACATCCCAGGTCGCGCCCGCGCCCATGCCGCCCGCAAAACTGGATAACGTCGACGACGAGACGCCCAACGTCGCTTCGGCATACACCCCCAGTGGGCCGGCGATGTGCTGCCGCACAAATCCACTCATCAACCACCGTGAGTCGTAGCCGTTGTTGGCATCATTACGCACCACGTCCCACGACGCCATCGCACCCGCCGCCGTGCCCGCGCCGAGCGACATCGCCCACGGAAAAATCACCCCGCCCTCCACATGGTCGTTGCCGACTCCTCCCGTGCTCGTCGGCACCTTGACATAGGGAATCACCGCCGCCGCGGCCCCGAGCTGCGCGTTGCGCCAATACATCCACTTCGTCCGCAGCGTCACATCGCCCAATCCCGACCTCCGCTCACTCGCGCCGCGAAACTCATACGTTTGCCGCAGGAAAAACTGCATTCCAATCTGCGCATCCACATCCTTCGTGATACCCGTGGACAAAATTGTCGTCGCCAAGCCCAACACACTGAACTTGTTCGGTCCCGAATCATCTCGGTTAAACGCGAGTGAGATCGCGTCCATCCGTACGAGAAATTTCCCGGGCGCGATGGTCTCCGGTGTCTCGGTGACCTGGGCCGCGAGGCGGACAGCAAGGGTGGCTAACGGCAAAACGAGTGAGGCGATCTTCATCAGGTAGGCGTGCAGTGTTCGCCATTGCCGCGCCGCGCAGCCAGCCAAAACTTACGTCGCGCCGCGCCTTTCCCCCTTGCCCGCCCGTTCGCCCGCCACGCAGACTGCGCTCCGATGTCCCCGTCGTTTGCGCGGCTTGTGTTCGCTCTCACCGCCGTATTTTTCGCCGCGTTTTTCCTCTGGCCGATTTTCCAAATCCTCAAAGGCGGCTTCGTCGACGCCGACGGCCACCTAACGTTCGCGTACCTCGCCGCGCTCCTCTCCGACCCCACTTACCTCGGCGGCCTGCGCAATTCCTTTTTACTCGCCTGCGCCGCCACCGCACTCGCCCTCTTCATCGCCCTGCCTCTCGCCTTCATCAGCGACCGCTTCCGCTTCCCGTTAAAAAGTCTCCTTGGCTCCTTCGTACTGATCCCGATGATCCTACCGCCCTTCGTCGGCGCCATCGGCATTAAACAAATATTCGGACAATACGGCGCGCTCAATGCCCTGCTCGGCCAGCTCGGCCTGCTCGCTCCCGGTGCCACGATCGACTGGTTTGCGACAAACCAATTCTGGGGCGTCGCCATCGTCGAGGCCCTCTCGCTCTACCCCATCATTTACCTCAACGCCGTCGCCGCCCTTGCCAACATTGACCCCGCGATGGAGGAGGCCGCGCAAAATCTCGGCTGCACCGGCTTCCGCCGTTTCCGGAAAATCACGCTGCCTCTTTTTATGCCCGGCCTCTTCGCCGGCGGCACCATCGTCTTCATCTGGGCCTTCACGGAACTCGGCACGCCCCTCGTCTTCGACTACGCGCAGGTCACCAGCGTCCAAATTTTCTACGGCCTCAAAGATATTGGCGGCAACCCGTTCCCCTACGCCCTCGTCGCCGTGCTGCTCGCCGCCTCCGTCGCGCTCTACGCCATCGGCAAAGGCCTCTTCGGCCGCGCCGGCCACGCCATGATGGCCAAGGCCACCAGCTCCGGCGGACCGCGCGCCCTGCCCCGCCCCGCCGCCTGGGCCTGCACCACTCTTTTCGCCGGCGTGACCTTTCTCGCCGTGCTCCCGCACCTGGGCGTGATCCTCGTCGCCTCCTCGCGCGACTGGTATGGCACCCTCCTCCCGCAAGCCTACACCCTCGACAACTTCGCCCTCGCCCTCGGCCACGACCTCACCGTCCCCGCCATCGCCAACAGCCTAAAGTTCGCGAGTATCGCCACGCTCATCGACCTCGTCCTCGGCATCGCCATCGCCTTCGTCATCGTCCGGTCAAAACTCGCCGGCCGCCAAATCCTCGACTTCCTCGCAATGCTCCCGCTCGCCGTCCCCGGCCTCGTCCTCGCGTTCGGTTACCTCGCGATGTCTCAGGAAGGGAAATTCTTCTCGTTCCTCAACCCCGTCCGCGATCCCACGCTTCTGCTCATCATCGCCTACTCCGTCCGCCGCCTCCCCTACGTCGTGCGCTCCGTCGTTGCTGGCTTCCAACAGACGAGCGAAACCCTCGAAGAGGCCGCCCAAAACCTCGGCTGCCCGCCCCTCAAATCGCTGGTCAAAATTACGCTCCCGCTCATTGCCGCCAACCTCATCGCCGGCGGCCTCCTCGCCTTCGCCTTCGCGATGCTGGAGGTGAGTGACTCCCTCATCCTCGCCCAAAAACAAATTTATTACCCCATCACGAAAGCGATCATGGAACTCTTTCCCTTGCTCGGCGACGGCAAATTCCTTGCCAGCGCCCTCGGCGTCTGGGCGATGGTCTTTCTGGGCGTCACCATCATCGGCATGAGCCTGCTGCTGGGAAAAAGGCTGGGGGCGATTTTCCGGGTATGATGCCGGACACCAAAGCCGTCCTTATCGGATTTTCCCCAAGACAGATCGGCCCGTGCCCTGACATGGCCGCAGCACTTGGTGTTGAAGAAGTGTGCAGTGTCTCAGCCTGTATCGCGAAGGGCCCAACCCACTGGATCAACTTCTGGCGACACAATGATCTCTGGCTCTTTTCGAGTCCCGATCTCGCCTGGAGTGTCGTCCCGCAAACCGAAAGATTGGGTTTCAGACTTTTCGCCTGTCAATTGTTTCCAATACGGGTCAACGAACCCATCCAGACCGATTTTCCCATTCCAGACCTGAACGTCGAACCACCTGACGAAACCTTCATCTCTCTCGGTTACGATGTTGTCTGCCGACCTCTCGGCACAGAATTCGGATGCTCTCCACTTTACTGCAAACAACTCGCCTAGAAATTCGCGATCAATCGCTACTGCCTACCAGACGACGCGTCTGCCGCGCTTGAGTTAGCCTTCAAAATGGAGTCATTGGGCAGCGAGCCCGGCCCCTACTTCATCGTGGAGGTGCTCCGACAGAAAACCGCCACGACTTAGCTCGATGCCCCTCCTCCTCGTCTCCTTCCTCTGGGCCTTCTCCTTCGGCTTCATCAAGCACCTCTCCGTCGGCGGCATCGACGGTAAGCTAATCGGTCCAATCACCTAAATTCACCGCTCACTCCCCGCTAAACATCCCCGCCACCGGCAGCGAAAAACCCGCCAGCAGCCGCGATACCGCCGTCTCTCCCGGACGCCAACGACCGACCAACCGGTATTTCCCGTCCTCCAAATAAAATACTTCCACCGTCGACGCTTCTGGGTCCAGCACCCAGTATTCTTGAACACTACCTGTTCGTAGAGATCGTGTTTGTCAAAACGGTCCCGCCGCCGCGATTCCGGCGAAATCACCTCAGCCACTAAATCGGCTGACCCGTTGACCACGTCGCCAATGATCCCCAGCCGCTCGCGCCCGACGAAGAGCACGTCCGGCTGCACCGCGCGCCGTTCCGCCAGCACCATGTCGGTCGGCGACGCACACGTCTTGCCCAAACCTCGCG
>SYGN01000040.1 GCA_005799525.1 Opitutaceae bacterium | reverse complement strand
CTGAGGCCTGGGAGCTGAGGGCTGAGACACGCGACGACACGCCTGAAAACACGCTTCACCGTTTGGTTTTGCACTCGGCACTGAGCTGTCGACGGCATCGGCCTCTCTAAGCCTCTCGAGGACACACGTTGCAAAGATCAGCCAAACTGCGCCCTTGCCGAGCGCGGGCCCGCCGCTCAACTTCTCCGTCGATTGCCTTCCGCCCCACTGCAACGCACCCCGCCACCCGGCTTGGATCACTCGCTTTTGCGAGCGACCGCTCGTGCCATGCGGGGGCGTAGAGCAATTTTCTCCCCAACATCAACCCACGCTAATCGACATCTATGAGCAACGAACACGTCAGCAATGAGGGCATCGCGCCCAACGCTAAACGCCTCCTTTGGGCAGGCTTTATGGCCATCCTCGCCGCCGGCATGGGCTTCGGCATCCGCGGCGGTATTTTCGACAACTGGGGCTCCGAGTTTGGCTTCACCGCCACGCAACTGGGCGCCATCGGCGGCGCCGGATTCACCGGCTTTTGCTTCGGAATTATTATCGGCGGAGTCATCTGCGACAAAATCGGCTACAGCAAGCTGGTGATCGCGGCTTTTGCGCTGCACGTGTTGTCGGCGCTGGTCACGTTCATGGCGAACACCCCGGCGAACGCCTATCAGATGCTGACCATCGGCATGTTTATTTTTGCCTTTGCCAACGGGACGCTGGAAGCCGTGGCGAATCCGCTCGTGGCGACGCTCTTTCCGAAGAACCGTACGCACTTTCTCAATATCCTTCACGCCAGTTGGCCGGCTGGCATTGTGGCCGGTGCCGCCGTCGGCTGGGTGCTAGACGACAAGATGAACGTCCATTGGAAGGTGCAACTCGCCCTCTACCTCGTGCCGACGGTCATTTACGGTTTCATGTTCCTCGGCCAGCACATGCCGAAATCGGAAGCGTCACAGAAGGGTGCGAACTTGGGCGAGATGCTCAAGGATGTGGGCCTCATCGGGGCCGCCGTCGCCTGCTATCTTCTGAGCATGTTTGTCTCCGGACCGCTGGCTTCGCTGTTTGGCATGGCGAGTTTCCCAGAGTCGGTGGGCTACGGGGTTGGCCTGGCCTTGTTGATTGGGGTGGGCGTGCTGACCAAATTCTCCATCGGTTCGGTCGTGCTTTTCGTGTTGTTCATCACGCACGCCCTCGTGGGCGCGGTCGAGCTGGGCACCGACGGATGGATTGCGAATATTACCGGCAATATGTTCTCGTCCGAGCAGGGTAAATGGCTGCTCATCTGGACTTCGACGGTGATGTTCAGTCTGCGTTTTTGCGCCCACTTTATCGAGACCAAGCTTGGTCTCTCGCCGGTCGCGCTGCTGTTGGTCTGCTCCGTCTTTGCCTGCGTCGGTTTGCAGATGACGAGTGGCGTGCAAACGGTGGGTATGGCTTTCGTCGCGCTGACGATCTACGCCATCGGCAAAACGTTTTTCTGGCCGACCATGTTGGCGGTCGCATCCGACCGCTTCCCGCGCACCGGTGCCGTGGCCATCTCCATTATGGGTGGTGTCGGCATGTTGTCCGCCGGATTGATCGGTGGTCCCGGACTCGGCTTCGGCAAGGACAAGTATGCTGCTGAGGCCCTCCAAGTGTCGAGTCCCGCAGTGTACGCGCAGGTGAAAGCGGCGGCGCCCTCGAAGTTCCTCGGTTTCGAGGCGGTGCCGATCGACGGTAAGAAACTGGCCGAAGCCAAAGAGGCCAAGGACAAGACCGCTGCACACAAGGCGATCATCGCCGCCGACCAAGCTGGCGATCGCGCGACGCTCAAGGCTGATTCCTACATTCCGGCCGTGATGGCACTGATCTACCTGGGCCTGTTGCTCTATTTTAAGAGCACCGGCGGTTACAAAACCATCACGCTCGCTGAGGCTGAGAAGCCCGCCAGTTGACGCTGCGTCGTGGTCCGGCGTTGGACGCCTAGCCCAAAAAAAAATTCAGGCCGCACCTTTTTGAGGTGCGGCCTTTTTTGTTTTCGCGATTGAGCGTGAAGTGAACTTTGCCCGACGGTGGCGGTGGCGCTGAGGCACAGGGCAGCCCTCCGCTCCCGTCTCCCGGGCGATCCGCCGCCGTCGTCGTCGCGAAAGGGAACCCTTACGCCGCGACGCGACGTTGATGGGGCGCATTGGCAGCAGTGGCGGAGAGTCGCTTGGCCAGCGTCACGCTGAGAACGCCGTTGTGAATTTCGGCCTGCATTGAGGTGTAGTCGAAACCGGAGCCGAGCCGCAGGCGGAGTCGATAGGCGCGTTGGGCGGTCTCTAGATGGAGGGACTGCCAGTTGACCCGCACGAAGTGGGACTTTTTTGCAGTCACAGTCAGGTCGGAGCCGCGGGCTTCGATTTCGACGCCGGCGGCATCCACCCCGGGCACGTAGACGACGAGTGTAATGGTGTCGGAATGTTCCAGGTAGTCGTAGTTGGGTTGCCGGAACGCGACGTGCGACGTCGGCTCGGCGGCTGGGCTACGCGTACGAGGATTCAGCGGGTAGATGATCGTGTGCATGGGAGGAAAAATGAAAACGGGTGCGTTTTCCTCGGGGGCGGGGGGCCTCCGGACTTCGGGACTAAACGCATTCCGTGAAAGCGGATGGTTTAGTGGGTGAAGCCCGCGGCGGATTGTTTATTCCAATGGGAAATGACAACCGGCCGCCTCGCGACGCAGCGCGGCTGCTCGGCCTTCGTGAGCGAAGTGCCAGCAGAGCTGTGGTGACGTTGAAGGGACGCGGTCATTGGAACAAGTGTAGTTTCGCTAACGCAGCCGATCTGCCAAGCGGAAACTATTTTGTGTCAGTGAAGATTGCGTGACGCTGTGCGGTTTGCCATGGTCCTCCCATGGCCGAGCTCACTGATTCCACCACAACTGTCGCAGAACTAAAAACCCGCGTGCTCGCCTTTGTGCGCGAGCGGGATTGGGAGCAGTTTCACTCTCCGAAAAACCTGAGCATGGCGCTGGCGGCCGAGGCAGGTGAGTTGATGGAGCACTTTCTTTGGGCGACCCCGGAGGCGTCGAAGGCCATCGTGCAAGATGCGGTCAAGCGGCAGAAAATCGCGGACGAATTGGCGGATGTGGTCGTCTACGCGCTGGAGTTTGCGAATGCGACGGGGCTCGATGTCGCGGCGTCGATCGAGGCGAAGATGATCGCGAACGTAAAAAAATATCCGGTGGAAAAGGCGAAGGGACGTTCGGAGAAGTATACCGAGCTATGATCGGGGGAGCGTCGCGGCGGGCAGCGTAGCGCAGGGTCTTTGAACCGCCCTTGGGGTGCTGCATAAAATAGGGCCGGTCGGGCGACCGGCCCGTTGGGGCTGCGAAGGGTTTTTCAGGGCGGGTCAGAGAATCTGCCCGACTCTGATCAGGCTTTGCCGCCGTAGCTGTGGTAATCGTCGAAATCGAGGAGATCGGCGAACGAGCGGATGTCGTCGCGCTCGGACTTGTTGCCCTTGATGACGCTCGCGGCCCACTCGTGGCCCTCGGCACCGCCGGGGCCGACTTGCTCCAACCAAGCGGACCAAGCGATGACCTCGTGCGGGGCGCGGTTTGACCGCTCGTTGACCCACGTTAAAATTTGGAGGTCGGTTTTACCGGTTTTGATTTCGGCGAGCATGACGTCCTCGGTGATGCCGGTGAAAGTGAAGAACAGTTTGTCGAGTGGGCAGTTGTAGTGGAAATCGCCGGCTTTGCCGGCGATGACAGCGCGGGCCTTATCGAGGAGGCGAGCGAGGTGGGCGTAGCCGCCGATGCGCACGCGCAGACTGCGGGGCGGGTGTTGCGAGAGATCGGGAGTGGAATAGTTGATCATGGATGGACGATTTGGCTTGATGGTTTGGTTGCGGAAAATTCGGCGGAGCCGAAGAAGGAGTTGAGTGGGTGTGAGTCTCGGAGAGAGTCAATCTGCGCCATGAAAAATCCGAATGTTGTCCGTCATTACTACGTGCTCCCGTGCTGTCTGCTGCTGCTCAATCTGTGCGTCGAGTTGGTGAGCTACAAAGCAAAGATGATCGACGATGTTTTGCTGCGGACGCTGGCCATTATGGGGATGGTGATTTTTGGCGGATCGCTGGTGGGTTTCGTGGTGGCGCCGGCGATCGGGTTACTCGTGAGTTGGATGCAGCGGAGCAGTCGCCAGCGGTGGGGAGGGTTGGGCGAGCTATTTTTTTTACTGATGCTCGGGCTGGTGATTTTCTGGCTCTATTACCGCGTCTATATCGTGGGGCCGGCGTCGGTGCTCCCGGTGGAGTGGGCGAATCCGCGGGGGGGGTAGGGCGCTGGTGAGCGGGGGCGTGGCGCGGGCGGCGGCAGGAATGCCGCCGGTCCGACGAACGGGAGCCACTCAGGTTGCCGGTTCGGCCCGCACGACCAACCGAGTGTTGGTGCGGTTGCGTCAGTGAGGACTGACATGGGTTGGAAAGCCCCTGGTACTTAGGATTTCGGACGGAAGACCTTCATCGCGGACTCGTTGGTTTCGAGGCGTTGGCCGCCGATGAGGTCGAGGCAATAGGGGATCGCGGGGAAAACGGCCTCGAGGTTTTCGCGGATGGCTTTGGGGCGACCGGGGAGATTGACGATGAGGGTGCGGCCGCGGATGCCGGCAGTTTGGCGGGAGAGGATTGCGGTGGGGACGTAGCGGAGAGACGTGGCGCGCATGAGCTCACCGAAGCCGGGTAGTTCTTTTTCGATTACGGCGAGCGTCGCCTCGGTCGTGACGTCGCGGGGGGCGGGGCCGGTGCCGCCTGTGGTGACGACAAGGCAGCAGCCGGATTCGTCGGCCATGCGGCGGAGTTCGGCTGCGATGACGGCGCGCTCGTCGGGGATGATTCTATAGTCGGTCTCGAAGGGGGTGATGACCCACTCGCGCAGGAGGGCGAGGCAGGCCTGGCCGGGTTCGTCGGAGTAGATCCCAGCGCTGGCGCGGTCGGAGATGTTGAGGATGCCGATTTTGGGGACGGTCATGGGAAATTTGTTAACCACGGATGGACCCAGATGAACACGGATAAAATCGGAGGCAGAGAATCATTTTTCACCACGGAGACACGGAGGCACAGAGAGAGACGAACGGCATGAAGGGTGATTGGGGCGTTAGGGGGTGGGGGCGGCGGTGCGGAATTGGGCAATGATTTCGGCGGGAGTCACGCCTTGCGCGCGGAGGGTGCGGAGGGAGAGGGCGTCGTGGCGTTTGGCGAGGCGCTCGCCGCGGTCGTCGAGCATGAGCGGGGCGTGGTAGTAGGCGGGGGCGATGTGCCCGAGGGCGCGGAGGAGGAGGAGTTGCCGAAAAGTGGAGCGGATGAGATCGGCGCCGCGGACGACTTCGGTGATGCCGAGCTCGGCGTCGTCGACGGCGCAGGAGAGTTGGTAACTGGGGGCGTCGTCTTTGCGCCAGACGAGGAAGTCGCCGAAGTCGCGACCGGCGACGGCGCGTTGGGGTCCGAAGCGGGCGTCGTGGAAGGAAATTTCTTCGCCGTCGGGGACGCGGAAGCGCCAGTTCACGGCGATGACGGAGCCGAGCGGTGGCAGGGGTGCGTCGAGCGGAGGGCGGAATCGCGGCGGGTAAAGGGGGGCATCGTCGGGGGCGGGCGTGGCGGCGGATTCGTGAGGAGCGGAGACCGCTTCGAGGACATCGCGGCGCGTGCGCGTGCAGGGGAAGATGAGGCCGGCGGCGTGGAGTGCGGCGAGCGCGGCGCGGTAACGGGGCAGCCGGGCACTTTGCGTGACCACGGGTTCGCGCCACGTGAAGCCGAGCCAGCGGAGGTCTGCGAGCATGGCGGCGACGAAATCGAGGCGGAAGCGGAGGGCGTCGAGGTCATCGTTGCGGAGGAGGAGTTCGCCACTGGCGGCGCGGGCGCGTTCGGCAGCGAGCCAAAATGTGCGAGCGTGGCCGAGGTGGAGATGGCCCGTCGGCGAGGGGGCGAGGCGGCCGAGGTAGGGGGGAGGATTTTTAACCACGGATGAACACGGATAGACACGGATGGCTGAGGTGAAAGGTGATTCTGAGCTTTTGTCCGGAGGGAATGGTCGTCATCGGTGGGGCCCTCACTCATGACTAAACAGCTTTGCGTTTACTGTTCCTCCAGCGACCGGCTCGATGCGAAGTATTATGCGGCGGCGACGGAGCTGGGGCATGAGTTGGTGGCGCGCGGGTGGGGGCTCGTTTACGGCGGCGGGAAGACTGGGTTAATGGGAGCGGTGGCGCGGGCGGTGAAGGAGAAGGGCGGAAAGGTCGTCGGCGTGATTCCGGAATTTATGAAGGTGCGCGAGCTGGCGTTCCCTGAGGCGGATGAACTCATCAGTGTGGTGACGATGCGGGAGCGAAAGCTGCTGATGGAGGCGCGGGCGGACGCGTTCGTGACGCTGCCGGGCGGCTGGGGCACGCTGGAGGAAATCATGGAAATTCTCACGCTGCGGCAGCTCGATATCGTGAAGAAGCCGTGTGTGTTTTTGAATCAAGATAGGTTCTACGACGATCTCGTGAAGCTGTTTGAGCGGATGCTCGCGGAGAAATTTTTCAAGCCGTCGAACATGGAGCTGTATCGCACGGCGGCGACGGTGCCGGAGGTGTTTGCGCAGATCGAAGCGTCGGCGCGCGTGCAGGCGGAGCCGAAGTGGTTTGAGACGCGGTGTGCGGGAGAATGCGGAATCAGAGTGGCTCACGGAACACACGGAACGCACGGAAACCACGGAAAGCTGAAAGAAAACGCGGAGAATTTATGCACCGAAACGCGGTTTTGATTTTGCTCAGGAAACATGCGGAGCGGGTAGCGGATGCGCATGAAGCGGAGATGGTCGCGGCCGCGATCACGTTTGTGGAGGCAGAGGTGGATTGTTTGGAGCGGACGTGTGGGCCGGGGCATGTGACGGGATCGGCGTGGATCGTGAGTCCGGACCGGACGCGGACGTTGCTGACGCACCATCGGAAATTGGGGAAGTGGCTGCAGCTCGGTGGGCACGCGGATGGCGATCCGGATTTGTTGGCGGTGGCGCTGCGGGAGGCGACCGAAGAGAGTGGGCTCGTCAACGTGCGTGCGGTGAGGGCGGAGATTTTTGACGTGGACCGGCATGGGATACCGGCGCGGAAGACGGAGCCGGGGCACGATCACTACGATCTGCGCTTTATGCTCGAGGCGGACCCGCATGAACCGATGGTGATTTCAAGCGAGTCGAAGGATCTCGCGTGGGTGGAGGTCTCGCGGGTGACGTTACTCAACGCGGAGGAGTCGATGGCGAGGATGGTCAGGAAGACAGCCGCGCTGCGCGCGGAATCACTAATGACTGATGACTAAGGGTGCGCGCCCTTTGATGCCGTGGGGGATTTTCTGGGGTTGCTTGACGTGCAGGCTCTGAACTCGGCCCGCGCGGTGACGGCGGTAGAGAAAGGGGGCGCGAACGGAGGGCAGGGGAGTATCGGCGCTGGGGAAAGCACCGCTCCGTTTGGGCAGGCCGCACGCTACTTCCAGAGGGGGACGAGTTCTTCTTTTCTCACCCAGCCGGTCTGGCCGTTTTCGAAGGAGAGTTGCTGCCAGCCGAGGAAGGATTTGGTGACGAGGGCGACGCTGCCGGCGGGGAGGGGGGTGGTTTTTTGCGTGGTGTCGGCTTCCGTGGGAATCGAGCGGAGCGTGCCGGCGCGCCATGCGACGACGGCGGAGGCGTCGGCGGTGGTGGCGTAGGTTCGCCAGCTGACGATCGCGGCGACGGCGAGGAGGAGGGACAAGGGGAGTAGCGTGAATGCGGTGACAGCGACGGCGCGCGAGCGATGGCCATAGGTGCGCGCGAGGAGGCCGGCGAGGGCGAGCGCGGTGAGGCACGTGGCGGCGAGCAGGAGGTGTTGCCACGTGGCGGGGGAGGCGAGTTGGGCGAGCGTTTGTTGGGCGGTCGGGCGGAGGAACGGAGCGAGTGGGGGCGGGGCGTAGCCAGCTTTTTCGGAGACGTGGGCGAGGTGCCAGCGAACGGCGGGATGGCTGGGATTTTGGACAAAAGCGGCGGCGGCATGCGCGGCGGCTTCGCCGAGTTTGTCTTGCTGGGCGAGAGCGAGCGAGAGGTTGTGGTGGGCCGTCCAGTCGGTGGGGTTTTTGGCGAGGGCTTCGCGCCACGATTTTTCGGCGGCGGAGAATTTTCCGGCAGTGTAGTCGGCGGCCGGTTCGCCGGCGGGGAGGGGGGCCGGCAGGAAGAGTGCGAGAAGGAGGAGCGCGGCGAAGGGGAGTAGGTTGCGGGGGAGGAAGAGGCGGAGAGGGTTGAATCCGGGGACGCGTTTCGCGGTGAGGGCGGCATCAGCGCGGGCGATCCAATCGGACGGGAGAGCGGAGGCGGGGCCGTAGAGGGTGCGGTCGCTTTCGAGCCAGAGAGTGGCCCATGCCGAAGTGTCGGGAGCGGGCGAGGAACGCGACGAGGGCGTTGCGTCCCCAGCGCTGAGAAGGGCGGAGGCGGGCGGGGCGGCGTGGGTGAGTTGCCACAGGATGGCAGCGTCGTGTTGCCAGCGCAGCAGCAGCGATTGCGGCTGGGGTTGAGCGTTGAGCGTTGCGAGTGGCGAGGTCGAATCGCCGGAGGTGCGCAGTTGGGCAAGCGTGGTGGCTAAACGGCTGCGGGCTTCGCGGCGCGGCCGGAGAGGGTCGGTTTGTTGGGCGCGGCGGATGGCGAGCCAAGTCCAGAAAAACAGAAGACCGGCGGCAGGAGACAGGAGACCGAGGAGCAGCGTGCGGCTCCAGAGAGGGGCGCTCGCGGTGCCGGTGCCGGGGAGGGGATCGCGCGGGATGCCCGCGGGAGCGGCGGGGGTCGCCATCGGCGGTTTTGGCGCCGCGGGAGGGGACGCGGCGGTGAGGGAGGAGGCGATCGGGTCTGGGGTCTGGGCTCCGGAGCCTGGAGTGACGCTAAATTGCGGTGCGGCGGGCGGGGTGATCGTGACGGTGGTGCGCGGGGCGGAGATGCTTTTGTAGGTGCCGGTTTTGGGGTCGAAGTAGGCGTAATTGACGGGGCCGAGTGAGTAGGTGCCGGGTTTGGTGGGCACGAGGACGACGTCTTCGGCGAGGGTGACTTCGAAGAGCTTGCCGTCGGAAGGCGTGCGTTTGGCTTTGGGTTGGACGACTTGGAAATCGTTGGAGACGTCGCGTTGGGGGAGGCCGGAGAGGTCGGGCCAGTTGCCGGTGCCGCTGAGTTCGAGGGTCCACGTGACGGGTTCGCCGACGGCGGCTTTTTCGGGGACGACTTTGGAAACGAGTTTGAATTGGCCGACGGCGCCGCCGAAGCCGCTGGGCGCGGGGGCTGGGAGGGCGCGAATGGTGAGCGCGGGTCGGGCGGACTCGACGGAAAGGCGCTCGAGGCGCGGCTGCTGGAAGAGACCGAAGCCGATGCTGCCGGTTTGGAGGCGGACGATTTGGGTGACGGGGTTGAGCGCGAGTGGGCCGGGGCTCTTCGCGTAGGCGCGGGTGCGGTAGACGATGTTGAGTTTGGCTTCGCCGTTGATGACGCGTTCGCCGGGTTCAGGTTTGGACCAGTCTTCAGCGACGAGGGGGCTGGCGCTCCAATCGGGGTTGGTTTCGAGCTGGCTGAAATTACGGCGGTTGACGTCGAGTGTGTAAAGGAGCGGGAAGACCTCGCCGGCCCAGAGGGTGGTGTTGCCGGGGACGAGTTGCGAAGAGGCGGCGGAGTCGAGGGAAGGATTGCGGGCGGCCCCGGCGGTCTTGAAAGCGGGCACGCGGAGGTCACCTTTGTCGGTTTTGACGTCGAAGGCGGGAATGGAGACGGGAGTGTTCGAGCGCGTGCGGAGGCGGTAGGTGAGCTGCACGTAATCGGTGCGGCGGAAATTATTGAACTCCGTGCGCGTGCCTTGGCCGGTGCGATCGGCCTGGACGCCCTCGATGGCGGGGAGGCGGGGTTCGCCATTGGGCGAGCAGTTTTCAAAAATAAGAATCAGCTCGGCGGGGTCGGCGTCGGAGGGCTCCCAGCGGACGGCTTGGGCCAGCGCGCCGGCAGTGAGGCAGCGGAGAACGAGAAAGAGAATGAGAACGAGTGGGAGGCGCATGGGCGTTACCAATCCTTACCCTTGGTGTTCGTGGCGGGCTTTTTTTCGCCCTCCATGATTTGAAAAAGATGGGCGGGAGAATCTTGATTGCGGAGCTGTTCGAGTTTTTGGAGCGGGAGCGCGAGGGAAGGGTCGGCGGGCTGTTGCTCGGATGCTTTTTTCTCGGGGTTGCCGCCGACTTTTTGGGTGCCGGGGTCTTCGGGCGGAGGCGGGGGCGGGGGTTCGTTTTTCTTCATGTCGCCGAACGCGGACTCGCCCTGCTTATCTTTGTCGTCTTTGTCCTGCGGTGGTTGGTCCTGTTTTTTTTGTTCGTCGGATTTTTCCTGCTGAGGGTCTTTTGGGTCTTTGGATTGGTCCTGTTTGTCGGACTTTTTTTGATCCTGATTTTTCTGATTTTGGTCTTTTTGATCCTGTTTGTCCTTCTGGTCCTGCTGATCTTTGTCGTCCTGCTTTTGTTGATCCTGTTTTTGCTCCTCGGATTTTTTCAAGAGGGCTGCGAGTTCTTCGCGGAGCTTGGGCCAGTCGGCGGTTTTCGCGTCGAGCTTCGCGCCGGCGTCGACGGCGGCGAGGGCGTCGCGGACGGGGCCCTCGGGGATGGGTTGTTGTTCGGATTGGAGGCGGCCGCCCCACGTGACGGTTTCGCGGCCGAGTTCGGCCCAGTCGCGGGCGGTGCGGGATTCGGCGGCGGCGACGCGACCGATGATTTTAGCGAGGGCGTCGGACGACGCGGGCGGTGCGGGCGTGGAGGGCGATGCGGGGTTAATGCCCAAGGCCCAAGGTCCAATGACCAAGGAGCAGACCGCGAGTGAAACCATGGCCGTGGTGAGCGGGCGCGGGGCAGAGGAGGGCGTGGGTGGTTTGACGTGAGGGGTGAGCTTGATGTCGCGGGGGCGGGGGCGGACGGGGAATTCGGCGTAGAAACTCACGAGGAGACACCAGAGTCCGAGTGCGAGGGGCCACTGGAAACGTTCGGCGAGGCGGATGGTGTTCTTCTCGAGGAACTGACCCTTGCGACCCGCTTCGACGGTTTCTTTGACGAGGCCGGCGAGGTCGAGCCAGCCGCTGGCGTCGTGGTAAATTCCGCCGGTGGCGGTGGCGAGTTCTTGGAGTGTGCCGCTTTCGAGTTTTGAGAGGACGACGGCGCCGCGTTCGTCTTTGACGAAGCCGCCGGTGCCGTCGGGCAGCATGGCACCACTGGGTGTGCCGACGCCGAGGCCGAGGACGCGGATGTTTTTATTTTTCAGTTCTTCGGTGCGTTTTTTCCAATCGCCGTCGGTGGCCTCGCCGTCGCTGAGAATCATGAGGAAGCGGTCGGCAGCGTTGGTGTGGCTGAAGGCCTGGAGGGAGGCGTCGAGGAGGGCGCCGTAGTTGGAGCCGCCTTGCGGGAGATAATCGGGACCAAGGGCGGGGAGGAATTCGCGGAGAATTTCGTAATCGGCGCTGAGCGGGCTTTGGAGGAAGGCGGTGCCGGCAAAGACGACGAGGCCGACGCGCTCGCCTTCGAGCTTTTCGAGGAGGGATTGGATGAGGAGCTTGGCGCGCTCGAGGCGCGAGGGTTTGACGTCGGGCGCAAGCATCGAACGCGAGAGATCGATCGCGAGGAGGATTTCGCGGGATTGGTCGAAGACGGGTTCTTCGAGCCGACCGTATTGCGGACGGGCGAGGGCGGTGATTGCGAGGGCGAGGCCCAAGGTAAGCCAGCAGCGTGGGCGGGCGGTGGACGAGGCGGTGGAGAGCCGAGAGCTGAGAGCGGAGAAACGGAGGCCGAAGGAGCCGGCTTCGGCGCGGAGGATTTTCGGGCGCGTAAGGCCGGCGGTGCGGCGGCGGCGGGTGAGCTCCCAGACGAGTAGCGCGACGGGGGCGAGGAGGAGCCAGAGAAGTTCGGGCGTGGCGAAGGTCATGGGGACGCGGACGGAGGAGGAAATCTTGAAAACTGAAAATCGGTCATCGGAAATCTGGAATTTCAGGCGGGATGCAGGCGGGCCGTCCGCGCTCCCAAGGGGCGGGCGGCGAGGGCGGCGAGGGCGAGGGCGGCGAGGCCGGGGGCGGCGAGCCACCAGAAGAGTTCGGTGGTGATGAGGTAGCTCTTGGACTGGAATTCGATTTTCTGCGCGCGGTCGATGGCCTTGAAGGCGGCTTCAGTGGTGTCGATGTCGGAGGCGCGGAAGAATTTTCCGCCAGTCTGCTCGGAGATGATGCGGAGGGCGGCTTCGTCGAGGTCGGACAGCACCATGCGACGACCGATGCGGCGGTTGTTGGCGTCGAAGACGGGCATGGGCACGTAGCCGTCTTTGCCGGCACCGATGGTGTAGACGGGGATGCCGCGGGCCTTGGCGAGGGCGGTGGCTTGCTCGGGGGTCATGGCGCCGCTGTTGTTCACGCCGTCGGTCATGAGGACGACGAAGGCGCCCTGCCGTTGGCCGCCGGCTTGGCGTTTTGCTTGTTCGAGGCGGGTGAGGGCGACCCCGAGGCCGTCGCCGATGGCGGTACCGTTTTCCAGCATGCCGAGTTTGAGGCGTTCGAGCTGACGGGACAACCAGTCGTGGTCGAAGGTGAGCGGGGCCATGGTGTAGGCGCGGCCGGAGAAGAGGACGATGCCGATGCGGTCGGAGGGGCGTTGTTCAATAAACGCTTGGATGATGGGCTTGATGGCTTGGAGGCGGTTGACGGGTTCGCCGTTTTTCTCGAAATCCTCCGCGAGCATGGAGCCGGAGAGGTCGACGGAGATCATGATATCGTAGCCTTGGGAGCGGACCTCGCGTTTGTCTTCGACACGTTGGGGGCGGGCGAGGGCGACGACGACGAGGACGAGGCCGGTGAGCGCCAATCCGACGGGCCAGCGCGAGGGCGCGGCGAGGGAGGGGCGATGCCAGGCGGCGGCAAAGGGCACGAGCAAGACAGGCACGCTGCGGCGACCGCGGAGCCAGCTGATCAGCGGCAACGCGAGGAGCGCGAGGAGCCAGAGTGGATCGTGGAAGGTTAGGCGGCCCATGAGGGGGAGAGAGGACGGACCACTCGCTGGCGCTCGCGGCTACGGGAGACGGCGGCGGGAGCGGACCACTCGCTGGCGCTCGCGGCGACGGGAAGAATGAGACGGTACGGGCTCATCGGCGGGTGCCCGCTTTCATACGGGCGTGGAAGAAACGCACGAGGGCATCGAGACGATTTTGTTCGGTGCCGACGACGAGGCGGCTCAGGGGGTGGGGGAAGAGCGTGGTCCAGGCGTCCTCGCGTTGGCGGCACCACGCGGCATGCGCGGCGCGTTCGGCGGAGTTGCCGTCGAGGGTGACGAGGCGGCCGGTCGTGGGATCGTAGGCGGCGAACGATTCGCCGTCGGGGAGAGCGCGCTCCCACGGATCGTCGACGCGGAAGCCCATGGTTTGGTAGCGGCGTTGGAGAACCGTCCAGCCCTCGGGCACATCGCGCGGGGGAAAATCGCTGAGCCAGAGCAGGACGCTGTGTTTCGGGGCGGCGCGAGCGAGGAAACGCCACGGCATCTCCGGAGCGGGACCGGTGGGTGCAGGTGCGGTCCGGGCGAGGAGCGAGGCGGCGGCGTGCATGATCTGGCCGCGACCGCGGACGGGCTCGCGAACGATTTTTCCCTCCGGGCCAGCGTAGACGAAGCCGACGCGGTCGCGGTTGACGGCACCGAGCAGCATGACGAGACCGGCGAGTTCGAGGAGGGCTTCGCGTTTGGATTGTGCGCCGGAGCCGAAGGAGAGTGAGGGGGAATCTTCGAAGACGACGAGCAAGGTGACCTCGCGCTCTTCGACGAATTTCTTGCGGTAGGCTTCGCCGAGGCGCGCGGTGACGTTCCAATCGATGTCGCGGACGTCGTCGCCGAACTCGTATTTGACGACTTGGTCGAACTCAAGTCCGCGGCCGCGAAAGGCAGAGCGATATTCGCCGCTGAGGACGTTTTCCACGGCGTGGCGGACGCGCCATTCGAGTTGGCGCAGGAGGGCGAGCGGCGACGAGGTGGGCGCGGCGGCGGAGGCAGCGGGAGTTGGTGAGAGGAGGGCCAAAAGGGTGGGCGGACGGGGGAGGTGGGAGCTGCGTGGAGAAAGATTAAGAGAAAGAGGAAAGAGAACGATCAGGCGGTGGTGGGGAGAACGAAGAACGATTAGGATAACGAAAACGATTAGGCGGTCGTGGGGACGGGGGTGCGCTCGAGGACTTGGGCGACGATTTTGTCGGCGGTGATTTCCTCGGCTTCGGCTTCGTAGGTGAGGCCGATGCGGTGACGGAGGACGTCGGGGGCGAGTTCCTGCACGAGGGATGGGGAGAGGTAGTCGAGTCCGCGGAGCCAGGCGAGGGCGCGACCGGCTTGGTAGAGGGCGAGGGAGGCGCGAGGCGAGGCGCCGAAGTTGAGGTAGCGTTTACCGGAGCCGCCCTTTTCGGCCAGAGCGCGGGTGCCGCGGACGAGAGCGAGAATGTAGCCCTGGACCGCGGGCGAGAGGTGAATGCGGTCGACCTCGGCGCGGAGGGCAAGCAGTTCTTCGCCGCTGGACGCAGCGACGAGCGAGGGTTGTTTTGTGACCTGACCCCAACGTTGCATCATTTGGGATTCTTCCTCGGCGGTCGGGTAATCGACGATGAGTTTGAAAAGGAAACGGTCCGTCTGGGCCTCGGGGAGAGGGTACGTGCCCTCTTGCTCGACGGGGTTTTGGGTGGCCATCACGAAAAACGGCTTGGGTAGTTGGATGGTTTGCCCACCGATGGTCACTTGCCGCTCCTGCATGGCTTCGAGGAGGGCGGATTGGACCTTGGCGGGGGCGCGGTTGATTTCGTCGGCGAGGACGAGGTTGGCGAAGATGGGCCCGCGGTGGGGGGTGAACTCGCCGGTCTTCGGCTGAAAGATCATCGTGCCCGTGACGTCGCTCGGGAGGAGGTCGGGGGTGAACTGGACGCGTTCGAAGTGGACGCCGAGGGCGGAGCCGAGGGAGCGGATGAGGAGCGTCTTCGCGAGGCCGGGCATGCCCTCGATGAGAACGTGGCCATTGGCAAGGAGGGCGACGAGCAACCGCTCGACGGCGGCGTCCTGACCGATGACGGCTTTGCCAATTTCAGCGCGGAGTTTCTGGGACCAAGCGGGACCGTTGAGCATGAGGGTGGGGAAAGTGAGAGTGAGAGTTAAAGTGCGAGTGAAAGGAGAAAGAGTAGAGGAAGTCGGCGGCGTTTGACTCGGGCAGCGAAGAATAGTTTCCCTGAGAGCAAACGAGACGCCGATGGCTTTACCAACCCAAATTGAAGAAAGGCTCAAGGTCCTCGGGGTGCGGTTGGCGGACGTGGAGGAGAAGTTTGTGCGCGGGGCGGGGCCAGGCGGGCAAAAAATCAACAAAACCAGCAGCACCGTGTGGCTGCGCCACGGACCGACGGGGGTCGAAGTGAGGTGTCAACGGGAGCGTTCGCAGGCGGCGAACCGCGAGGTGGCGTGGGCGGAGTTGTGCGCGAAACTGGAGGCGCGGGTGCGGGCGGCAAAAGCGGCGGTCGTGGATGCGCGCGAGGCGGAACGGCGGCGGACACGGCCGAAATCGCGCGGGGCGAAGGTGCGGATGATCCAGACGAAAAAACACCGAGCGGGGCACAAGGCGAAGCGTGGGCGGGTGGGCGGGGACGGGTGGTGAGGGGGCGACAGACGGGGTGGTGGTGCGCGGTTCGTGGCAAGCGGAGCAGAAGGGTAAATTTGTGGGAGGGAGCGGTCCAGCGGAGGATTTCGCTTTGCCGCATGGATTAAAACGGCTTCGTGAAAGGCGTGGATCCGGAAAAAGATGTGTTTGAGGAGGCGCGGCAGGCGGGGATCGATCTGGATTTGATCGATACCAACCTCGCGCTGCCGGTCGGCGAGCGCTGGCGCCAGCACGACGGGGCATTGCGATTCATTTTGAAATTGCAGGAGGCCAAAGCTGCCCATGACGCTGGATTTCAGCCAACTCACCGCTAAATTCACGGACTCGGGTCTCGAGTTTGTGATGATCGGTGGTTACGCGGCGGTCTCGCACGGATCGTCGCAAGTGACGCGCGATCTGAAAATCTACGCGGTGTTGAAAGAGGAGAATGTCGAGCTGTTGCGGCGGGCTTTGGCCTAGTGGAATCCGCGTCATCGCATGACGCCGCAGCGGTTGTCGTTTCTGCAATTTCCCGAGGCGGGTGAGCGGGTGAACAATCTCTAGGTAGAAACGGACGTGGGCGTCGTGGATATTCTTTCCTCGGTGGAGGGCCTCGGTGATTTTGCGCGCCTAAAGAACGCGGCAGAGAAATTCGAAATCGATGGGCGCGTTTGCTGGGTGATCTCGTTGGAGGAACTCATTGTAGCGAAAGAGGCGGTCGGTCGGGGCAAGGACAAGCTCACTGCGGTGGAACTTCGCGTGATCGCGGCGAAGCGAAAACGCTGAGCGCGAACCAGACGCGGGCTTTGGCTGTTGTCTCCCTTACAAGAGCTCGACCGGATCGCCGAGCCGCAGCGTGCCTGACTTGGTCTCGTGGGTGAGATTGAGGGCGAAGTTGATGCGGGTAGCATCGGCGGGGTCGCGGCGATAGGTGGCGAGGGTGCGGAGGGGCTCGTGGCCGCGCTCGCCGGTGACTTGGTCCGTGGTCGTCACGATGCAGCGGGCGCAGGGGCCGCCGCTGCGAAACGTGATCGCGCCGATGCGCAGGCGCGACCACGTGTCTTCGGCGAAGGCGGGGCAACCGCTGACGACGAGGCTGGGGCGGAAGCGATCCATGGGGACAGGTTCTTCGCCGATGGAGACGAGGCGGTCGTTGAGGTGGGCGAGCGAGGCTTCGCTGACGACGAGGAAGGGATAGCCGTCGGAGAAATTGAAGAGATCCGCGGAAACGATGCGGTCGTCGATGATCAGGGTGTTGGCCGGGGCGGAGGAGAACTGCGGGTGGTCGAGGACGGGGCGGCGGAATTTTTCGCCGATGCGGACGAGGTGGCAGGTGACACCGAGGAAAGCGGAGAGCCAGGCGGAGACTTCGCAGCCGCAGTCTTCGGCGAGCAGTCCCTGACTCCGCCAAATGGATACGGTGCGCAGGGTGGCGGGCGCAGTGGCGCGCAAGGGCACGGAGGTTGCGCCGGCACCCTCGGCGCTGAGGATGAGCGCGGTGGCGGTGAGTTCGGTCGAGATCAGCGCCATGCGGGGGAGTGGACGCTGCGTGAGGTGCGCGCCGTGTTCGTCGACCACCAAAAAACGGCGATCACCGGCGAGGCCGAGGGCATCGACATCAGCGGCGGAGACGGTGCAACCGCGGAAGGATTTGACGGGATAAAGGAAGAGGCCGGTGAGGTGCATCGTGTCCGGTGTGATGATGAGCCGGGATTGTTTTCGCAATGAAACAGCGGTGAGGCGGGGCTTCCTGCGCGACGCAGCCCGAGGCGGGTGTGATTCATTCTGTGCCAACGGAGAGCGCGCCGACTTGACCGGTTGGGAGTTCCGCCTTCAGGCGGTCCGGCGCGCTCCGTCCAGACCGGCTGAAGCCGGGACTCCGAACCCGGCGCACTGCGGCACTGAAGCACAGATTTAAGCACACGCCCCGAAAAGGGAGGCGGACGCGGGGCCGGTGGCCGAGCGAGGACGCATCGCGGGAACGCTGCGACCGGCTAGTTGATGCCCACCGCGACCACCGACATGAGCGGGCGCTCGCCCAACTGAGTCGTGATACGGATCGTGGTTTGGGCGAGCTCGGAGCTGTCGGTAACACGGGCTCGAATGCGATACGTGCCGGTTTTGGCGGTGGGTTCGAGGCGGGGGATGAAACGCGGGTTGACTCAGGTGGCTTCGGTCGCGGTGGTGTGTCCGTGATTTTCCACTTGGATCGTGAATGATTTTTCGGCGGGCACCGCGCCCTTGGCATAAAGGAGGGCGGCGGGCCGGATGGCGACGGGTTCGGGGATGGCGACGCCCATCAGCGAGGCCACGGATTTTTCGGCGGGATCGTTGGTGGTGAATGTGACGATTTCAGGTTCCCCGCTGTTTCCGTCGGGTAGTAGATGTCCGAGAGGGCGGCAGTCGCGGCGAAGATTGAGTCAGCGACCCTTTTTTCAGGGAATAGCGGGCGTTCTTTTTTTCCACCGCTTCCAGGAGATGCGTCCGAAATATCTTCTGCCCAACGACATGAGCGAAGAGCCCTATTTCCCCCTTGTTTTAACGCGACTAGGTCTCATTAGCAATAGGCCATGTTTCCGAGTGTTTGCTCCATCCGATCCGCCCAGTGCGCCGCGCTTATCGCGCTGGCCGCTGTCGTCGGCCTCTCGCGATTTGAGCCCAGCTCGCAGCCGGAACCAGATACCGCGGGCACTTCCTCCGTCACACGCAGCGTCCCGCGCCACTCGTCGTTCAGCCGCGCGTTCGGCTTGCTAGCCCACGCGATCGGTCTCTACCGCGAGGCCTTCATTCGGCCTGCTTTCATTTCACACCCACCGGCTGACGAATCCACCGCCCGCACCCTCTCGCGTCCGCCGCTGGGCTGCTCATCCGATGACCCCATCGTCTCCACCCGCAGGGCTGACTTTCCCGTCGACGCCTTCGCGTTCTCTTACCCGCAGTACCGGGAGCCCGCCGCTGTTCGCCAACACCGCTGTCCATTCGCCGTCGGCCCTCCATCGCCACCCGTCACTCCACCCCATCGCGCGGCTGGCACTTCGGTGCCAAAGGACGTCACCGCTCGTTGGTCCATGGGCTCCCCCGTCGTCCCCTTTAGCTTTCCTCCCGTTGCGCGCATAGCGTGCTGTCAGTTTGCCGGTCAACGTTTGGCCGCACTCAAATTTCCCCCGAGTTTCGCCCTGCGCGGCAAACCGGCACCGGTCCCCACTTCCGTTCGCTTCCGTCCGTCGCTCGGCGTGTCCGGGCTGCGCGCCGCCCGCTTTTTCTCTTTTTCAATATGAAAACTAACCTGTCCTCCTTGGCTCACGTGCTCGCCTTGCTGGTGCTGCCGTTCGGCCTCGCCGCCTCTGCCGTCTTCTCCCAGGCCGCGACGACCCCCAGTTACCTTCCTCCCAAGGACGACACCATCCATCTCGAGAAATTCGCGGTGAACGACCAACGCGAAAAATCCTACTCCAGCCAGCGTAGTATCACGGCCTCCAAGACCGACACCGCCCTCGTCGATATCCCCCAATCCATCAGCGTCGTCACCCGCGAACTCATCGACGATCAAGCCATGCACAGCATCGGCGACATCACGCGCTACGTGCCCGGCGCCGGGATCGCCCAAGGTGAGGGCAACCGCGATACGCCCGTCCTGCGCGGCAATGCCACCACTGCCGACTTCTTCGTCGATGGCGTCCGCGACGATGTCCCCTATTACCGCGACCTTTATTCCGTCGACCGCGTCGAAGTTCTGAAAGGCCCCAACGCGCTGATCTTCGGCCGCGGTGGCTCCGGCGGCCTCATCAACCGCGTTACCAAACAGGCCAACGGCACCACCACTCGTGAGCTCGCCCTCACCTTCGGCTCGTCGCGCCAGAATCGCGCTACCCTCGACCTCGGTGTCGCCGTGACGCCCGCGCTCGCCTACCGTGTCACCGCACTCTTCGAGGACGCCGACAGCTACCGCGACGACGTCACGCTGCGGCGTTACGGCGTCAATCCCACCGTCGCATGGCGCATCGCGCCGCGCACCACGCTCCGTGCCGGAGGCGAACATTTCCACGACGCGCGCACCGCCGATCGTGGCGTATCCTCATTTCAAGGTCGCCCCGTGCCAACCGCACTCTCCAGGTTCTTCGGCGATCCCGCCCAAAGTTCCACCCGCGCCTCCGTCAACACCGCCTACACCATTTTCGATCACTCGTTCGCCAACCGCATCACGCTGCGCAATCATACGCGCTTCGGCCGCTACGAAAAATTCTACCAAAATATTTACCCCGGTTCCGTAAATGCCGCCGCCACCGCCGTCGCCCTCTCCGCCTACAACCAAGCCACCGACCGCGAGAATCTCTTCAATCAAACCGACGTGGTTTTCTCCTTCGCCACCGGCACCGTCCGTCACCAGATTCTCACCGGCCTGGAGCTCGCCCGCCAGACCACCGACAATCTCCGCCTCACCGGGTACTTCACCTCGGTTAGCCTGACGACCACCTCCCTGAACGTCCCTCTCGCCAACCCCCGTACTACGCTCCCCGTGACGTTCCTGCCGGGCGCCACCGACGCCAACAACCACGGCGTTGCGCAAACCCTCGCCTGCTACGTGCAAGACCAGATCACCTTGCTCCCGCAGCTCCTCGCCGTCGCGGGCGTGCGTCTGGAGAATTTCTCCGTCGATTTTCAGGATCGCCGCACCGCCGCGACCATCGCCACCACCGACGCTCTCGTCTCCCCTCGCGCGGGTCTGATCTACAAACCCGCCGATCACTTCGCGGTCTACACGAGTTACAGCCTATCCTGCGTGCCCCGCGCCGGCGAACAACTGTCCTCCCTGAGCGTCACCAACCGCTCCCTCGCTCCTGAAAAATTCACGAATTACGAATTTGGCGTGAAGTGGGATTTTTCCCAGGACCTTGCCTTCACTGCAGCCGCCTACCGCCTCGACCGCCGCAACGTCGCCATTACCGATCCCGCTGATCCGACCCAATCGCTCCTCGTCGACGGTCAGCGCGCGCACGGGATCGAGCTCGGTCTCACGGGCCGCATCACCCGAAACTGGAGCGTCGTCGTCGGTTACGCGTATCAGGACGGCACGGTCAAGACGACCCAGTCCCCCACCGTCGTCGCCGGCGCCCGTCTCGCCCAACTTCCGCGCCACACCGTCTCGCTCTGGAGCCGCTACGATTTCAACCCGCAGTGGGGCTTCGGGCTCGGCACGATCTACCGCGACGAACTCTTCACCTCTACCGACAACACGGTCCGCCTCCCGAGCTTCGTCCGTTTCGACGCCGCGCTTTTCTACCGGTTCAACGCCCGACTGCGCGCCCAACTGAACGTCGAAAATCTCCTCGATCGCGCCTACTTCGCCTCCGCGCACAGCAACACGAACATCACCCCCGGCTCGCCTCGCGCGCTCCGCATAGGCGTGACCACGCGTTTTTGATCACTAACCGTTTTCTCCCAGTCGCGCCCACTCGTCCCATGTTTCGCCAAACCGTGTTCTGGATCCACCTCGTCGCCGGGCTCATCTCCGGCCTCGTCATTGCAATCATGTGCTTCACCGGCACCGTCCTTGCCTTCGAGAAACAACTCGTCGCGTGGTCCGAACGCGACGCCCGCCACATCGCCGCACCTCCCGCCGGTGCCGCCCGCCTCCCGCTCGACGAACTCCGCGCGCGCCTCCGCACCGCCCAACCCGAGGCCCGCCCCCAAAGCTTCGTCGTCTCTGCGGATCCCCTCGCTGCGGTCGCCTTCCTCGCCGGTCGCAGCCCCGCCTTCTACGTCAATCCTTACACCGGCGAAATTCGCCAACCCACCTCGACGGCCATCGCTTCGTTTATGCGCACCATGACCGACCTCCACCGCTACCTTGGATTCGATGGCAAGGAGAGCCGCCCGCGCGGCAAACTCATTACCGGCATCTGCAACCTCGCCTTCGCCCTCCTCGCCGTCACCGGACTCTACCTGTGGATGCCGCGCAGCTGGTCGTGGCGCGCCGTCTCCCCAGTCATCTGGTTCCGCCAAAACTCTGCAGCGAAAGCCCGCGAGTTTAACTGGCACAACGTCATCGGCCTGTGGTCCGCCCCTGTATTGATTATCCTGACACTCACGGCCGTTCCGATCTCGTTCCGCTGGGGTGGCACGCTCATCGCCACCCTCACCGGCACACCGGCCCCGACGGACAACGCCGTCGGCTCCCGCAGCAGTGGATCGCCCGCGCCCAAGGTCCCACCGCCCTCCGCCGCCTCCCGCCCGCTCTCGTCCGACGTCCTGCTCACCC
Source organism: Opitutaceae bacterium (assembly GCA_005799525.1). Classification (GTDB taxonomy): domain Bacteria; phylum Verrucomicrobiota; class Verrucomicrobiia; order Opitutales; family Opitutaceae; genus GAS368. Next base: position 14,145 of record SYGN01000040.1, on the reverse strand, counting down.
GGGTGCGAACCGATTTCCCTTCGTGGCAAACCATCACTGTGCGCCTCGGCGCCACGCCTGACGTGTTTTCCGCCACCGTCCGTGAAACGACTGCTTGGCCCCGCACCGCTAACACCGCCGTCACCCTCAATTCCTCCACCGGCGAAGTCCTCCTGCGCACCGGCTACGCCGACCAAAACGCCGCGCAACAAGTCCGCTCGTGGACGCGCTTCCTGCACACCGGCGAAGCGCTCGGCCTCGTCGGCCAATTCGTCGCCGGTCTCGCCTGCCTTGGCGGCCTCTTGCTTGTCTACACGGGCATCGCTCTTTCCTGTCGCCGTTTCTTCTCGCGCCGGGTGCCGCCGCTGCCACGCGCGTAGACGCGACCTTGCGGTTGAGTGGTCGTCGCCGAATCATTGTCTCAAGCCCGCGCCACGCCCGCGTCTCGCTCGTGCCCTCGCGCGCGTTTTTGTTCTGGGCTGCTGACTGTGAGCCACCGGCCGTTTGGCCGGGAGGTGGCTGTAGCGGAAGTGTGGAGACGACTACGGCAGCGTTTTTCGCCGGTAGGTGGCGAGGTAATGGGGCGAGCCGGCGGTCGTGGAAAAGGCGGTGGGCGTGGTGCCATCGAGGCCGTAGCAGATCCTGAGGCGATTGCCGGCGAGTTGGTAGATACAGGGGATCGTGCGGCCGGCGTTGGGGCCCTTCGCGCCGAGGAGAATGAACGTGGCCTGAGGCTCGGAGTCGGCGCGTGAGTAGGTTCCTTGGTCGGCGAGCTCGCCGGCGAAGCGGACGTGGTAGGTTCCGGCACCGAGGTGCAGCTCGACACGGAGGGCGAGGAGATCGGAGGAGGGTTCGCCGGCACTCTCGGCTCGGATCATTTCCCAGATGCCTTGGAGGGAGTGGCTCATTGAAGGAAAGGGCGGGCAGTATCAGCCACGGATGGACAAGGATGAGGGCGGAAAAAATCCAACCGCAAAACCCACTCGCTGACGCTCCGGGCTACGAGGGCAGATGGCGGGGCGGACCACTTGCTGGCGCTCACGGCTCCAGGAGGAGGAGTGAGTGGCAGGAAATGGCACGGAGGGGCGTGAGCGGAGGGCGGCGCGGCGACAAGCGCCAGCTTACGAATCGAGTTCAGGCGTTGCGGTCGGCAGCGATTTCTTGGCTTTGGCACCGAGGCTTTTGAGGTCTTCGACTTGGGACAGCAGATTGCCGGGGCCGGTTTTCAGTTTGCCCAAGGCACCGTCGTAGGTCTCGCGAAGGCGCACGAGGTGTTTGCCGATTTCTTCGAGGTCGGCGAAGAGGCCGGCGAATTTGTCGTAGAGGAGGCCGCCGCGGGTCGCGATGGCCTGGACATTTTTCGTCTGGCGATCCTGTTTCCAGAGGGTGGCGATGGTTTTGAGGGTGACGAGGAGCGTGGGCGCGGTGCAAAGAATGACGCGGCGGTCGAAGGCCCATTCGTAGAGCGTGCGGTCGTTTTCGGCGGCGAGAATAAAAGCGGGTTCGAGGGGCACAAACATCAGCACGTAGTCGGGGGTGATGAGTTTGCCGGTGTCTTCGTATTTTTTCGCGCTGAGTTGCTCCACGTGGGTGCGGACGGCGGCGGCGTGTTCGCGGGTGGCGGCGAGGCGTGCGGGATCGTCGCCGGCGTTCACGGCGCGTTCGTAAGCTACTAGAGAGACTTTCGAGTCGATGACGAGGTGGCGGGCGTCGGGGAGTCGAAGGATGACATCGGGGCGGAGGCGGCGGCCGTCGTCGGTGGTGAGTGATTCTTGGGTGAGGTAGTCTTGGCCTCTGATGAGGCCGGCGGATTCCAGCAGGCGGTCGAGAATGAGTTCGCCCCAGGCACCGCGGGCTTGCGACTGGCCTTTGAGGGCGGTGGTGAGGGCGTGGGCTTCGTCGGTGATCCGGGTGTTGAGGAGGCGGAGTTGTTCGATCTGGGCCTTGAGGGCGGAGCGGTCGTCGCTTTCGGTTTTGTAAACGGTGTCCACGCGCGTGCGGAAATCGGCGAGCTGTTGGCGCAGCGGATGGAGGAGGGTTTCGACCTGAGTTTTGTTGTGGTCGGTGAACTTCGCGGATTTTTCCTCGAGAAGCTTTGAAGCGATGGCTTGGAATTCGCTCTGGAGGGTGATCTTGAGTTTCTCAGCGTCGGCCAGATAGCGGGCGGCGAGTGCTTCGCGTTCGGTCAGACGCTGTTGCTCGGCCGCGAGGCGGGCGGCAAACTCGGCGCGGGCGGCGGCGAGATCGGAGGAAAGTTGAGCGTTCAGGGATGAGAGTTGAGTGAGGTCAGTGCGGGCGGCGGCGAGTTCGGCGGTGACGCGATTGTGGTCGGCGCGGGCGGCATTGAGCTCGGCGGTGCGGGTGGTTTCCCGGCCGCGCATAAGAATCCAGGTGAAGGCGCCCGCGAGCGCGGCGGCGAGAAGAGCGCAGGCAACGTTAAAAAGCATGTGAACAATGTTGGGACGATGCTCCTGCATATCAATGTCTGATGCATTTCTTGACGGGTGTTTCAGATGCCCGCTGTGAATGACGCGACTTCGAGGTGAGGGCGACGCGACGTTGGCGAGTCTGCGTGCGACGAGCCGAGAAAACGGCGAACACCCTCCGCGGGTTGATGCACACCCTCGTGGGGGAAACGGGGCACTGGCCTGGTGGGTGACGTCAGGCCTGAGCCGCGAACAATTCGGCAATCACGTCCTCGAGCGGGACATCCTCGATCGTGATGTCGGCGACCGGGCCGGTGCTGAGAATTTCTTGAGAGACGGCGACGACGTTTTCGCCGGGGACGCGCAGCGTGAACTTGCCATCATCGGCGCGGGTAGTCGTGCCGAACTGCGACTGCCAAGTGTCGGCGAATGCGGTGCCGGGGCCGGGGATGAAGGTGATGATTTTCTTGCGCGCGCCACCGGCGGACTCGAGGCGGACGAGCGCGCCGTCGTAGATTTTTGCTCCCTTGTGGATCACGATCACGCGTTCGCAGAGTTCCTTGATGTCGGCCATGTAGTGGCTCGTGAGGAGAATCGTCACGCGATACTTGCGGTTGTAGTCGCGGAGGAACTGGCGAACGGCACGTTGCGAAACGACGTCGAGACCGATGGTCGGTTCGTCGAGAAAGAGGACGCGCGGGCGGTGCAGAAGTGCGGCGATGAGCTCCATTTTCATGCGCTCGCCGAGGGAGAGTTCGCGCACCATCACGTTGAGTTTGGCGCGGACGGTGAAGAGGTCGACGAGCTCGTCGAGCGTGGCTTTGAATTGCGCCTCGGGGATGCCGTAGATGGCGCGGAGGAGATTGAAGGACTCGATGGCGGGGAGGTCCCACCAGAGCTGGTTTTTTTGGCCGAGCACGAGGGCGAACAGACGGCGGTAAGCGTTTTCGCGTTTGGTCGGATCGAAGCCGGCGACGCGGGCGGTGCCGCTCGTCGGGTAGACGAGGCCCGAGAGCATTTTGAGCGTCGTCGTCTTGCCGGCGCCGTTGGGTCCGAGGACGCCAACGAATTCGCCCTCTGCGATGGTGAACGAGATGTCTTTGGCTGCGGCGGTCTCTTCGAACGTGCGATTGAACAGCCCCTTGACGCCACCCCAGAAGCCCGGGAGTTTTTTGTAGGTGCGGAAGACGCGGGTAAGGTGGCTGACTTCGATCATGGAGGCGCGGAGTGTGCTTGCGCGCGATGGTTTGGAAACAGGAAAACGCAGTTTGTCGGGAGTTAGGAGCTCGCTTGCGAGCGAGGGGTGGCGGAAATCGCTCGCAAGCGAGCTCCTACCTCAGAGCAGCCACTCCGGGTAGGGGCGCTCGGTATTGAGCTCTCCTTTGAACCACGACCAGTCTTCATCGCAGCAGTAATACCCCGGCCAGCGGTCGCCCGTGGCGCAGAGGTCGGCGCGATAGGGTTTGAGGAAAATGTAGAGGAAGGGCGCGAGGCGAACCTCGTCGGGGCGCAGGTGGTGGTCGTAGAAGTCGCGTTCCCACGCGAGAGAGGCGGCGGAGTTCGCGGCGACGGCTCGAAGTGACGCATGGGTTTTCGATTTCAGACGGCCGACGGATTGGCCAAGGGTCAGGCGCTCGCCAAGGATCGCGAGGGCGTGAAGGTGGTCGGGCATCACGACGGCGCAGCGGAGTTGCCACGCGCCGTCGGCGTCCATCGCGCGCAGCTCGGTGAGGATGGCGGTCGCTGCGGCGGGCGAAGTGAGGCCGGGGCGTTTTTCGTCGGTGCAGACGGTAAGAAAATATTCCGCATGCGGAATCGAGACGCGGCCGCGGGGCAGGGCCGCGTGGCCTTTCGTTGGATCGCGCATGGTGCGGAGTGTAGAAGCGCGCTTGCGCGCGATAGATTGAAAATCCCAGGGAGGACAAGACGTGCGACGAGCCTGAAATCGCTCGCAAGCGAGCACCTACCTTCCGAGCGGTCAGCCCTGGGTGAAGGCGGGGAGTTTTACGATTTTTCCGCCGGTCAGCGCGGATTCGTGGGCGCAGAGGCCGACGCAGGTCCAGTTGGCGGACTTCACCGCGTTGACGGAGCACTCGCGATCTTCGACCAGCGCAGAGAGAAACTCGTGCGCGAGATGTGGGTGTGAGCCGCCGTGGCCGGCGCCCTGGGTGAAGCTGAGGTGGGTTTTTTTGCCGAGGTCGTAGACGCCCTTCGTAGTGAACTTCTGGATGCCTTTGGGGAGGCGCTTGGCGTAGTCGGGTACAGTGATTTTTTTCGGGATCTTGTGCTCGGCGAGTTTCGCGGTGTGGAGGATGTGCGGTTCGCCTTCGACGAGTGACCATTCAAAGGATTTTTTCGAACCGTAGACGTCGATACTTTCGCGGTATTGGCGGGCGGTGTCGAAGAGCGAGCGAATGATGCGCGCGGTGACGTCGGAGTCCTTCAATTTGATGTGCGCGGTTTCGACGGCGAAAGGGGACCCGTAATTCTTGGCGAGTTCGGGACGGATCGAACCGGAGCCGAAGCAGGAGACGTATTCGGCGGTGGCGTCGGTGAGGGCGAGCATCGGGCCGACGCAGTGCGTGGCATACCACATGGGCGGGAGGCCGGGCCAATAGTTCGGCCAGCCGTCCATGTCCTGCTGGTGGCTCGCTTGGAGGAACTGGATTTTGCCGAGGTCGCCGCGGTCGTAGAGTTCTTTGACGTGGAGGTATTCGCGGGCGTAAACGACCGTCTCCATCATCATGTATTTGAGGCCGGTTTTCTTGGTGAGATCGACGATACGTTTGCAGTCGGCGATGGAGGTGGCCATCGGGACGGTGCAGGCGACGTGTTTGCCGGCCTTGAGCGCCTTGATCGAGTGCTCGGCGTGATCGGGAATCGGGGTGTTGATGTGGACGGCGTGGATCTCCGGATCGCGGAGGAGTTCGTCGTAATCGGTGTAGCCTTTTGGAATGCCGAAGGCCTCCTGGATGGCCTTCAGTTTTTTCGGGTCGCGTTGGCAGACGGCGACGAGATTGGCGTCGGGATGGGCTTGAAAGATCGGAATGAACTCGGCGCCGAAACCGAGACCGATGATGGCGATGTTGATTTTTTTGCTCATGATGGAAGGAGGGGGAAATTTGGAATCGTGGGTGAGGTGGATCGAGCGGAGGTAGTTACTTCAAGGTCTGGAGATAGGCTTCGAGGTCGGAGATTTCCTGCGGACTGAAGATATCGGCCATCGGGGGCATGGGGGATATTTTGCCGAACTGCTCGTAGCCTTTGGCGATGACCTTGCTCGGTTCGAGCAAGCTCTCGCGGATGGACGCGGCGGTTGCGCGGGAAGCAAGACCGTCGAGGGCGGGACCGACGGTGCTGCCCACGCCCTTGACGGCGTGGCAGAGGATGCAGGCCGCGGGGTGCTTGGTGAAGAGCTGTTCGCCGCGCGCGGCGTTGCCCAGCTGAAGCTGCGTGTTCTCGTCCACCAACGTGAATTCGACGAGGCGCACATCGTCGAAGAAGGTTTCGCCGCGGGCGACGTGCAGGGCGTTGACGCTCGCGGTTGTGTGGGTGCCGCTGTTGAACTCGACTTCGACCTGAGTCCAGTCGGTCTCGCGGCGGATGGTCTCGGTCTCGATGCGGATATTGTGGATGTTAAAGCCGGCCTTGCCGCGGAGGCCGCGGGTGCGAACCCAGCCGGCGAGACGGTATGAGGTGTTGGGCTTTATCGGGACATCGGCGTGAAAGCTCGTGTCGGCGTCGCCGGCAGAGCTAACCCGGAGGGCAAACTTGCCGCCGTGAAATTCACGTTCGGTGCCGGCAACCGACCACGTGGCGGTGGTGTTGCCTTCCTTGTCGCCGTAGTCGCGGCGCTTCCAGCCGACGGGCAGGCGATCTTCACCTAGAGTCTCGAAGCCGATGTTTGGAAGCAGGTTTGGACCCTCGCGGTAGAGGCCGGCACCGTGAATACGGCCGACGACGCGGGCCGCCTCCCGGAGCCATTCGTCCTGTTGGTTGGCGGGATTGCGCAGGAGGGCGGTGACGACGGTCTTGATCTGGGGCGTGGTCGGAAACTCGCCGAGCTTGGCGAACGCGGCGAGGCGCGTGAGCGGATCGGCATCGCTGATCACGGCTGAGGCGAAGAAGAGGGAAATGGCGGCGGCATCGCGACCGAGCGCGCGGGTGGCGTTACGGCGGACGGCGGGGTCGGCGTGGGTGAGCGCGCTGCGGTGGGTGGCGGCGTCGAGTTGGCCGAGGCCGTGCAGCGTCCAGAGGGCGTGGAGGGCTTTGACGGCGGAGCTGCCGGCGACTGCCGATTTGAGCAAAGCCGAGGTGTCGGTGCGTTGGCCTTCGACGAGCAGGCGTTGGGCGGTGAGGCGCCAGAATTGATTGCCGCTGCCAAGGGCGGCGACGAGTTGGGCGGTCGTGGCGCCTCTAAGGGACGTGATCGGTGTAGGCCCGGCCGGTGGCCGGGGAGCCCGGCCGGCGCCCAGGCCTACATCCCAGACGACGCGGTAGATGCGCCCGCGAGCATGGTCGCGGAGGGGATTTTCGTGCGCGCCGCCGACGCCGGTCTTGGAGGCGTAGCCACCTCGGGCGACGTTGGGCGTGGGGTTGTGTTGAATAATGTAGTTCTGCCAGTCGGAGAACCACACGGCGCCATCGGGGCCGACCTCGGCGAAGACGGGGGACATCCACTCGTCGCTGCTGGCGACGAGGTTGAAGGCGTCGTGGGCGGCGTAACCGGCGCCGTCGCGTTGCACGTCGAAGAGCGCGATGGTTTTCATCGTGGGCTCGCAGATCATGGCTTTACCTTGGAGGCGGGCGGGGAGATTGTCGGAGTAGATGAACGCGCTGCCGGCGGCGGCGGTGTAGCCGCCCATGACGTCGACTTGGCGGAAGTTGGGCGTGATGGTGTGCGTCTTGTCCTCGGTGTTGATGCGCTTGGCGGTCATGGCGCGGGTGCCTTTGGGGACGATGGAGGCGGGAAGGCCGCCGAAGAAAATGGGGGCGTTATTGGCGGTGCCGCCGAACTGGTCGCCGAACTCGTTGGCGCTGTGGCCCCACGTGTTGTTGGTGAACTGGTGGAGAAACTCAAGGGCGGAGCCGTCGGCCTTAAAGCGATACGTGCCCTGGGCGAATTGTTTCTCGACGCCGCCGACGGTGCCTTTGAAGCCGGAGTAGCCGACGGCGCCGTAGAGCCAGTTGTCGTAGCCGTAATGGAGATTGTTGGCTTGGGCGTGGGTATCGTTGATGCCCCAGCCGGTCATGATCTCGGTGCGGACATCGGCTTTGTCGTCGCCGTTGGTGTCTTTGAGGAAGAGGAAGCGCGGGGACTGGGCGACAACGATGCCGCCGTTGGTGAAGACGAAGCCGGTGGGGATGTTGAGGCGGTCGGCGAAGATCGTGAACTTGTCGGCGCGACCGTCGCCGTCGGTGTCCTCGCAAATTTTGATGGTGTCGGTGCCGAGGCCGTCGGGCTTCACGTCGTGGGGGTAGTCGCGGGCTTCGGCGATCCAGAGGCGGCCGCGTTCGTCCCAGGCGAGGAAGATGGGCTTGGCGATGTCGGGCTCGGCGGCGAAGAGTTCGAGGCGGAGATCGGGGGCGACCTGGGTGCGTTCGGTGCTGCCTTTGACGCCGAGGGGAAACTGAAACGAGACGGGCTGGGCGCGTTTTTCGTAGTTGGCGATAGTGGCGCGGGCTTCGCGCTGTTCGGGTTCGCGCTGGGCGAGGAATTTTTCCCACGCGGCGACGCGGTCGGGGCCGACGGCGGCGAGGAGTTTGGGTTTCGCGGCGAGGGCGAAACCTTCGGCGGTCGCGTCACCGAGGGCGGCGGCGGCGAGGCGTTTCGCGGCGGGGACGGTGGCGAGGGTGGGGGCGTAGGGGGCGGCCGGGGCGTCGAGGACGACGAGGTCGAAGTGGGCGGCGAACTCGGGCGTGGCGGCGGTGGGATCGGAGACGTAGTCGAACCAGATCGCATCGCGGCCGAGGTCACGCATCAGGGCGTGGGCGGCCATGCGCGGAGTGCGGTCGGCGGTGCCGAGATAAAGCACGCGGATCGGGCTGGCGGCGCAGGGCAGCGCGAGCAGCAGGAGTGCGGCAAGTCGGAAGAAGGGCATGGGGGAAGGGTGGGCGAAACAACGGCGGCGGAGCAAGCGGGCGGTGTGCCGGTGAGTCAGAAAACCGGACTCACCGGCGGCGGTGCGGCGTGGGTCTCAGGGCTGAGGGAGCGGGACCTGGCTGGTGGTGCGCAGGTAGGCGAGGAGGTCGCGGACTTCGTCGTTCGAGAGCGTTTTGAGCAGGCCTTCGGGCATCAGGGAAACAGGAGACTTTTCGCGCGCGACAATATCGGATTTCGCGACGGTGGTATCTTGTCCGACGAGGCGCAGCGTGAGCTGGCGCTCGTCCTCGGCGGCTACATTGCCGGCCAGCGTGCGGCCGTCGCGGGTGGCGATTGTCACTAGCTGGTAGGCCTCGTTCATGACCTCGCTGGGGTTGACGATCTGATTTAAAATGTAGTCGAGGTTGGCGCGATTGGAACCGGTGAGATCCGGGCCGAGGTTGCCGCCGGCACCGTAGAGCATGTGGCAGGCGGAGCAGGCGCGTTCGAAGAGGGCGCGGCCGTTGGGGAGGTTGGCGGCGGCGAGGGCTTTGTCGGTAAGCTGGCGTTTGAACTTGGCAATGTCGGCATCTTTGTCAGCGGCGGGCGCGGTGAGTGGGCCCCAGAAGTCAACGAACGAGGGTCCGAGCACGCGCGAAAGCTGGCGGGCGTCGAAGGCGGAGACGTCGCGTTTTGGAATGGTGTTGTCACGAAGGGCGGCGAAGAGCGCTAGCGCAGTGGAGCGGCGCCCGGAGAGGGTAAGGATAACCTCGGCTTTTTCGGCGGCGTTGAGGGACGGGTAGCGCTGGAGGAGCGCGGGCGCGATGCCGGCGCCGTTGAACGCGGCGAGGGCGCGAATTGCTTCGCGGCGAAGAGGAGCCTCGTCGAGGAGCGCGAGCGCTACCGGGAGGGACTGGGCGTAGCCGTCGCGGGCGAGGGTGCGAAGAATCTCGCTGCGGCGGCCGACCGGTGCGGTGCGGTCTTTGAGTTGGGCGAGCTGGACGGCGAAAGCGCTGGTGTCGCCAAAAAGCTGATTCACCTGGGTGAGGAGCTCGCGGAGCCTTTCGTCGGTGAGCGCAGCGAGCGGGGTGGTGACGGCGGACCAGTTAGCTGGGGGGCGGGCTTCGTTGCGTCCGACACCCGTGAGGCCGTCGCGTAGGCCCTCAAGAATCGAAATGCGGACAGGCAGCGAGGACGTGGCCCCGAGGGTGGCGGCGATGGCGTCGAGCTGGCCGGCGGCGACGGCGCGGCGGGTGAGCCACTGGGTAAGCTGCGGCATCGCGCTGCGGGCGGCGAGTGCGAGAGCGCGCGTGGGATCGGCGGGGACGAGTGGCTCGATGCCGGACCAGATTATCTTGGGAATGTTGTGATCGGCGACATCCTCAGTTCGGGCGACGAGCCGCTCCGCGATCGGCCAGCGGTCGGAAAATGGCATGCGTTGCAGCGCTGCAGCGAGGTAGAGGCGGACGACTGGCGAAGGATCGGTAGCAGCGAGGGTGGCAAATTTCTTTAGGGCTTCCGTCCCGATCGCATTATCTTCGCCCAGCAGTTGAATTGCCCAGCCGCGGAGGTAGGGCTCGGGATGATCGAGCAGTGGCAGGAGATCGGAGGGTGGGAGATGGCCGGTGATGTGGAGAGTCCAAAGGGCGCGGAGTTTTTTCGCGGCGGTGTCGGATTGCGCGAGCAATGATCGGAGGCGAGCAGGCACGGCGGGATCGAGGCGGCCGGCGGCGGCGCGCTGCTGGAGGAGGACGCGGGCTCGGCGGCTGAACCAGTCGTTGCGGTGTTGGAGCAGGCTGACGAGCTCGAGGTCGGACTGCGCGGCGAGGTTAAGACCGGTTTTTCCGGCGAGACCTTTCGGTGCTAGACGGTAAATCCGGCCGGTGTCTTTTGCGGTGAGGGAGTTGCCGCAGATGTCGCCATCGTGCCAGTCGAGCACGTAGAGGGCGCCGTCGGGCCCGATTTCGAGGCTGAAGCCGACCCACGCGGCGTCGTTGGCGAGGAGCGTGTCGTCGCCGTGTTTGCCGATAAAGCCGGAGCCCGCGGGCACAAGCACATCTGATAGGACCGCGTGCTCGTGGATGTTGGCCATGAAAATCCGGTCGCGATATTGGCCGGGGAATTCGTCGGCTAAATAGATGCGCGCGCCGCCGTGAGCAGAGCGGTGACTGTGGTCGGCGATGGTCTTGATGTCGTCGTAGATGTAGGGATTGATGTGTCTGCCGCCTTGGCGGTGGTAGATTCCGCCGGGAATGATGTGCCAAAGATGCGGGATAACGCAGGCGGTGATGAACATCTGGCCGTGGTCGTCGAAATCGACGCCCCAAGGATTGCTGAAACCGTGGGCGACAATTTCGAAGCGGTCCTTGGTTGGGTGATAGCGCCAGACGCCGCCGTCGATATATTGACCATCTTTGACGGCGATTTTTTCGGGGAAGGCCTCGCCCTTTTTGAAGAGTTTTCCGCCATCGGCTGGTTTGCCGACGATGGAGCGGGTGGCGAAACCTTGGAGTCCGTAGAGCCAGCCGTCAGGTCCCCAGTGGAGAGAGTTGAGCGTTTCATGGCGATCTTGAATACCCCAGCCGGTGAGGCGGATCTCGATTCCGGCATCGGCGCGGTCGTCGCGGTCGCGATCGGGGACGAAGAGAAGATTGGGCGGGGACCCGAGCCAGAGACCGTCGAAGCCGATGGCGAGGGTGGAAGGGAACGGGATGCCTTCGAGAAAGACTTTGCGAGAATCGAAGATGCCGTCGCCGTCGGTGTCTTCGAGAATGAGGATGCGACTGTCGCCGTGGTTGGCGAAGCCGGTCTTGCGGGTTTCGTAGTCGCGATTTTCCGCGACCCACATGCGCCCGCGGTCGTCCCAGCAAAAGGCCATGGGCTGGGTGATCATGGGTTCGGCGGCGGCGAGTTTTGCTTCGAAGCCGGCGGGGACGGTCATTTTGGCGACGGCTTCTTCGGGGGTGAGAAGCGTAGCCTTTAAGCCCTCGGCTTTTGCTAGGCGCCAAAGGATGTTGTCGTTGGTTTGGCCGGTGTAGGCCTTCCAGCTTTCGGTCATCTTGAGGTCGTTGAGTTCGCCGGTGTAGACGACGAGCTGATGGCGGATGGTCTCGGTCTTGCCCTTGGCGATAGACCAGTCGCCGGAAATGGCGCGGCTCGGACCGACGCCCAGCTGGCCGTCGACGCGCCACGGGAGCGGGTAGTCGGAGTTTTTCGGGTGATCGAACACGGCGATGTGTGCCTGGTCGGTGCGGCCCTCGAGTTTGAGACCGATGTCTACCCAGAGCGCGCGCTCGCCGGTGGCCCGCTTGTTCTGCTGGCGGTTGCTGTTGACTACCGCGCCCTCCATGCCGGCGCGCCACGGCATGCGGACGAAGAGCCCGCCGTAGTCGTATTTGGCGACGGTGAGATCGATGAGGCCTTCGCCCTGCCACTCGAGATCGAGGAGGTAGCGGTCGCCGGAGTCGCGCATGGTCCACGTCTGAGTCTCGGCCATGATTGGCTGGCCGGCTGCGTCGAGGAGATGGTAGACGGTGGACCACTTCACCGTGCTGCCATGATCGGCGAGGATGGCGCTGGAGATGCGGCGCCAGTAGCCGTTGGCGGGATTGTGGAAATAGTCGCGGCCGTTCACGCGCGTGAGGCCCCAGTAGATGCCGGTCTGGTGCTTGTGGTGGCCGGGGCTGAACTCGGTGAGGACGCTTTTCCCGTCGGGCGAAACGATGGGGTGCAGATAGGGGCGGAAATCGGGTTTCGCGTTCTGCGTGAGGATGGGGGCGGGGACGTTGTCGCGATACACGGAGATCGTGTGCGTGGCGGCGTCCTGACGCAGCGTGAGGTGGGCGGCGTGCGCGGTGGGTAGGGCGGCGGCGAAGAGGGCGACGGAGAGACGGAATTTTGAATGGGTCATGACGCGGAATTTCGGGAAAGCGGTTGGCAGGACGTGGATCGGAGTGAACGGAAGAACGATTGTCGGTGAGGTGGAAGGCTTGGGCGGGCGTGAGGGATCATGAGGTGGTTGCTCGCCGCACATTACTTTCCGGGACGTAGCGCGCGAACGTAGACATAGTAGGCGCCGGCGATTTCCTGGCCGGCGGCGTCGCGAAACCACGTTTGTAGTTCCATCGGGCCGCGGGACAGCGTGAGGTTGAACGTCACCGCCTTGTCCTCGGGCGTGACGGGTTGTTGCCGGCGCACGTCGCCGATTTTCAGGTCGGCGCTTGCAACGGGAAATGCATCGCCGGCGGCAAAGCCACCATCCACTCCTTCGAAGGCGGGCATGGCGGCGGTAATCGGCGCATTGGCTTCGAGGGGCCAGCGGCGCAGAGCGATTTCATAGTCACCGGCGTGTTCGACGAAGAGCGACCAGGCGCCGTTCTTTTTCGTTCGGCGCACTTGGTTTTGTTGATCGAAAAACACATCCACCCAGTCGCACGGGGAGAGTTGGACGGGATTGGCGCGGGCCGAGCCGAGGTGGATCGGGCTGACCTCGAGCAGGCGCGGTTCGACTCCGGCCCACCACGTCGCATAGTGAGCGCGTAACGCTGCCGCGACTTCCGGGAATTGCGCAATGACGTTGCGCTCCTGCGCGGGGTCGGTCGCGAGGTCATAGAGTTCCTGGTCGGCGACGAGGCGCCAGCGCTTCCACAGCACCACGGCATCGCCCGGCTTCGGACGGGAGTCGTTCATGCGGGAAAACTGAATGGTGAGTTTCCGATCGGGCAGTGTCGCGGCGGGATCGCGCAGGAGGCCGGTCAGGCTCGTGCCGTCGAAGCTGGCCGCGGCGGGCTTTGCCACGCCGCAGAGTTCGAGGAGGGTGGGGAGAACGTCCTGCACTTGGGTTAGGGCCGCGACGTCGCCGGCGGCGCGCAGTTTTCCTGCGGGCCAGCGGATGAAAAACGGCACGCGATGCCCGCCGTCGTAGAGCCCGATCTTTTTTCCCCGCAGGCCGGCGTTGAAGACGGGATCGCCGGTGGCGGTGCCGTTGTCCGTCATGAAAATGAGAATGGTATTCTCGTGCAGCCCGTTTTCGCGCAGGAAGGCATCGAGCCGGCCGAGGTTCTCGTCGATGTTGGCGATCATCGCGAAGAAGCTCCCGATGCGGGGTGGTTGCTGGCGGTAGGGTTCGCGATAACGATCGGGGACAAAGAACGGACCATGGGCGGCGGCGAGTGGCAGGTAACAGAAGAACGGTTCGTGACGCTCGGCCTTTAGCTTCATCCACGACTGCGCTTCACGGAAGAAGACATCGGTGGTGTAGCCTTCGTATTTCTTGGGGGAGCCGTTGTGCTGGTAGATGTCGTCGAAGTAGTCGTTGTTAAAGTAGCCGGCGGCGGAAGGGATGCTCGACGACTGATACCAGATCGATTCCTGAAAACCGCGGTCCTGCGGGCGGTAGGGGTAGTTGTCGCCGAGGTGCCATTTGCCGAACATTCCGGTGCGGTAGCCGGCGGCGGCGAATATTTCGGGCATCGTCGGAAAATCGCGCCGCAGATTCGTGCGGCCGCTGCTGACGTTCATCGCACCGTTGCGGAGCGCATCTACGCCGGTCATGAGCTGCCCGCGTGTTGGCGTGCACATCGGGGCCACATGGAAGTCTGTGAAGCGAATGCTCTCCGCGTGCAGCCGGTCCATGTGCGGGGTCTTGAGCACGGGGTT
>SYGN01000039.1 GCA_005799525.1 Opitutaceae bacterium | reverse complement strand
GGAGCTGGTGCACGCATAGGTGCCCATGCGCTGGCGGGCCTTAGCGAAGGCCACGGCGGAGTGGACCATGGCCTGCTCGTTCTTGGCCTGAAAAAAAGGGAGCTTCGAGCCGCCGAATTCCTCGAGGGCTTGGCCGAATCCAGTGACGTTGCCGTGGCCGAAGATACCGAAGACGCCGTTGATGAGGCGATGCTCGGTGCCGTCGCGGCGGATGTATTGTTGCGGGAGAAACTTCACCAGCGCGGCGGCCATGCTGAGGGGAACGGTTTTGCTCATGGGGATTTTGGGTAGGAGGGGAGGGCGGCATCCAAGTCTATTGCAGGGGATCAAGAGTCCACGTGTGCGCGGGGGCGAACGTGAAACCGGCGGAGCGGTTTCCCGGCTGGTGGCTATTGATGCAGAGATAATACCTGCCGTAGCCGGCGCGGAGACTTGCGCGTGATTGAAGCAGGGCGGGATTTAGGGGCATGCGCGGGTTTGGTGAACGAGAAGGTGGCAGCAAATGGGTAAGAACCTATCGTTCGAATTTTTGCCGACCCCGGCAACTGCCGAGCTTCACTTCGGTTAAAAATGATTCACCGTGTCGCCGAAATGTCTGACGAAACTTCCCCCTGTCCGTCGCTTGTCGCGGCCGTTTCTGACGGGAGCGGAGCCCTTTTTTCGCTGCGCGGACGGCGTGCACTCATCACCGGTGCGGGGCAGGGCATCGGATTTGCGCTCGCTCGCGGCTTGGGTGCGGCCGGGGCTGAATTGTTGCTCAACGACGTCGATCCTGCCCGATTGGATCAGGCCGTGGCGACGTTGCGCGGCGAAGGCCTCGTCGTGCACGGTCGTTGTTTTGATGTGACGAACGGCGCGGACGTTGAGCGGAGTGTGGCGGAGATCGAGTGCGGGATCGGTCAGGTGGATATCTTGATCAACAATGCAGGGATTCATCGGCGAGCGCCCTTGGCAACGATGCCGACCGAGCGATGGCAGGAAGTGCTCGACGTGAATTTGACCAGCGCGTTTCTCGTGACCCGTGCCGTCGTGGGTGGAATGATCCGGCGCCGCGCGGGCAAGATTATTACGATTTGTTCGCTCAACTGTGAAGTCTCCCGGCCGACGATCGCCAACTACGCCGCCGCCAAGGGTGGACTGAAAATGCTCACGCGGGCGATGGCGGTGGAGTGGGCCCGCCATAACATCCAGGCCAATGGACTGGGTCCCGGCTACATTCGCACTGCGATGACAGGTACGCTCACGATCGATGCGGAGTTTGACCGCTTCATCTGCGCGCGGACGCCGGCCGGGCGTTGGGGGGAGCCACGCGAACTCATCGGCACTGCGGTGTTTCTCGCCTCGCGGGCGTCGGATTTTGTGAATGGCCAAATTCTGTATGTGGACGGCGGATTGCTGGCGGCTCTGTAAATCGCGAGGATACTTTGCCTCTGGCTACCCTCCCTGACACTCTTTTCCTGATGGGCTCACTTCGTTGGTTTCTCTTGCTCACGATTTTCACGACCGGCAAGGCCGCTGGCCAGGCTGCCGACACGCCGCCGCTGGTCCGGGCCCACGCGCACAATGACTACGAGCACCCGCGGCCGTTGCTGGACGCCTTGGCATGCGGTTTTGGGAGCATCGAAGCCGATGTTCACCTCGTCGATGGACGATTGCTCGTGGTGCATGATCGCAAAGCGGTGAAGCCCGAGCGCACATTGGAGGCGCTCTACTTGGATCCTCTTCGCGAACGGGTGAAACAAAATGGCGGACGTGTTTACCGCAGTGGTCCGACGATCATTCTGTTGATCGACGTGAAGTCTGAAGCGGTGGCGACCTATGAAGCGTTGCACGCAGTGCTGAAAAACTATGTGGCGATGCTCACGGTCTTCCGTGACGGAGTTACGACGCCCGGTGCGATTACGGTGATTGTGTCGGGTTCCCGCGCCCCCGCCGTGATGGCCGCCAGGCGCTTCGCTACGCTGCGATGGACGGACGCATCGACGATCTCAAGGGCCAGACGGCTCCCGCGCTCATTCCCTTGGTCAGTGATAACTGGCAGAAAGTTTTCTCGTGGCGCTGGACCGGCCCAATCCCGGAGGACGAGGCCCACAAACTGAAAGCGCTTGTCGAGCAGGCCCACGCCCAAAGCCGCCAGCTCAGATTTTGGAACATACCGGACAATCCTGCGACGTGGAGTGTTCTGTATGCAGCAGGTGTGGACTTGATCAATACGGACCAACTCACCGGTCTCCAGGGTTTCTTACGCGCGCAGAAATCTTCGGCCAAAATCGAGAACCGCTGATCGGTTTGGGGCGGACGGTATCACTGAAAGTGAAGCGCGAGAGGGCAATGGCGGGGGCTTCCCCGCCCGTGGGTGCGGCCACGATAAATATAAGGGGCAAGATGTCCGTGCCGCGAAATCGCCTGCCACCAGGCTCCTGCAAAACCCAGTGTTCAGCTCATCGTGAACACGCAGGGGAATGAGCGGCTCTCAGGGAGCGCGGAGCACGCGGAGGCTGGCGCGGTCCGCAGCGAGGTCGGCGGCTTTCGGCGCGGGGAGCGTGACCTTCCCGGTGGCGGCCCATTCGGTGCCGCGGGCGAGGCTGACTTGGAAACCGGCGCCGTTCACAGCGTCGATGTAGTGACCAAGCGCGGTGTGGAAGACGCGGCCTTGTCCGTAGGGGATCACCATGAGCATCGGTTCCTGTTCCTTGGTTTTGTCGGAAAGCGCGGATGCGAGGACAGTGACATTTTCGGCGGGGCCGCGGAGACTGTCGTAGAGTTCATCTTTGGCGTGCATCCATTTGGCCGGGAGGCCGCGCAGAATCGGGTGGTCGGGGGTGCTGGCCTCGACGAGAAACTCGTGCTGGGCGCCGTGGCTACCGCCGCGGCCGGGTGTCATATCTTTGGTCCAAGTGGATTGGCGGAGGCGCAAGTAGGGGCCGGATTTTTCAGTGCGGCCGCCCCAACCGCCGAGGCCGATCATGGCGTTATATTCGGGCCACTCGGGGAAGGAATTGTTGGCCGCGTGATAGGAGACGAAGCCGCCGCCGTTTTTGACATAGGCAACAAACGCGGTCCGCACCTCGGCGGGCCAGCTTTCTCCGTTGTAGTTGGAAAGGACGACAGCGTAGGCGGAAAAATTTGGGCGCCATTTGGCCCAAAGCTCGGGAGCGGCAGACTTGTGCGCAGTGACCGCAGCGGCGTGCTTCGTGAGACTCTCGGTGTGGGCGGTTTTCTGCGCGGTGGTGGCCTCCTTGGCCATTCTCGGCGCGGCGGGGGCGCTCGGCGGCGTGGTTGAAACCTCGACCGTGAAGCGGCCGGTGTCCTCGAGGATTTGCTCAAGCAGCGGGGTGGTCGTCGCCCACTGATGGTTGTTTTGTCCGTCGATGATCAGGACCTTGAGTTTTCCTTGGGCGTGGGCGCCGGCTATGAAGAAGAGCGCGAGCAGAGCGGCGCAGGCCAGACGCAGAGCGGGAAGAGAATGCAGCGGGTGGTTCATGGGGAAGGGCATGACGATAGTCGGAGGGCGAGAAGGGATGCCAGCCGGATTTCACGGCTTGGAGCGACGGTAAGTGTCGTGGGTAATTCGTGGGTTGCGGCGGCGTGCCAGCGGCCGCCAGTCTGGCTTCGCCGCCCTCACACCCCACCCCCATGACCCGCCGCGATTTTCTCTACTCCAGTGCCGCCGCTTCCGTGCTCGCCGCCCGCACCGGTGGCGCAGCCGCCAAGCCTGCACCGATACCCATCATCGACACGCACACGCATTTCTACGATCCTACGCGCGCCCAAGGCGTGCCGTGGCCCCCGCGCACGGACGAGGTCCTTTACCGAACGCGGCTGCCCCACGATTTCAAAATCCACTGCGGCGATCTGAATGTCGTCGGCACCGTGGTCGTCGAGGCGAGCGAGTGGGTCGGTGATAACCAGTGGATTCTCGATCTCGCGAAAACGAATCCGGCGATCGTTGGCTTTGTTGGTCATCTCGTTCCTGGGAAACCGGAGTTTATTGATAACCTGCGGCGGTTTGCCGCCGATCCGCTTTTCCGCGGTCTCCGGATCCGCAGCAACGATCTCAAGCGTATTGCGGAAGCGGCCGTCGCCGCCGATCTGAAGCGTGTCGCGGATCTTGATCTGTCGATCGATACGCTCGGTGGGGCCGCGATCCTCGACCCCACGCTGCAGCTTTCCCGACTGCTGCCGGGCCTGCGCATCGTGATCGATCACTTCCCGTTCAGCGAGTGGGATGCCCACCCAGCGGCGATGCGGCCCGCGCTGCTTGAGCTCGGGCGCCGACCCAACGTATTCGCAAAAATTTCCAACGTCGTGCGCCGGGTGAAGGGCGCGCTCATCGATGATCCGGCGCACTATCGGCCCGCGCTCGAGACCTTGTGCGAGTTGTTCGGCCCGGACCGCGTTGTCTATGGGAGCAACTGGCCGGTGAGCGACCGCGTCGCACCCTATGCGACTGTGCACCGCGTCGTCGCTGATTACTTCGCGAGTAAGGACCGGGCGACGGCGGAGAAATATTTCTGGCGAAACTCGGCTGCCGCCTACCGGTGGGTGCGGCGCGGGGCGGCGGCGAATTTGGGCCAGTGAGGGTCGCCGAGGCCGGCCGTCCAGGTGCCTCCACTTCGAGGCTGCGCCAACCAACGAAACCGATCGGCGTCCTACCAACGTCTCGTGATATTTGGACGATAGTCGAAACACCACGTTCTCACGCTCGCAGAGACCAGAAGTCGAAAACTCAAATGACGTTGGTACTAGCTCCAGACCTCCTCGCCCCTGTGGGTCTCAACGTCGCGTTTTTTCTAGCCCTCGCGGTTTCGCGGATCGCATGGCGGACTTTGCGTCGGCGCGAAGCGCGCGGGTTTGTGCGGTGATTTCCTGGTACTAATAGGTGATCATGGCCGCCGGCACTCCGGCTTGGCGGGCGGCGGCCCGCCATCCCCCGACCGTTGCGGCTTCAACCTGTGTGTAGATTTCACGGGTGGTCTTGGGCGAAATACCGCCGATTTCCGCCATCCGGAGGAGCGAAGCGAACTGCGTGGGAATCTGGGTGCTACCCAGCCAGGTGAGGGCGATCAGGACGTTGGCCACTTGGGGGTTTTGATCATACGCTGGAGACAAGGTCCAGCTGCGGTCGGTTTCGTCGTAGAGGAAAGCGTGGTTGCGGCCATGGTCGTCGCGGTTGGTCGCGAGCACATTGAAGAGCGCACGGCGGAAGCACTCTTGCGCTTCACTTGCTCCGCCGAGGCGACGACTAAGGCGCATGAATTCTTCGTAGTCGATCGCTCCGTCCGAGGCGCGTCGATGCAGCATTCCGTTCAACGTGTGGTCGTGACGCCGGGCCGGCGTGCCGGCGGGGCGGCGGTAGCGACTAAAGCGCTCGGAGGCGAAGTGGCAGCATTCGCCGTCGTGAACCAGGCAAGCCCGGGGCAGTCGAATCCCGGCTTTTTTCGCCATGAGCCAAAAAGCGAATTCCACGGCGCTCTCGGCCTCGTCGCTGGATCGTGCGAATTTCAGGAGACAGGGAGCGAAGCCGGGAGGGGGTTCACCGCCTTTGAGAATTTCCCGTCGGTCGATGACGTCGCCTTCGAGGCGCAGGTGCGCGGCGGTCTTGGGAAAGGCGCCGCCGAGCGACGTGCCGCCCTGGGCGAGAGCGGCATCGCGCCGATCCGTCGTGAAGGGGACCGGTGATGCGCGCAGGGTATCCACCGTGTGGGCGAGCTCGGACAAGTTGGCGTCCGTCGGCCGGAGGTCGGCCCCGGCACCGAGCACCGGTTCGAACGTGATGGCACCAGGCCCGCGTTGTCCGATGGCTGCAAGTTTGCCGAGCACCGACTTCACCTCGGGTAGTTCTTGGCGGAGCATCCGCTCGCCCTACGCATCTGGCAACGAATCCGCGATGAGCCCGGGCAGTCCGCCGGCGAACGGATTATCGCCCAGCCGGAAGAGCCGTGGCCCGGCCGCGAAGGTTGCGGCGGGCAGACTGAGCGGGGACAAGTCGTGGCCGCCGGCGAGAAACGCCGGGTCCAATTCGAGGGCGTAGACGGAGCCGTCCGGACGGTAGGCAAGTCGGCCCAAATGCGCTCCTAGAAACTTGAGCGTGAGGAGCGTGGGTTCGGGCGGGGATTTCATTTCGGCGGATGGGCTGGTCGCCGGGCGCGCTGCGGTCGCTTCGCGGTGGGTTTGTCGTCGAGAAAAGCGGCGATCGACTTCGGTGACGACACGGGCGGCTTGAAAGCCGCCAGAAAGCTGTCAACGAGC
>SYGN01000038.1 GCA_005799525.1 Opitutaceae bacterium | reverse complement strand
GGAGCTGGTGCACGCATAGGTGCCCATGCGCTGGCGGGCCTTAGCGAAGGCCACGGCGGAGTGGACCATGGCCTGCTCGTTCTTGGCCTGAAAAAAAGGGAGCTTCGAGCCGCCGAATTCCTCGAGGGCTTGGCCGAATCCGGTGACGTTGCCGTGGCCGAAGATACCGAAGACGCCGTTGATGAGGCGATGCTCGGTGCCGTCGCGGCGGATGTATTGTTGCGGGAGAAACTTCACCAGCGCGGCGGCCATGCTGAGGGGAACGGTTTTGCTCATGGGTTTTCAATTATAGAGAAGTGGTAGGACGGGAGGCGGCCAGCCTTGGTGCGCAGGGTCGAGCGTCCACACGTGCTCGGGGAAAACGTGAAGCCGGTATAGGGATTGCCGGGCAAGTGGCGAATCATCCGAAGGTAATATATGCCGTAGCCCGGAGCGGAGACTTGTGCATGATCGAGCCCGGGCGGAATCACGACCGTGTCGTGCGCGCGGACTTTGAGCACGGCATCCCCGAGTTCGGCTTGGCCGTAGCCTTCGGGGTGCGTGAAGCGATAGTGGTAGATTTCAGGTTGATCGTGGTGGTGCGGCGGGTAACTGGACCAGCGGCCGGGGTAGTTCACGACTTCGCCGAGCACGAGATTCGCTTCAGGGCACGTCGAGTGGTCAAAAATGAGGCGCACGTTGCGGAGGCACGCGTTCTGAACGAGTCCGGCGCCGCGATACTCGGGTTTCAGATCAGCCGGACGGTAGAGCGTCGGCGCGAATCTGCGCTCGTTCACTGTGCGCACGATCGCCCATTCGGTGTCCGCCGCGAGCGCGCGGATCGCCACGGGCGTCGCCGGTCCAAGGTGCAGCGCGGTCGGCGCTTCGTCGAACAGACTCCAGCGCCGCCCCGCAAAATCCAACTCGGCCCCTCTGTGCAACAGCACCCATGCTGTCTCGCTCGCGTGCGCCTCCATGACAGTCTCGCTCGCCGACATCTTGCGTATCCCGAAATCCATTTCTGGTTCGGCCATCGTCACCATCCTGGTTCGCCGCGCGCGGGTGATGGCGGAAAAGCCCGGTGGAAAACCGATGCGTGGACCGGGGAGGAGGTTACCGAGTGGAGCCATGGAGCGTGTGAGGCGGGGAAGCAATCGCGGCCAAAATGTAAACGTTCTCATTTCCTTGGGGGTCAATCTCATTTTTTCACTCGGCGTACCGTTTGGCCGTGTCACCGTGTCGGTTCCCCGCATGTCCACCCCTCCGCCTGCCCCGCTCGCTCCGGCGCTGTTTTCGCTCGCCGGCCGCCGCGCCCTGATCACCGGTTCCGGCTAGGGTATCGGGCTCACTCGCGCGCGCGGTCTCGCCGCCGCCGGGGCCTCGCTGGTGCTCAATGATCGCGATCCCTCGCGACTTGCGACGGCGGTCGCGCAGCTGCGCGCCGAGGGCTTCACGACGGAAGGCCGCGGCTTCGACGTGGCCAAAGCCGCCGAGGTCGAGGCCGCGCTCGCTCAATTCGAAACCGAAATCGGCCCCATCGACATCCTCATGAACAACGCTGGCATCCACCGCCGCGAGCCATTGGAAACGATGCCGTTGGCGCTGTGGCGGGAGGTGCTCGACGTGAATCTGACCAGTGTGTTTCACGTCACCCGCGCTGTCGTGCCCGGAATGATCCGGCGCCGTTCAGGTAAGATCATCAATATTTATTCGCTCAATTGCGAAGTCTCGCGTCCGACGATTGGCAACTATGCGGCGGCCAAAGGCGGACTTAAATGCTCACCCGCCCGATGGCCTTGGAATGGGCGCGGCACAACGTTCAGGCCAATGGACTCGGCCCGGGCTACATCCGCACCGGCATGACGGGCACGCTCACCATCGATCCGGAGTTCGACCGCTACATCCGCACGCGCACGCCCGCGGGGCGCTGGGGCGAGAAGCGCGAGCTTGTCGGCACGGCAGTCTTTCTCGCCTCGCCGGCGGCGGATTTCGTCAACGGCCAGATCATCTACGTGGACGGCGGGCTGCTGGCTGCCCTGTGAAACGTTGGTCACGGAAAAGCGCTTGACACGGTTTTGCTGGGAAATGTAATCGTTTACAATTTCTTTGTCCGCCCCACGCAAGTTTGCCGAATTGTAACCCAGCGCCGTTGCAATGCCCCGCATGGTTGCGTGTCCTCCACTCCTCAGATTTGCAACCTCCCCACTCTCCCCGCTTTCATGAGAACTCCTCCCTGTGTCTTCGCTCTGCGTCCCTCACCATCGTGCCGTCTGGTGGCTTTCCTTCTCGCGCTGGTCTTCTCGTTCGCGATCGGGAGAGCCCAGGGAGCCAATGGTTCGCTTTCGGGGAAAATCACCGGACCAAAGGGCGCGCCCCTGGCCGGTGCCACCGTCACGCTCGCCCCCGGTCTCGAAGCTGCGACGGATCGTGAGGGTGATTTCTATTTCGGGAGCGTGCCTCCGGGCTCGTATACCGCGCAGATTGTTTATCTGGGGCTGCCCTCGAAGGATCGCGCGGTGACGATCGGACCGGGCCAGCCCGCGTCGCTGACGGCCACGCTCGGCGATAACGTAGTCCAACTTCAGGCCTTTACCGTGGAAGGCACGCGCGGGGGCCAGGCCAAGGCGCTGAATATCCAGCGTTCCTCTGAAAACTTGAAGGAGATCGTGGCGTCCGATGCGATCGGCCGCTTCCCCGATGCGAATGCTTCTGAGTCGCTCCAGCGTATGTCAGGCATTGCGCTCGAACGCGACCAAGGCGACGGCCGGTTCGTGTCGATCCGTGGGCTCAACGCCGATTTGAACAGCACGCAGCTCAACGGCATCAACATCCCCTCCTCGGAAAACGGCACCCGCCGCGTCAATTTCGATTCGATTCCCTCGGATATGCTCGAGGGCATCGAACTCACCAAGGCCGTGACACCGGACATGGATGGCGACGCCATCGGCGGCAGTATCAATCTCAAGAGCAAGACGGCGTTCAGCCAAGAGGCCCGCATCTTCAACTTGTCGGCCGAAGGCGCGTATAACGACTACGCTGAAAAATGGGGGCACAAGCTCGGCCTCTCCTATGGGCAGCGATTCGGGGGCGACCGGTGGGGATTTATTCTGTCGCTGAGTGATTCCTCCAAGAAACAGGCTTCGCTCGATAGCGAGGCGGGCACGCCGTGGGCCCTCAAGAGCGGTGTCTTCGTTCCGGACGGGAATTTGGATATCCGCGAATACCAGATCCGCCGCATCCGCCAGGGCATCAGCGGCTCGCTTGATTTCCATCCGACCAAGGAGGATTCGTTTTTCGTGCGCGGCATCTACAATCATTTCTCGGATACGGAGAACCGCTTTCGCGAACTCTTCCGCAACACCGCCGCCACGACGACTGTCATCAATGCGCAGCAGGGCACGGTGGTCGGCCGGCCCATCCAGATCGACGTCAAAGACCGCACCGAAGATCAGAATTTCTACAATGTCACCGCGGGTGGCGAACACACCCGCGGCGCTTTCCAGATCGACTATCTCGCGGCGATCTCGCGCGCGGAGCTGCCTGATCCGTTCCGCAGCGAATACGTTTTCCAGAGTCCCAATACCAGTTGGATCTACGATCTCTCCGATCAATACCGGCCGAAACTAACCGGTGCCTATCAAACCGCGATCACGCCGAATAACTTTACGTTGAACAGCCACCGCATCCGGAAGTCGCTGCAGCAGGACAAAGAATTTACGGCGGCCCTCAACGTGCGCCGCGACACCAAATTCGGCGACCTGAACGGCTATTGGAAGGCCGGCGCCAAGTATCGCGGGCGCGAAAAAACCGCCGATACGGAAGATTTCCGCTACAATGCCAATGCCGCCGTGAACCTCGGGGCACTCGGGCTCTACCGCCCGAGCAGTTTTCGCGCGGATTCCGCGAACCCGTTTATCACGATCAACCCCGTGGCATTTGACGGCTACTTCCGCACGACCCCCGCGTCGTTTGTCCTTAATCCGCTCACGTCGGTCTTGGGCTCCCGTTCCGTCGATTATACGACCAACGAGGACGTGGCTTCGGGCTACGGCATGGCGAGCGTGACGTTGGGGGATTTCACCGTGCTCGGCGGCGTGCGCGTCGAACAGACGGAGTTCAAGACGAGTGGTTGGAAGATCACGGCTCCCGGCACGGCGGCCCAGACCTTCACGCCGCTCAATGTGGCAAATTCCTATACGAACTGGCTGCCCGGCATCCACGCCCGCTACAAGGCCGGCAAACAAATTCAGTTTCGAGCCTCCTTCAATCAGAGTCTCGCCCGGCCAAACTACGGTGATTCCGCAGGCACGGCCAGTCTCGATCTCGCGAACAACGTCGAGAGCCGGGGAAATCCCAACCTCAAACCCTATCACTCGGATAACTTCGACGCCTCGGTGGAGTATTATCCGAAGGCGCTCGGGGTCTGGTCGGTCGGCGTGTTTGCGAAGGATATCAAAGATTTTATTTTCCGCCAGACGCTCGCCGGTGCCGGCCAGAGTGGCGCGGATCTCGCTACGCCGCTCAATGGCACCAAGGCCACCATTCGCGGCCTCGAAGTCACGTGGCAGCAAAACCTGACGATGCTGCCTTCGCCCTTTGACGGCCTCGGTATCTACAGCAACTACACCATCAGCGACGGCAAAGCCAACTACGGCGCCGCACGCCCCGGCGAAACGCTGCCATTTTCACGTCAGTCCCGGGATATGGGCAACCTCGCCCTTTCGTATGAGAAATACGGGTTCATGCTGCGGGTTTCACTGAACTACCGCAGCC
Source organism: Opitutaceae bacterium (assembly GCA_005799525.1). Classification (GTDB taxonomy): domain Bacteria; phylum Verrucomicrobiota; class Verrucomicrobiia; order Opitutales; family Opitutaceae; genus GAS368. The sequence continues at coordinate 16,739 of SYGN01000038.1, read as the reverse complement.
CTTACATCGAGGACGGCGGCATCGGTTCCAACAAGGCCACCGACCTCTGGGTCGACGATCACAAGCAGGTGGACATTAGTTCGAGCTACAAACTCTCGAAACGTCTCACGGCCTTCGCCGAGCTGACGAATGTGAACGAGGAGCCGTATATCATGCACTGGACCGAAAACGGCGGACTGCTCCGCAAAGCTGAATATTACAAGTTCGGCGCAAGTCTCGGTATTCGATTCAAGCTGTGAGGCGCTCGAGTCGGGCGCTCACGTCTCCGGGCTCCCCTGAGTTGCTCTTACTTTCGCCCGCGAATGCCGGCACGGAGACGTGCCCGCCACCTCTCCGACTGATCCGTCGCACTATAAAATCTACGTATTCAAATCTGTTGTTGGCTACACTTCTGCTCGCCCTCCCGTTCAGCGTTGCCTGCGCACCTGCGATGCGCACTCCCGCTCCAGACGCGCTCAAACCCCGCGTCGTCACGGAGCCCACCCCGCACGACACCGACGATCCCGCGATCTGGATTCATCCGACCGACCGCGCCAAGAGCCTCGTGCTCGGCACCGACAAGGACACGGACGGGGCCCTCTACGTCTATGATCTCGATGGAAAAATCGTGAACCGCGTGGGTGGTTTGAAACGCCCGAACAACGTCGACCTCGCCTACGGCTTTTTGCTCAAGGGCAAGCCCACCGACATCGCCATCACCACTGAGCGGGAGCTGCAGCGCCTGCGCGTTTTTTCCGTGCCCGACATGAAAGGCTTGGACAAGGGCGATCTCGTCGTCTTCGACGGCGACAAGACCCGCGGCCCGATGGGTATTGCGCTCTACCAGCGCCCGCGCGACGGAGCGCTGTTCGCGATCGTCGGCGGCAAAGCCGGCCCCGCCACCGGCTACCTCGCGCAATACCGCCTCGCCGACGACGGCACCGGGCAGGTCAAGATGAGCCTCGTCCGTCAGTTCGGCGCCTACTCCGGCAAGAAGGAAATTGAGGCCATCGCTGTTGATACCGAGCTCGGCTATGTTTACTATTCCGATGAGAGCTTCGGCGTTCGCAAATATGCGGCCGATCCCGACGCACCCGACGCCGGCAAGGAACTCGCCGTGTTTGGCACCACGGGCTACACGCAGGACCACGAGGGTATTTCAATTTACAAGTTCACCAACGGCACCGGCTACCTCCTCGTCTCCGATCAGCAGGCGGATCGGTTTCGCATCTATAGGCGCGAAGGCGAGCCCGGCCGGCCGCACGAACACACGCTGGTCAAAACTGTGCCCGTCTCCGCGATCGACAGTGATGGCAGTGAAGTCACCAGCCTCGCACTTGGACCCAAGTTTCCTCACGGCCTCTTCGTCGCGATGAGCTTGGGCAAGGTCTTCCACTTCTACGCGTGGGAGGATGTGGCAGGTACTGACCTTAAGATTGCACCGAGCGGCGTGCCGCGCGAGAGGTGAAGTGCCGCACGCGTGGCCCTCTGATGCGTCCTCAATACTTCCGACTTTGTTTATACGCCTTCTCGCTCTGGGCGGCGGCGGTTGCTTGGTCGGCTGAACCGACCCCACTCCTCCGCGCCCACGCTCATAATGACTACGAGCACACGCGTCCGTTGCACGACGCGTTGGCTTGCGGCTTTGGCAGCATCGAGGCGGATATCCATCTGGTCGAAGGACGCCTTTTGGTGGCCCACGACAGGAAATCAGTAACGCCCGAGCGCACCCTTGAGGTGCTTTACCTTGATCCGCTGCGCGAACGCATAAAACAAAACGGCGGACGCGTTTATCGCCAAGGTCCTACGGTTACCCTGCTCGTCGATGTGAAAACCGAGGCGGGGGCGACCTTTCGGGCGCTGCATGAAGTCCTGCGCGGCTACGCGGATATTCTCACGGTGTTTCGCGCGGGCGTCGTCGAGCCTGCGGCCGTGACCGTGGTCTTGTCCGGCAATCGCGCCCGCGCAGAGATCGCTGCCCAACCGGAACGCTACGTCGCGATCGACGGCCGGATCGAAGACCTCGCCACGAACTCCCCGGCGACGCTCGTGCCCTGGGTGAGTGACAATTGGCAAAAGGTATCCACGTGGAAGTGGACCGGCCCGATGCCCGAGGCCGACCGCGCCAAGCTCCGCGAGCTTGTGACCCAGGCTCACGCACAGGGCCGGCGGATTCGTTTTTGGAATACACCGGACCGGCCGGAGGTGTGGCAATCGCTGCACGCCGCCGGCGTCGACCTCATCGGCACGGACCATCTCCCCGAGCTGCGGGACTTCCTGCTCCCGTTCGCCACCGGTGCACGCTAGACATGACTGAAACCCCATACCTGAACATCCCGGCTGACCGATCGTGCTGCGGACAAACGCATCGACAATCCCGCTGCCGCGTCGAATAAAACTCTACCATGGCCAGCCTGCAGGAAGTCGCGCAACGCGCCAAAGTCTCCATCGCCACCGTCTCCCGGGTGCTGAACAAATCCGACAAGGTTGTCCCGGAGACGCGCGCGGTCGTTCAGCAGGCCTTGCGCGAACTCGGCTACCGCCCGAGTCGCGTGGCCCGCCGGTTGCGGATGAAGGACGGCCGGGCCCACCTCGTTGGGCTGATCATTCCCGATATTCAAAACCCGTTTTATGCCGAGATTGCCCGCGGTGTGGAGGATGCCGCCTATGCCGCCGAATACGCGCTCCTGCTCTGTAACTCCGATGAAAACCCCGAGAAAGAGCGATTTTACCTCAATGTGATGCTGTCCGAATCGGTGGACGGCATCGTGCTCCCGCCCTTCGACGACACGGATGCCGCCGTCATCGAGATCGCCGCGACCGGGATGCCCGTCGTGTGCGTGGATCGCAGCATGGCCAAACTGAAGACCGATTTGGTCGAGGTGGACAACCACCGCGGCGCGTTTGAAGCGGTCTCCCATCTGCTCGCCAAAGGGCACGAGCACATCGGACTGATCGAAGGTCGGTCGCAGGTCTCGACCAGTCGCGAACGCCGTCGTGGCTACTTGGATGCACTGGCCGAGCGTGAGATCGCCGTGCGGAAGGACTTGATGCGCGCCGGTGATTTCAAGCAGGATAGCGGTCGCATCCTCGCCAATGAACTGCTCGCTTTGCGGAAGCCGCCCACCGCTCTTTTCGTCTGTAACAATCTGATGACGGTCGGCGCGCTCGCCACGATCCATCAGCGCGGCCTGCGCGTTCCGCAAGACGTCGCGATCGTCGGCTTCGACGATCTACCGTGGGCCGAGGCGCTCGATCCTCCTCTGACGGTGGTGCGGCAGCCGGCTTATGAGGTGGGGCGCGAGGCCATGGAGCTATTGCTCAAGCGCATCATGGACCCGGACCGCGCCCCCGTGACGGTTCGCCTTCTTCCCGAAATGGTGACCCGTAGCTCCACCTAGCCCATAGGCTATTCGCCTCTGTTGATTGTCGTGCAAACCGGTCTGTTAAGGCTTGAATCGAGCTCAAAATGTAAACGTTATCACGACGTTTCGTTTGCTCCCTTGGATTGCTCCACCCGTCCCGCCGCTGCTCTCCCTAGACCCATGCCCTTCGTCTCGCCCTCGCGTCTTCTGTGGTGTGTGGCCCTCGCTTTATGCGACAGGTTGGCCAGTGCGGCGCCGTTGCCGGCCGCGGAGCCTCCGAAATTGGTGGTGGTGCTGGTAGTCGATCAGTTTCGCGGTGATTTCATCGCGCGCTACCGCGAGCATTTTGTGCCGGGTGGCATCCGGCTCCTGCTCGACGGAGGCGCGCACTTCACCGATTGTCACTACCGCCACTCCGTCACGAAGACGGCCGCCGGTCACGCCGTGATTCTGAGCGGGGTGCACGCCGACGTGCACGGAATCATCGCGAACGACTGGTTGGATCGCGCGACGCTGAAAAAGGTGAACAGTATCGATGACGACACGGTGGAACTCATCGGTCTCGGCGCGCCCCGGGGCGGCGCGAAGCTGCCTACGACCAAGGTGGCATCGGGGGGCTCTCCCCGCAATTTCCTGGCCACCACCGTGAGTGACGAATTCAAACTCGCGCACGCGGGTCGCCCCAAGATCATCACGATTTCGAGCAAGGATCGCTCGGCGATTCTGCTCGGCGGCAAACTCGCCGATGCCGCCTACTGGATGGACAAGGGGCGCATGATTTCATCGACCCACTATCACAAGCAGCTGCCCGAGTGGGTGCAGGCATTCAACGACGCCGGCCGCGTCGAGTCGTTCTTTGGGAAAACGTGGGAGCGGTTGCTCCCGCTCGCCGCCTATGAGGCGCTGCACGGGCCCGATGACCTGCCGTGGGAATATGCCGACCTGGGCCTCGGGCGCACGTTGCCGAAGCGGATCGACGGTGGAGCGGCGACGATCGGCGCGAAATTCTATAGCGCGTTCGAATTGTCTCCGTTCAAGAGCGAGGTGCTCATGGATTTCGCCCGCGCGGTGCTGGAAAACGAAAATCTCGGGCGCCGCGGCGTGACCGACTTTCTCTGTGTGAGTTTTTCGGTGAACGATTCGATTGGCCATGACTACGGTCCGGACAGTCACGAAGTGATGGATATCATGCTGCGCACCGACCGGATGTTGGCAGACTTGTTCAAAGTCATCGAGGCCCGGGTCGGATTGAAGAACTGCACCATTTTGCTGACGGGCGACCACGGTGCTCCTCCGGTGCCGGAGCGATTGAAGGCTTTTTCACCCGGCATCGACGCCGGGCGCGTCGACCACAAGCGGGTGCTGGCCACCGGCGAGGCCGCGCTCACCCAAGCCTTCGGTGCGTTGCCCGAGGGGCGCCGCTGGTTCGTCACCGACAGCACGGCACTCATTTTTTCGGTCGACGTGCTGAAAGAGCGAAACGTAGCCCCGGCGGCGGCCGAGTCCGTGCTGCGCGACTCACTGCTGACCATTCCGTTTGTCGCGGCGGCATTTACGCGCACCGAACTTGCGGCGCACCGGACAACGGGGGAATTCGGCGCCGCCGCGCAGTTGAGTTTTCATCCGTTACGCAGCGGCGATGTGCTCTATATTCCCAAACCGTATTGGCTCGATCGCCCGACGGGCACCAATCACGGCACGCCCTATGGCTACGATACGCACGTCCCGCTGCTGTGGTATGGCGTCGGCGTGAAGCCCGGTGTGCGCACCGAACGGATCGGGGTCGATGACATCGCTCCAACGCTCGCAACGATTCTTGGCGTGCTCGCTGCGCCGCGCGCCCAGGGCCGGAGCTTGTTCTGACGATGACAGCGATCCCGCCTGCCGCTCCGCTGACACCGCGTGCTGTCCTTACGCTACGCGGCATTCGCAAGGCATACCCGGGGGTGGTGGCGCTCGATGGGGTCGATCTCGAACTTCGCGCGGGAGAAGTGCACGTGCTCTTGGGGGAGAATGGGGCGGGGAAATCCACGCTGATGAAAATCATCAGCGGTGCCGTTGCGTGCGATGCCGGGGAGGTGCTCCTCGATGGCGTGCCGATCGAGATTCGCGGACCGCGGCACGCGCAGGCGGTGGGGCTCGGGATCATCTATCAGGAGTTCAACCTCATCCCGCACCTCACCGCGGGAGAAAATATTTTCCTCGGCCGCGAACCGCGCCTCCTGGCGGGCGTGATCGATCAACGTGCGTTGTTGCGCGCCGCGCAAAAAATCCTCGACGAGCTGGGCGTGGCCATCGATGCGCGGTCGGTCGTCAGCCGCCTGAGCGTCGCGCAACAGCAGATGGTCGAGGTGGCCAAAGCCCTTTCGCTCAATGCCCGGGTGCTCATCATGGATGAACCGACCTCGGCGCTGACGGAGCAGGAGATCCGCGAACTCTTCGCCACCATCGCTCGACTCAAAGCTCGGGGCGTCGCCCTCGTCTATATTTCGCATCGCATGGAAGAGCTGTTTGCGATCGGGGACCGCGTGACGGTGCTGCGTGACGGTCGCCATGTCGGCACGCGTCTGATCGGTGAAACGACGATGTCCGAACTCGTCCGGCTGATGGTGGGCCGCGATCTCAAGGACCAGTTTCCCAAACAAGCCGCACCCGTCGGCGACGAAGCCCTCCGCGTCGCGGGGCTACGGCGCAACGGTGTGCTGCACGACATCAACTTCACGCTTCGGCGGGGGGAAGTCGTCGGCCTCGCGGGCCTCATGGGGTCGGGCCGCACGGAGCTGGCCCGGGCCGTTTTCGGTGCCGATCCGATCGACGGTGGGCGAATTTTTGTGGGTGGACACGAACGGCAGATCGGATCGCCGCGCGCCGCCATCGGCCTCGGTCTGGGATTTCTCACGGAAGACCGGAAGCATCAGGGGCTCGTCCTCGGACTATCGGTGCAGGAAAATACGTGCCTGCCCAGCGTCGGCGCGTTTTCCCGTTTTGGCGTGATGCAGGTCGCGCATGAGTCGGCGGCGACCGCCGCCCGCATCGCCGAGCTGCGGATCAAGACCCCCGGTCCGCACCAGCGCGTCGTCACGCTGAGCGGCGGCAACCAGCAGAAGGTGGTCCTCGGCAAATGGCTCACAACCGCGGCCGGTGTGTTCATCTTTGACGAGCCGACGCGAGGGATCGACGTCGGCGCGAAGGTGGAGATTTACCAGCTGATCAACCAACTTGCGGCGCGCGGAGCGGCGATTCTCATGATCTCGTCCGAGTTACCGGAAATCCTCGGCATGAGCGACCGCATCTTGGTGATGCACGCGGGCCGCATCGCCGGCGAATTTACCGCCGCCGAGGCCACGCAGGAAAAACTTCTCGCCGCCGCGCTCGGCCGCGCCGGGCTCCACGCCGCATGAAACCGCGTGAATTTCTCGCCCACTCGGGCCGCCAGTTTGGCACGCTCGTCGGACTGTTCGCGCTGTGTGCGGTGCTGTGGGCGCTCACGCCACATTTTCTGACGGTCTCCAATCTGCTCAACGTGGCGCAGCAGACGTCCATCAACGCCGTCATCGCGGTTGGTCTCACGTTTGTCATCATCAGTGGCGGGATCGATCTTTCCGTGGGTTCGCTCGTCGCGTTTTCCGGTGTCGTCACCGCGAGTTTGCTGCAACGCGCCGTTCCGGTCCCGCTCGCGCTGCTCGCCGGCCTCGTGACGGGTCTCGCGTGTGGCCTCGTGAACGGCCTGCTTATCACCTATGGTCGGCTGCCGCCGTTTATTGCCACTCTTGGTCTCATGAGTGTGGCCCGCGGGGGCGCACTGCTCTACACCGATGGCCGGCCCGTGTCCGGCTTCGACGAAGAGTTTCGTTGGCTCGCCACCGGCGAAGTCCTCCGTGTGCCCGTGCCCGTGGTGATCATGATTGTGGTCTACGTGATCGCGCACTTCGTGCTGCGACGCACCCCGTTTGGCCGCTATCTTTTCGCCATCGGCGGCAACGAGGAGGCCGCACTGCTTTCCGGGGTCCGCGTGCGGCTGCACAAGACCGTCGTCTATGGGGTCTGCGGTCTCCTGAGTGCGCTCGCCGCCGTGATGCTGACCGCTCGGCTCAACTCGGCGCAGCCCATCGCCGGCATCAACTACGAGTTGGATGCGATAGCCGCGACGGTGATCGGCGGCACGAGTCTGCTGGGCGGGCAGGGGAGTGTCGTCGGCACGCTGATCGGCGCGCTCATCATGGGCGTCCTCCGCAACGGCCTGAACCTGCTCGGCGTGTCCTCGTTCATCCAACAGGTCGTGATCGGCGCGGTCATCATTCTCGCCGTGCTGCTCGACACCGCCTTCAAGCGCCCGAAGCGCTGAGCCCTCTTCTATGAAAACCCACCGCTTCTTAACCCTGAGTCTCATCACGGGCGGTTTCGCGCTCATCGCCGGCTGTAACCGCACTGAACCCACGTCCGCGGCCTCCGTGGCGGGCGCGACAGCCGGCAAGCCCACGGTTGCCCTCGTCGTGAAAACGCTGAACAACCCGTTTTTTCTCGATATGCAAAAAGGGGCCGAAGAGGCGGCGAGGCGATTCGGCGTGAATTTGGTCGTGCAAGCCGCCGACCGGGAAATCGATGTCGAGCGGCAGATGCAGATCATTGAAAATCTCATCGAGCGTAAGGTCGCCGCGTTATGCATCACGCCGAGCGGCTCGCGCGAGATAGTCCCCGTGATCGTGAAGGCCAACCAAGTGGGCATCCCGGTGGTGATCGTCGACACCCGCGCTGACGAAAAGGCGCTCGTCGCCGCCGGTGGCAAGATCGCGACATTCATCGGTTCCGACAACTATGACGGCGGAAAACTGGCCGGTGCGTTCGTCGCCGAAAAACTCGGCGGCAAGGGCCACCTCGCCGTCCTTGAGGGCATTCCCGGTCACGAAACCGGCGACGCCCGCCTCCGCGGTTTCCGCGAAGCCGTCGCGAAATTTCCCGGTCTCAAGATCGTCGTCTCGCAGCCTGCGAATTGGGAACGCGACCAAGGGTTCAATGTGTTTCAAAATATGCTCCAATCGAATCCCACCGTGACGGCGCTCTTCGCGTGCAACGACCTCATGGCGCTCGGTGCGATTGAGGCGATCGCCTCAGCCGGCAAGGCGGGTAAGATCGTCGTCGTGGGCTTCGACGCCCAACCCGAGGCACGCGCGGCGATCACGAAAGGCACGATGTCCGCCACGGTCGCTCAATTTGCATCCCGCATGGGCAGCACCGCTGTAGAAAACGCAGTCAAGCTCCTCGCCGGGGAAAAAATCGCTGACTTCACGCCTGTGGCGATCGAACTGATCAAGTAGGGCGGTCTCCAGTCCGCTCTTTTTTGCGCATTACGCTTTTGCACCCAAGGCGGGCTGAAGCCCGCCCTACTTCAATCCACCGCTTCCGTCCTTTTTAGTTTCTCCCATGAAATCCAAACTCAATCTCGCTCTCGTCGGCACCGGCCGCATGGGCATCGCCTACGCCCGTTATCTCGCGAACCGCGTCCCCGGTGCGACGCTCTACGCTGTCGCCGACGTGCGGGCCGACGTCGCCGAATCCGTGCGCGCCGAATTCGGGGCCGCGCGCGCCGTCACCGACTACCGCGACCTGCTCACCGACAAAAATGTCGACGCGATCGTCGTGATGACGCCCACCAAGCTCCATCGCGACGTCGTCATCGATGCCGCCCGGGCGGGCAAAGCGATCTTTTGCGAAAAGCCGCTCTCGCTCGCGATCAAGGATGCGCACGCGATGAAGGAAGCCGTCGTGCAGAGCGGCGTGTTTTTCCAGCTCGGCTTCATGCGCCGTTTCGACGCCGGCTACGCCGCCGCGAAAAGGAAAATCGCCGCAGGTGCGATAGGGAAACCGTGCGTTTTCAAATCCACCTCGAAGGACAAAGCGCGCCCGAGCGTCGATTATCTCCGGCCCGAGAACAGTGGCGGTCTTTTCATCGATATGGGCATCCACGATTTCGACCTCGCGCGCTGGTTTATGGGCGAGGTCACGAGCGTGCACAGTGTCGGCGGTGTGCTCGCGTATCCCGAGATGGATGGCATCGGCGATTGGGACAACGCGATCAGCACCCTGCGATTTGCGAGCGGCTGCATCGGCTCCGTCACGCTCAGTCGCAATGGCGTTTACGGCTACGGAATCGAGACCGAGATCGCCGGCACCGAGGGCACGATCCAGATCGGTTACGAGCGCGAGACGCCGATCCTCGTGATGAAGGACAATGCCATTTCGCACGATACGGTGCCCGGCTTCTACGAACGCTTTGAGAACGCCTACATCGTCCAGCTTCAGGACTTCGTGCAGAATCTCCGCGACCACCGCCCGCCGCCGATCACGTGCGACGACGGCATCGCCGCGCAACGGATCGCCTTGGCGGCCACCAGCTCCGCCCAGCTGGGCACTGCGGTAACCGTGTAGCTCCGGTCGGCGTAATGGACGCGGAACGCTTCGCCATTCGCAGGGGTTGGCCGGCGGCGAGGTTTCGCGATGGAACGACGACTCCGACCGGCCTCGTGCAGACAAGAAATGCGCAGTGATTCGCATCGTGCGCTGTCATTCGGCGCTTTGCTGCGGAACGGCCACGCGGCAAGGTGGGCTTAGTCCCAGTTCATTATGCCTGCTAATTGTAAATCCCGTGCCGTGTCCGCCACCCCAGGCGGGTGTGTGACTGGAATCTGGCTGTGGCGGATTATGCGGCGGCCCGGAGGTTGGATCAGACCTCAGTAGACGACCTTGATTCTGGTAGAAGCACGAGCAGGTTCACTTCCCCGTGATTTTCGTTGAGGGGTCGAGTGGTGGGGATGGGTTGCGGCCAGTTTTTCAACTTTTGTCGGGGTCGCGCACCCGTACTTCGATCTGTGCCTTGCGGGTGAGCCGCAGGCGCAGTTTGCGGCCGCTGCCGTCCGGGAGCTGGAGATCGCCGGCGTTCAGATCCTGCAGCACGCGGTCGATGATTTTGCGCAGCTTCGGGGGGGGGGAGTTCACCGTGGGCACCAGATGCACTTCGATCTCCGTGCCGGTCCAGCGCAGGACGCCGGCGCTTTGGCTCAGCTCGCGGAAGTAGTCGTGATCGTCGCGATAGTTGTTGTAGGCGGCTTTGAAGGGCGTGAGGGCGCGGTAAAACAGATTGCGGGCGGTGATCTTGATCGCGTCCATCAGCGTTTTATGGCCGGTGTCGAGGCGGACCATGCTTGGCACCACGAGTTGATCGATCCGGGAAACGTCCCGCTGCAGGGCGTCTTGCTCGGCTTGGTTGGCGACTAATTTTTGGTGCAGCTCGTCGAGCTTGAGCGCGCGTGCAGCCCGGTATTTTTCAAAACGTTTACTGGAACAGGTGGCCCCGCTCCCCGCGCAGGCGGTTAAACCGCTTCGAAAACGTGCCCTGCAACCATTGCATGCCCCCAACGAGGTTTCCCAGCGGGGTTTCCACCGCCAGATGATAGTGGTTCGACATGATGCACCACGCATGGACCCGCCAGCCGGCTTTCCCGCACGCCTCGCCGAGGCATGTCAAAAACGCGGCCTTGGTCTTGTCCGCCCGGAAAATGTCCGCCCGGTAGTTGCCCCGGTTCAGCACATGATAGATTCCGTCCTCCGCTTCGAGCCTGAGTGGGCGTGCCATATTGCGCGACAGCACGGCTCACCCGCCCGCCACCGTCAACCCCAAACCCCAAAGCCTGACCCCATTTTCTGACTCCGACGAGATGGGATATCGCGCGGTCGCGGGGAAGATCCACATCCACGACCTGCACGCGACGATGTTGCACCTGCTCGGCATCGATCACACCAAGCTGACCCACCGGCACCTCGGCCGCGATTTCCGGCTGACCGATGTGTATGGCGAAGTGGTGAAGGAGATCATCGCCTGACCGGCCCGGCACCCGCTATTCCGGCAGCGAGGCAAAACCCCGCCTCCCCGATCCCAGTCCGCGATGAATCTCACCCCAGGTTCACTTGTCCCTTCCGGATGGCTGCTGGCCGCCCTCTTTCTAGCCTCCGGCCCTGCGATCTCGGCCCAACCTGCTCCGCCCAAAGCCGAGCACGAGCCGAGCACGAGGTAGTAAAGCTCTCGCCGTTCTCGGTGAACGGCGCCGACGACCAGGGCTATCTGGCGACGGCCACGATGGCCGGCACACGCCTGCGCACGGAGTTGAAGGACCCTCCGGTCGCGCTCAGCATCCTCAACAACGCATTTCTCGACGACGTCGCGGCCGCGATCAGCCCGATGACGGCGGAGTTTCTGACGGACATTGCGGCAACCAACGTGATGGAGGCGATGGAATACGGAATGAACGCGCGAATTGAAACCGACGATGCGCGCACCGGTGCGTAGAGGCCGGATGTCGCGATCAAAATCGGCGGCGGCAATCGGAAGTGCGGCGAAAAGAAAGACAGCAACCAGGCTGCCGGGAATGGTGGTCCGTCATGACTTATTCGGCGCCGGCGGCAGGGCTTCGATCCACGCGAGGTTGAAGACGTAGTGATTTTGGCTCGTAACGAGCTGGATGCGGCCATCGCGCGACTGGGTGATGGCGAGATAACCGGTGGGCTCCGCCAGCGTGTCGCTCATCTGAAATTTTACGTGCGTGCCGGGCTCGGCTGCGCGCAGAGGCCCGCCGGGTGTGAGGAGCCGGCGGTCGGGCCAAGTCCTGCCTTCGTCGTAGCTCAATGCCGCAAAGAGTCCGTAGCCGGTGAACTCGCCGCCGGCGGACTTGAACGCGAGGCCCTTCCGGTTCTTCCATTCGCGCCACTGGTCGGTGAAGGAGCACAGCAGGATCGGCCCCTCCTTCAGTCGAATCATCACGGGTTTCTGGGTGTTACTCACGACGGGAAATTCGCTGATGCCCCATTCCCACGTCTCGCCCAGATCGCGCGAGTAGCTGACGGGCATCTTGAAATTGAAACGCTCCTGCTCGGGCAGGCCCGCGCTGAGGCGGCCGAACGCCATCAAGCGTCCGTCAGCCAGCTCGACGATGGGCGCGTGGATGCCGGCGATGAACGGGCCGCTGCCGCCGGGCCGCACGTGGTCGCCGCCGCGCAGGTCGCGGCCGCGCGACTGCCACGTCTGGCCGCGGTCGCGGCTGACGACGAGCGAGGAGTTGTCGTAGGGCATCGCAATCGCGCCGTCCCGCGTGCGGATGGGGTTGTTGGCCGGCTCGCCGCGCGGGCGCAGCACCTCGGGCTTCGACCACGTCGCGCCGTTGTCGGTGGAACGGCGGACGAGGTTGTCGCCGTGGCCGCGAGCCTCGGTGAAGTGGAACAGGGTTCGGTCGCCGTCCCACCAGATTTTCGGCGCGTGGTCGTTCACGTCCTGCGCGTCCCAGAACGGCGACGCCGGCTCCCATTCGCTCGCGCCGAGGCGCAGGCGCGAGGCGGCATTGGAGGTGGTGAGATCGGTTTCGCCGAGCGTGGAGAACCACACCGCGAGCAGGTCGCCGTTCGGGCACTCGGTGATCGACGGGCTGTGGTTCTGGCTGATGAACACGGGGCCGACGGCGCCCGGCGGAATGCGCACGAAGAGTTTCGGGCCCGCGAAGAACGGCACATCCGCCGGCGGCGGCGTGAGGTGCGGCACCGACTGACTCACGTTTTTCGCATTCAGCGGCGGCGTGGCCATCGGCAGCGGCTTTCCTTTCGGCAGCTCGCCCTGCACGACGCGAAACCCGATGCGCGGGCTGGCGGAATTCTGCGCCCACGAGCCGCGGTTCGCGGAGCGCAGGAAGCGGATCATTGACGAATGGAATCCCCCGCGAAACACGCGCAGGTCGCCATCGGAGCGGCCAAGCGGATCGGTCTGCGCGCCGCTCTCATACGGCCCATACCAGTCGAGACACCATTCGGCGACATTGCCGTGCATATCGTGGAGGCCCCAGGCATTCGGCGTCTTCCGCGCGACGCGCAGCGCGCCCGCGCCGGCGGCCGGCGCTTCCTCCGCCGGATGCACCAAGCCGAGGACCGTCCCCTGCTCGAGCGTCGACGCGGCCGCGCCCGCCCGGCGCCACTCATACTCGCGCGGCATCGCGCCGGCCGGGAAGTAGACGCCGCGAAAATTTTCCTCGCCGAGCCACTTCTGGTGCGCGTCCGGCAACGTGTCGCCCGTGTGGAAGAGTGTCGTCGTGCCGGCGCGGCACGCATACTCCCACTCCGCCTCTGTCGGCAGGCGGTAGGGCCTGCCCTCCTTCTTCGAGAGCCACGCGCAGAAGGCCACCGCCCGCTCCCAAGTGATCCCGCTCGCCGCGTCATCGTCCGCCGGCTGCGCCTTCGGGTCGCCCTTCTTGAAGTTGGGATCGAACTGCAGGTATTGCGCCATTGTCACCTCGGTAACGCCCATCAGGAACGGCCGCGTGATTGTGACGCGGTGCGCGGGCTTCTCGTCGAAATCGATCCGGGAAAAATCCCGGTGCATCTCGGCCATCCGCTTCGCCCCGAGATAATCCACAACCGGCGGCCCGTCCTGGCCCACGGTGAACGTGCCCGGCTCGATGCGGACGAGCGCCATGCCGATGGAGTTGGTGATGGGCGGAGTGGCGGAAAGTGCGAAGGGCGCGTGCAATGTCGCCGCGAGGATTGCGAGGGCGGGTTTCATCGTTTCGAGCCGGCTGGGATCTCCGATCACTTCTCCCACGGCGAGCGGAGCGTGGGTTTCTCGGTCAGGAACTCCAGGCCGCCGCGCAGCCTGCCTTCCTTGGTGAAGAAGGGGTGGAAACCCTGGCCGTTGATGCCGTTGTCGTCGTAGCGGTCCCGGCGGGTGGAGATGGCGCGGCCTTCGCGCAAGGCCCAGCCCATCCAGCCAAAGCCAGCGGTGGAGAGCTGTTCGTGGTAAAACTTCACGACTTCCGCTCGCTTGGTGTCGTCGAGGCCGCCGGGGATGGTCTCGTTGCAGAGCAGGGGCTTTCCCAAGTCGCGCCGGATGTTCTGAAAGAGTGCGATCTGCTTGGAGAGTTCGGGGGCGGTATGGGTGTAGGGGTGGGCGCAGAGCACGTCGGACAGCGGTGCGTAGAGGCGGATGTGCCCCTCGCCTGGCACGGTGCCGACCAGGATGGGCTGCCGGGCACCACAGGCGCGGACGGTGGCGGCGATTTCCGAAAGCCACTCGAACTCCCGCTTGCTCGGCTCGTCCTTGAGGCTGCCGGCCTGCGGTTCGTTGCAGAGGTCCCACGCGAGGATGCGGTCGTCCGATGCGAGCGGGGTGACGAGTGCCTTCACATACTCGAGCGGCTGCCGCCAACCGGGCTTGAGGTTCTCGACGTAGGTGCCGCCGTAGTCGAACTTGGAATCGTGCCAGCGATTAAAGAGGCAGGGCATGACCTTCATGCCGTTCTCGGCGATGGCGGCGACAGCATCCATGAAGTTCGCCGTGACTTTCTCCGGGTCGCGGAGCCAAGCCGTGAACTCGATCCAGAGGCGGATGCAATTGACGTGAATCTGCCGCGCGAGGGCGACCTCCTCGCGCATTTTCGCGCCGTCGTAAAACCACCACGCGTCCTCGATGCGGGCAGCCCACGATGGCACCATGCCCAGCCCACGCAGCCAGCCGTAGTCGGGATACACGTGCAGCGTCGGCTTCGGGAACGAAGGCTTCGGGGGCGCGGGTAACGCGGGCTTCGGCGGGGCGGGCGTTTGCGCGAGGATGGGGGCGGCCAGGCCTCCGCCGAGCGCGGCGGCAAGGGTGGTGAGGGCGTGTCTGCGCGTGACTTTGGATTTGATGCTCATGCAGTCGGAATGGTCGTTGGGAAGGTGGTTAGTCATGACTTCTTCGGCGCGGACGGCGGGGCTTCAGGGATGAAACTGCAGGTCAGCGGCGCGCATGCTTCACCACGAACTCGACCAACTCGCGGCAGCGGAAGAATCCCTCCCAGTGCGTGTGCCCCTGACCCGGCGGGATGATCAGTTCCATTTCGCCGCCGAGCGCAGTGTAGCGGGCTTTCATCCGCGCGGAATTGGCGTCGAGCGGCACAAGCTTGTCGGCGTCGCCGTGGATGGCGAAGAGCGGGATCTTCGCCGCGGCCAGCGGGGCGAGCCGATCGATGGGATTGTGCGCAGAGAGATTTTTCTCCAGTTCCGCGGGCGTCATCCCGTAAGCGGGCGCGGCCTTGGCGAGGCCGGGCCAGCTCGCGAGGTCGCACACCGGAAAAATCCCGGCGAACGCGGCCACCTTCTCGGGATTTTCCGCGGCCCAGCAGAGCGTCATCAGCCCGCCGCGGCTGCGCCCGAGCAGCACGGCCTTCGGCGCCATGCCGCGGCGCTCGGTCAGCTCGCGATGGAGCGCGGTGTAGTGCGCGCGCCCTGCCGGGTTGCCGTGGGATTCCCCGACGTCGATGCCCGCGATGCTGACGCCGGCCTCGAGGAGCTGGCGCAGCAGCCATTCCTCGTGGTGATTCGGCGAGTTCGGCAGGCTGGGCGCAAACAACACCCAGGCCCGCGGCTTGCCGGCCGGCGCTTTGGGAGAGAGCGCGAGAAACGCGGGGCGGTCGCCGACGGCGAAGAACTCGCCCGTCACCGGAAAGCCAGCCTGCGGCGGCAGCGCCCACGCGGGAACGGCCAGCGCGGCAAGGAACGGAAAGAGCAGCGACTTCATCGGTGGCGTGAGTGGCGGAGAATTTGGTTTCGCGGGAAAGGCGCTCGCGGGTTTCCCGCGCACCATCGCGCCGGCAACGGCCGGTCAGAACCGTCCGCTGATCCCCGCCTTGATTTGCGCGTGGAAGAGATCGGCGCCGCGTTTCCGTTCGGGGATGTAGATGTAGGGCTTGTCGCCGAGCGATTCGTTGAGCGCGTTGACCACGTCGGCGAAGAACGTGAGGCTCGGGCGGAGCGTGTAGCTCGCGTTGAACTCCAGGCGGCGCTTGGAAAAGTCGTAGGAGCGAAGCGCCGGGTTGGGATTCAGCGTCTGGCCGAGGGCACGGCTCGAGTAGTTCAGTTGTGCGCGGAGCATCCAGCCGCGGTGCGAATAGGAGAGCCCCACGTTGCCGCTGCGTGGGATGAAGCCCGGGACCTCGCTGCCGCGGAGGGTGGCGCCGAGGGAGCCGTAGTCGCCGATGGTCTCTAACCAGGTGTAGTTCGCGTAGGCGCCCAGGCCGCGCAGCGCCCCGGGCAGGCTGGTGAACTGCTGCTGGTAGGCCAGCTCCAGGCCGCGGATACGGGCTGCCCCGCCGTTCACCTGCGTGCTCAGCGTGTAGCCGGCGTAGTCGCCGCTGAAGCCGTTGTTCGGGCCCGTGCCGATGAGGCCGGCGTCGGTGGCCACGATGAAGTCGCTGATTTCCTTCAGAAACACACCCGCCGAAAGCATCCCGGCGGGCTTGAAGTAATACTCGATCGTGGCGTCGAAATTGTCGGCGAACTGGGGGCGCAGGCTCGTGTTGTTGGAGACGACGCGCTGGGTGGTGTCGT
>SYGN01000037.1 GCA_005799525.1 Opitutaceae bacterium | reverse complement strand
CGTTCAGGAGATTGCCCAACTTTTTCCACCCTCCGGGCCGCCGCGGCGCTAATCACATTCCGACGATGACAGAACCTCCACAGGATGCGTATGCGGTAATCACATACAGCAAGTACTAAGCAGTGGGCTGTTTCTCAGGAGGAGGAGGAGGAGCCGGCGCACGTCTTCAGCTCGCAGCTCGGTTTTCTGGCGCTCACGCATGGGCAGGAAAAACTACGCCCTGTGGCCCGGGATTTCCCACCCGCAGGTTTGCGGCGGTTTCCCGAAAACTCATCTGCGCTCAGCTTCCACACACCCAAAGTTGAGCATTGAGCGCACGGAACCGACTCGCGAGTATCACGTCTGTCTATCGTCTCCTCTGCCAAAGATTCCATGTCCGCACCTGCCACCGCGCTCCAGCCGCTCGCCATCGAAGTCTCCCACCTCGTAAAAACCTACGCCGGGGTCACTGCGGTCGCAGATATCAGTTTCACCGTGGCTCGCGGCGAAATCATCGGATTCCTCGGCCCCAACGGTGCCGGTAAATCGACCACCATGCGCATCCTCACCGGTTACCTGCCGGCGACGTCTGGCAGTGTCCGGATCTGCGGCCTGTCCGTCGCTCACCAGCCCGATGAGATCAAACGCAAGATCGGCTACATGCCGGAAAACAATCCGCTCCCGGAGGACATGCGCGTCTCGGAGTATCTCTATTTTCGCGGCCGCCTAAAAGAGGTCTCCCGCCGCAAACTCGGGCCGCGCATCGACGAAGTCCTCGAGCTCTGCGACCTGAAACGAGTCCGGCACAAAATCATCGGCCAACTTTCCAAAGGCTACCGCCAACGCGTCGGCATCGCCGAAGCTATCCTCGCCGAGCCTCCCGTCATTATCATGGACGAGCCCACCATCGGCCTCGATCCGCATCAAATCCTCATCGTCCGCGATCTCATCGCCAGCCTCCGCGGCCGCATGACCGTCATCATCTCCTCGCATATCCTCCCCGAGATCGAAATGACCTGCGACCGCGTCCTGATCATCAACCAAGGCCGCGTCGTCGCCCAAGGCACGCCAACTGATCTCCGCCGCGAAGTCCTCGGTGGCTCCCACTACCAACTCGAAGTGGCGGGCGATCTCACGTCGCTACCGGCTCACCTCGCCGTCGTCGAACCGACCCTCACAGTCACCGCGCAGACCGAACCCGACGCCGCCGGCTTCCGCTCGGTCAGTCTCTCCACCGACCGCGTGGACGAACTCGGCGAACCTCTCCTGCGCGCCCTCCTCGCGCAAAACTTGCGCGTGCGCTCACTCAGCCGCGTGCACTCGACCCTCGAAGACGTTTTTCTCGCCGCTACTCGCCGCAGTTGGGATGCCGTCGCCGCGCCCAAGTCCGCGGCGAAATGACCGAAGTCTCCATGTCTAGTGACCAATGATCATCGCTCGCATTCAATTCTCAACCGTCCCTCACGTTCTGGCCGGGCGCCTTCGCACGCGGTCGCCCGCCCAACCGCGCGCCTCCGCCATTAGTCATTAAACATTAGTCATTGGTCATTGGTCATTTCCTCGTGAAACACTATCTCACTCTCCTCAGTCACGAAGTCCGCATGTTGCTCGTCAACCCGAGTACTTACATCGCGGCCGTCATGTTTCTCGGCGTCATGGGTTTCATGTTCACCGGCATCCTTGAAAGCTACAGCAAGACCCCGCAGGACACCTCACCCGCCCACGTTTTCTTTTCCATTTTCTGGTTCCCTGTCCTCTTTATCGTCCCGCTCCTCACGATGAAGTGCCTCGCGGAAGAACGCCGCCTGGGGACGATTGAAACCCTCCTCACCACTCCCATTACGACCACAGAAGTCGTCCTCGCCAAATACTCCGCTGCCTACCTCCTGTACGTTTCGCTCTGGGCATCAACCGGCGGATTTTTCTACATCCTGAAAAAATTCGCCGGCGACTCCCGCTTTCTCGACCCGGGCCCCTTACTCGGTGGCTACCTCTTCGTCGCCGTATCCGGCCTGCTATTCATTGCCGTCGGCGTCTTCGCCAGCTCCCTTTCCCGCAACCAATCCGTCGCCGGTATCCTCTGCTTCGCGATGCTCGCCGGTTTGATCGTCGGGGTCCGTTTTCTCGCCGATGCCACGTGGCTCAACCGCGATATTTTCGCCCCGGTCAAATCCGCCGTAGATTACGCCCAGATTTTCTCCCACTACGAAGACTTCACCCGCGGAGTCATCGACGCCCGCCAGATACTGTTCTATTTCAGCGGCACCGTCCTCGCTCTCATCTTCAGCATCCTCGGAGTCGAAGCCAAACTGCTGCATTCATAAGTTGAAAGCGGAGAGTTGAGTGTTGAGAGACCGCACCCAATCATACCCGCCACAGCACTCCATGCCCACCGATTGCCAACGCCTGACGCTCAACGCTCTACTCCCAGCTCTCAGCTAACTCCGCTCCGCCTTGTCCTCCCCCGACAGCTTCCGTACCGCCCGCTGGATCCGCACCATCAATCTCGTGCTGCAGGCCGTGCTCTTCCTCACGCTCTTCGGCGGCCTAAACTACCTCGCCCGCAACCTCCACTGGCGCCGCGACCTCACCCAACATCGCAGTTTCTCCCTCTCGCCCGAGACCCTCTCCTACCTCCGGCAACTCGAACGGCCCGTGCAAATCGTCGCCACCGTCGGGGACGACCATGAGAACACTCAGGTCCGTGGCCTGCTGCGCGAATACGCCAACGCCAGCGACGCCTATCCCGCCGGAAAGATCACCGTCAAATACCTCGACGTTTATCAAAACCGCCGCGAAGCCGAAGCCCTCGGCCTCGAACAGTCTGACGTGGTCCTACTCGTCTGCGGCGAAAACCGCCGCGCCGTACCCCTCGCCGAACTCTACCGCTACAAGGACAAGCAGCGCGCCGCCTTCCTCGGCGAACAGGCCATCACCGCCGCCCTCCTCGATGTGTCCAGTCTCGCCCGCAAGAAAATCTACTTCCTCGCCGGCCACAGCGAACTCCGACCCGATGAACCCGACGGCAACCGCGGCCTCACCGTCGCGCGCGATCAACTCCGCGTGCGGAACTTCGAAGTCGACGGCCTCGACCTCGCGGTCAGCCGCAAGATCCCCGCCGATGCCGCTCTCCTCATCGCAGTCGCACCGCAAAGCCGCTACACCCCCGCCGAGCAGGAACTCCTCCGTGAATACCTCCGGGCCCAGGCCGGCCGGCTCCTCCTCTTCCTCGCTCCCGGCTACGCCCACGGCCTCGAAGACCTCTTGCTCGACTGGGGCGTCCTCGTCGACGACGACCTCGTGTTCGACACCGGCCCCGAGAACGTCAGCGACAGCGGCGAGCTGGTCATTCTCGCCTTCGACAAGACCCACCCCATCACCCAGACGCTCATCAATTATCAATTTAAACTCCTGCTCGGCCGCACCCGCACCGTGCGCCCCGACCCCGGTCGCACCACTGGCACCAGCCTCAACACCGTGACCGTTGCCGCCACCTCGACGTCGGCGTGGGGCGAGGTCAGCTACCGCGACCTAAGCCAACTCCCCCGCTTCAACCGCGGCATCGACATCAGTCCCCTCCCCGGCATGGACCCCGCCAACCGCCTCGGCGTCATCGTTGCCTCCGAGCGTCTCGCCGTCCGCGACAACCTGCCGTTCAGCGTCCGCGGCGGTCGCCTCGTCGCGTTCGGCAGCGGCGATCTCCCCGTGAACAACCGCATCGTCAACGCCGGCAATCTGAATATTTTCCTCAACGCCGTGAATTGGACCGTCGACCGCGACACCCAGCTCAACGTCCCCGCCCGCCCCATCGAGCGCTTCCAGCTCTCCCTCAGCGCAGAGGTGTTCTTGAAACTTCGCTACGCCCTCCTCTTCGTCCTCCCCGGCCTCGCCGCCCTCCTCGGCCTCGCGGTCTATTGGGCGAGGCGGCGGTAAACGCCGCAGTTAAACGTGGAGTGTTGAGAGAAGAAAACCACACCCGCCCCCTCGCTGCGTCCATTCCGGCACTCAACTCTCAGCTCTCAACTTTTCCGACCGCCATGCGCACCAAAGTCACTCTCGTCCTCGTCTTCCTGAACGTCGCGCTGTTCTTTTTTATCTTCAAACTCGAGCGCCTGTGGCTGACGGAGCCTCGCGCCCGCGACGCCCGCAGCCGCGTGCTCGGCCCCGAGGCCGCCGACATCCGAACCCTAGAAGTCACCAGCACCGCCCCGGGCGGCTCGTTCGCCCTCGCCCGTCGCGGCGACACGTGGTGGCTCACCAAACCCCTCGAGTGGCCCGCCAATCCCCACGCCGTCAGCAGCATCATTCACGAGCTCCAGCTCCTCGAAAACGTTTCCAGCTTCAGCGCCAAGGATCTCGCGAGCAACAGCATGTCCCTCGCCGACTACGGCCTCGACCGCCCCAAACTCACCGTCTCCTTCGCGTCCGGCGACCCGCTCGCAACGCTCAACGCTCAACGCTCAACCACGCTGCGCATCGGCGACGCCACCAATATCGGCAATCGTTTGTATGTACTTTCCCCCGACGGCGAACGCATCCACGTCGTCGCCCGTGGTCTCGCTGACAGCCTTTCGCTCGGCCTCGACAAACTCCGCGCCGACACCCTCCTCACAGTGCCCGTCTACGAAGCGCACGGGCTCCTCGTGCAATCGAGCGCCGTGCGCCTCCGCATCCGCCGCGAGAATAACCGCTGGCTCTTCGACACCATCATCAACAACGCGCGCGCCAGCAAAACCGCCATCGATTTGGCGATCACCGGCCTCAATAATCTCCGCGTCAAATCCTTCAGCCCCGCCACCCCGCCAGCGATTCTCCCCGCCACCACCCCCTCGCTCCGCATTAGCCTCGAGGGCACCAACCGTCGCGAAACCCTCCTCCTCGGCGAACCCGTTCCCCCGGCCGGCTCGCCGACTCCGAACCTTCCACCCTCAACCCTCAACGCTCACCTTCCGCCAGACCTGTCCGCGTCCGTCGAATACTACGCCCAGCTCGAGGGCCGCGCGGCCCTCTTCACAATCGCCGTGCCTTCGGCCCTCGTCGAAATCCTGCGCAACGCCCAAGTCAGCCTCCGCGAAAAACGTCTCCTCGAATTCGAACTCCCGAGCGTCACCGCCGTTGCCCTCACCGCCCCCAACCAGCCGCCGCTCACCCTGCAACGTATTGACGCCGGCACCACCACCGACGACGCCCCCTGGCAAATCGTCCGCCGGGGTGCCCCGGCATCCGGACCACAGACGCTCCCGGCCGATCGCGCCGTCGTCCAACGCTTGCTCGAACAACTCAGCCTCCTCGCCGCCAAAGATGCCGGCGGTTTCATGAGTGACGCGCCCACCAATGCCGACTTGGAAAAATGGGGCTTCAACCGCCCCGAGCGCGAAGTGATTTTGACCCTCGCCAGCGCCGGTGCGCCTTCCCCGAACGGCCAACCCGCCAAACTCAACCCGTCCTCCACCGTCACGCTCCAACTCGGCACCGACGCCCAAGGCGCTCTCTACGCCCGGCTCGATCCGCTCACCAACCCCAAGGGCTCCATCTACGCCGTCGACTTCGACCTCGCCCGCGAACTTTCCTTCACCCCCCGCGACTGGCGCGAACGCCAACTCCCCGCCCTCCCTCCCACCGCGACGATCACGGCCCTCACTCTCACCTCTACTCAAGCGGACGCTGCCCCGCTCTACACCCACAAGCTCGCCGCCAACGAATCCTGGCCCACCGTCTTCACCGCCGAGCCCGTAGCAAAAAAATCCGCCCTCGAGGTGCTCGTCGCTCAGCTCCGCACGCCGCGCGCCAAACGATATGTTCAAGACACCTTCACCGAGCGCGTGACCGTCGCCGGCGATGACCGGCCCTGGAGCTACAAACTCGAAGCAACCGTATCGCTTCCGGGCGGCACAGGCGGCGAGCAGACGAGCACACGGACAATTTTATTTAGCGAACGCGTCGGCGGCGCCCAGCAACTCGCCGGCTCCAGGGAATTCGAGGCCGTCTTCGAAATCGAACAAACCCTCCTCGATGCGCTCTGGACCTTAACCTACGGCCCCCGCGACCCCGGCGCGCCCCCCAAGTAGGGCGACTTCAGTCCACCTGCCGCCGCCCCCCCATGCGCCGCACGTTAAACTACCTCTGGATCGGCACCCGCTGGGGCAGCGCGTGCGCGTTCTCCGTCACCCTGTGGTCCGTCTGGCTGCTCCTCGCGTGCTTGCTCGCCACCCAAACCTACATCGCGACCCAACAGGAGCTGGAAGTCCCCGCCTTTTTGCTCCGCTCAATCGAGGAGCGCCTCGCCGCCTCCGGCGTCCGCGCGACTTTCGGTCGCACCTCGTTTGACCCCACCGGTCGCGTCTTGATCGAAAACGCCCGGCTCTCCCTCCCCGCCTTCGTTGAGCCCATCATCTCCGCCCGCGCCATTTACGTGCGCCTCGATCCGTGGGCGCTCGCGCGCGGGCAATTTGAGCCCCGCGAACTCCGCCTCTCCGGCGCGACCCTCGCCATCCCCGCGATGCTCTCGCCCAGCGGCCGGGCCGAGGAAATCCTCCGGGATCTGGATATGACCTTGGTTCCGCACGAGCAATCCCTCGAACTCGCGCAACTCTCCGGCCGCGTCGCCGGCATTTCACTCATCGCCCACGGTGCCATTCACCTCCCGCCACCCGACCCCACCCGCGCCGACTCCCTGCCGATCGCCGAATTTCTCGCCCGCAATTACCCCACCATTTCCCGCCAGCTCGTCGCCATCTCCGCCCAGCTCACCGCACTTGACCAGCCCACCCTGCAACTCGAACTCGCCCCCTCGGAATCGCGCATCGCCATCGCACGCGTCACGCTCTTCGCCCGCGGTCTGAAGCTCACGATCCCCCAACCCGTGCAGGCCCACGGGCTGCACATCGTCACCAAGATTCCTCTCTTCGGCGACGCCCCCGTGACCGCACGGCTCGATCTCACCGCCGATTCCCTCGCGCTCCCTTTCAGCGCCCACGCGCTCCGGGTGCACGCCCTCGTCCAAGGCACGCTGCGGCCCAGCCGTCTGCAGTTCCTCCCCCGCGAGCTCGACGTCTCGGCCGATTCACTTTCCGCCGCCGGTTTCTCCGCACGATCCGTGGTCGCCCACCTCACGCCCGGGCCTCTCCCGCAACTCACCGCCACCGTCCACGGACTCCTCATGGGGGCCCCGCTCGCCTTTCAAATCGAGGCCAACCTCGCCACGCAAACCGCCACCGTGCGCTTCGATGGCACGATCTCGAACACGATCCTCCAGCCCTTGGGTGAAAGCATCCGCGTCGACGTCCGGAAATATTTTGATTTTGCCACCCTAGATCACGCCGCCGGCGAGGCCCGCCTCGGCCCCGGCTGGAAATTTGAGCACCTCTCCGCCCGCGTCGCCTTCCACGGCATCAACGCTTACCGCGTCCTCCTGGACGAAGGCCGCGCGGTCTTCGCTTTCGATGGCCGCCACTTCCACGCGTCCGAAGTCGCGGTCCGCATCGGCGAAAATTTTGCGCACGGCACGTTCGCACAGGATCTCGTCACCTTCGACTACCGCTTTCTCCTCGAAGGAAGCCTTCGTCCGCTCGCGATCTCCGGTTGGTTTCGCGACTGGTGGCCCAATTTCTTCCGCCAACTCGAATTTCCCGTCGCCCCACCCGCCGCCAGCGTGGAGGTCGCCGGTCGCTGGGCCGAAGGCCGCCTTTCAAACGTATTCGTTTTTGCGGACAGCGCGAAACCAGTCATCCGCAGCGGTGCCCTTGATCGCGTGCGTGCGCGCCTCTTCATTCGCCCGGGCTTCGTCGACGCCCCGGAAGTTTTCGCCACCCACACCACTGGCACCGCCCAAGGCTTCTTTTCCTACACCAGCGATCCCGTCTCGCTGGAGCGACGTTCGCTCCGCTTTGATGTCGCGTCCTCGCTCGACCCGTCGGTCGCCGTCACAATGCTGGGCCCCTTGGGCGAGTCGATTTTTTCACCCTTCAAATGGTCCGCTCCGCCGGCCTTGAAGATCATCGGCAAAATCGACGGCCCCGCCGCCCCCGGCGGCGTCCACACGACGTTTCAGATCTCGGGCCGCACGACCGGAGCGTTTCGTTTCCAAGACTTCCCCCTCGAGGACCTCGTGTTCACCGCCACCACCCGGGATAACGACATCGACCTGACGAGCATGCAGGCCCGCTTCGCCGAAGGCACGCTCACCGGGAACGCGAAAATCTTCGGACAGGGCACCGCTCGCCGTATCCGTTTTGACTACACGCTGAAGGACGGCGGCCTCAGTCGTGCGGTCGCCACGTTGCAAGCCTTCGACGCACAAAAAAAAGGCCTGCCCGCCCCGCCCCCGGGAAAATTCATGCAAGAAAAAGCCCACGTGCGCCTCGACCTCAGCGCCGCCGCGGAAGGCAGTTACCATGACCTCCTCAGCTACCACGGCGCCGGTCAGGCCACCTTGCAGGGCGCTGGCCTCGGCGAAGTGCAACTCCTCGGCCTCCTCTCGGAGCTCTTCACATTCACCGCGCTCCGCTTTAACACCGCCCGCACCACCTTCCAAATCGACGGAGCCAAACTCACCTTCCCCGATCTCACTCTCCGCGGAGCCAATTCAGCCATCGAAGCCCACGGCAACTTCGCCCTCGACCGCCGGGAACTCGACTTCAAGGCCAAGGTCTTTCCGTTTCAGGAAAGCCAAAGCCTGCTCAAGAGCGTCGTGGGCGCCGTGCTCACGCCCTTCTCAAATATTTTTGAAGTGAAGCTCAGCGGTACACTCGATAAACCGGATTGGTCCTTCTTCGCGAGCCCGACTAATTTCCTCCGCTCCCTCGCTCCCCCTGAAACCGCCCCGCCACCCACACCACCGCTCGAGCACCCGGCCATCACTCCGTCAGCCCCGCCCCTCCCGAAACCTTGACGCACCCGCATCCGGCGAGGAAAGCGCCTTGCCGAGCACCCACCCTTTGTTTGGCAGGTAAAACACCCCTCCCGAACGGTCACCCGTTTGCGCTCGGTAAAGGCGCCCAAAAAACATCTTCCTCGCTCCTTGCGGGAAGCTCCTCACGCTGCCAGCCCGCCCGTTTTCTATCGCTCTGACCACCGCTCGTTCCGCCCTCTTTCCACTCCGCATGATCATTGACTGGCTCACGTTTGCGCCCGCCCTTTGCCTCCTCCTCGTTCCCATCGGGCTTTTTCACGGCAACAAAATCCGCTTCTGTGAAATCTCGCGCGATTGGGGCGGACACCGGTCGTCAATTTTAGCCCTCGGCCTACATTGGATCGACCTCGGCCGCGCCGCGCTCGGTGGCTGGTTGCTGATCCAAGCCCTCACACACGCTCCCGGCGTCGCGGGCTACATGCGCTACAGCATCCTCGGCACCGAGGGCGCGGTCATGGTCATCGCTGTCGGCCTCCAGACCTTCGTCTGCAAGGAAGAGGACTCCGCGCACGCGCCGTTCGCCTTCGTCACCGGCTTGGTCCTCGGCGTCTATCCACCCATCGTCGCCGGTTTCTCCATCGTGCTCGCCATCGCCCTAGCGGCCGGCTCACGTGTGCCCGTAGCTTATTTCCCCTCGCTCGGCCTTTTGCTGGCGGGGATCGGGTTTTGGCTCGAGGGCATGAAAGCCCTCATTCTCCTCGGTCTGGGCACCTGTGCCTTGGTTGTGCCTTGGCTGTTCACGATCATGTTTCCCCGAGAACTCGTGTTCAGCTACCGAGCGCGCCAGCGTAGCCTTGATGCAGAAAACGCGCTCCCTCCTCGTCGCTAACCGAAGCAAGGTTCGGATTATTGACCCATGAAGAATAAAAAATACCCGCCTTTTTTCGTGACTCGAACAACCCAACGGTCGGTTTTCGTGTTGCGATGCTCCCCATGAAAAATATCCGCCGCGCCGCCCTTGGTTTTGCCTTCGCCTGCGGTCTCACCGGTGCCGCCCACCTCACTGCCGCGCAAGACGCCACGCTCCCGCCCGGCGGGCCGCTGCTCCCCGAATCCGCCCTCCCCGACTACGAGCGCTCGCTCGATCACGCAGATCTGATCCGCGGTTGGAACAAGGCCTCACTCGCCCGCGGGGAAAAAATCTACCAACTCGTCTGCCACTCCTGCCACGGCGATCTCAACCTCGCCGGCTCGATCCCCCACGCGTTGCGTTTCGCCGAGGGCCCATTCGCCCACGGCAGCGATCCGCTCACGATGTATGCGACGCTCACACGCGGCTGGCGGCTCATGGCACCGCAGCCGCAGCTCGTGCCGCGCGAAAAGTACGACGTTCTCCACTACATTCGCGAAACCTTCCTAGCCGGCCGCAACCCTTCGCAGTACGTCCCCGTCACCGACGCCTATCTTGCCGGCCTGCCGAAGGGCGACACCACCGGCCCCGCCGCGACGAAGCGCGAACCGTGGCGCGAGATGGATTACGGCCCGTTCCTCATCGGTACCTTCGAACTCGCTGACGACGCACGCCGCGCGGCCGCGGCGAAGCTGCCCGGCAACGCTCTCGATACGATCACGCTCAACGCCAATCTCGCGTACAAGGGCATCGCCGTACGCCTCGACTCCGGCGCAGGCGGAATCTCGGCGGGCAAAGCGTGGCTCGTGTTCGAACACGACACCTTGCGCGTCGCCGGCGCGTGGACGGGCGAGGGCTTCATCGACTGGGAGGGTATCAACTTCAACAGCCGCCACGTCGTCCACCCGCGCACCGTCGGCGATCCGCAATTCGAAACCGGCGACGGTCCCGGCTGGGCCAATCCCGCCACCGGCACCTTCGACGATGCGCGCGTGATCGGTGCTGACGGACGTCGCTTCGGCCCGCTCCCGCGCGCCTGGTTGCGCTACCGCGGGCTCTACCGCCAGGGGGAGCGCGCCGTGATTTCCTATACTGTCGGCGAGGCCGCCGTGCTCGAGAGCCACGACCTCGAGACGCTCGCTGGCCAACCCGTCTTCGTCCGCACGCTCAATGTCGGAAAATCCTCCCGTGATCTTCTCCTGCGCGTCGCCAACACCGGCACTGCCGTCGCCGTCTCTGGCTCACGCGCCGTCACCACCGCAGCCGATGAGCGCTTCATCACGCTCCGTATCCCCGCCTCGGCCACGCCGCTCCGCCTCGCCGTGCACCTCGCAAAATCCGGCACCGACGCCGCGACCCTCAACGCTCTCGCGAGCCGCGCCGCCCCACTGCGCGATCTCGCGGCGTTCACCCGCGGCAGCCCCGCCCGCTGGACCGAAAAAATCGAAACACCCATCGTGCGCAGCGCCGCGCAGGGCGCGTTGTCTTGGGAACGCTTCACCCTGCCGCAGTCGAATCCCTGGCGCGCCCGCATCCGCCCGAGCGGCCTCGACTTCACGCCCGACGGCAAGGCCGCGCTCCTCTGCACCTGGGACGGCGACGTGTGGCGCATCGACGGCATCGATACGCCCGACGCCGCCGCCGTCACGTGGCGCCGCATCGCCTCGGGCTTGTTTCAACCGCTCGGCATCAAACTCCGGGGCGGCGAGATTTTCGTCACCTGCCGCGATCAGCTCGTCGTCCTGCGCGACCTCAACGGCGACGGCGAGACCGACTTCTACGAAAGCGTCAACAGCGACCACCAGGTCACCGATCATTTCCACGAATTCGCGATGGGCCTGCAGACCGACGCCGCCGGAAATTTCTACTATGCAAAAAGCGCCCGCCACGCCCGCACCGCACTCGTCCCCCAGCACGGCACCTTGCTCAAGATTTCCGCCGACGGCGCCACGACCGAAATTCTCGCGAACGGTTTCCGCGCTGCCAACGGGGTGTGCCTCAACCCCGATGGCTCGTTTTTCGTGACCGATCAGGAAGGGCACTGGATGCCGATGAACCGTATCAACCGAATCACCTCGCCGAAATTTTTCGGTAACATGTGGAGCGGGGGAGCACCCGCCGACACCGCCGACACCGCGATGGCGCCGCCGCTCCTCTGGGTGGACAAAGCCATCGACCGTTCGCCCGCCGAGCTGCTCTGGATCAACAGCGAGCGTTGGGGCCCTCTCAACGGCGCGCTGCTCAACCTCTCCTACGGCCAGGGCCGCATCGAAATCGTCCTCGCCGACGGCACCGGCGACTCCGCTCAAGGCGCGCTCTGCCGCCTGCCGATTCCCGATTTCCCCACCGGCATCATGCGCGGTCGCGTGCATCCCACCAACGGTCAGCTCTACCTCGCCGGCCTCTCCGCGTGGGCCACCTCGCAAACGGAGCAGGAGGGCGGCTTCTATCGCGTGCGTCCCACGGGCAGACCTGCCGCCCTACCCACCGCGTGGCACGTTATCCACGGCGGCATCGAACTCACCTTCAGCGAACCGCGATCCATCGCCACTGCCACCGACGCCACGCGCTACGCTGTGAAAGTCTGGGACCTCAAACGCAGCGCCAACTACGGCAGCCCACGCGTCAACGAGCATGCACTGCCCGTCACCCGCGCCGAGGTCCTCGCCGACCCGCGCAAAATCCGCCTCACGATTCCGAAACTCGCGCCCGCGCACGTCGTCGAAATCACCTGCCGCCTGCGCGACGCCACCGGCACAGAAGTGAGCCGCGTGCTCACGGGCACGATCCACCGCGTGCCGGGCGCGCCATAATCTGCGCGAACGGCTGGCGTGGCTAGCAAGTACCCAAGTCTCGGGCCGCAGCGCCGCGACACATAACAATATAACGCCCTCCTCCGACTCTGCGAGGGCAAGCTTCACTTCACGTTCAATGTCTCCGCTGAGCTCAACCGTGACATCACCCACATCTTTTGGACTCTCGGCCGCACCGCCACCGCGGTCGACGATCAAGTGTCCAATACCAACGTCCTTTGAACTCTTGACTTTTCGGTAGCCGCGAGCGCCAGCGAGTGGACGGATCACCACTCGCTGGCGCT
>SYGN01000301.1 GCA_005799525.1 Opitutaceae bacterium | reverse complement strand
GAGGTGGTACGCGCGATTCTCGCCGCACGCACGATATGAACACGGCGAATTGGATTCCCGATCTCTTCATGAAGCGCATGGAGGCCCGCAGCACGTGGACGCTCTTTCGCTCCAATGAAGTGAAGGATCTACACGACCTCTACGGCCGAGCCTTCGAAAAACGCTATGTCGAATACGAGGCGCTCGCCGAGCAGGGCAAGATCCAGGGTCAGAAAATCGAGGCCCTCGAGCTCTGGAAGAAAATGCTCTCGATGCTCTTCGAGACCGGTCACCCGTGGATCACCTTCAAGGACGCCTGCAATATCCGTTCTCCGCAGGATCACTGCGGCGTCATCCACTCGTCGAATCTCTGCACCGAGATTACCCTCAACACGAGCAACGACGAGACGGCCGTCTGCAATCTGGGCTCCGTCATCCTCGATTCCCATCTGAAGTCCGACGGCTCCCTCGACCACGCCAAGCTCCGCGAGACCATCGGCATGGCCGTCCGCGCGCTCGACAACGTGATCGACATTAATTTCTACCCGACCGAGGCCGCCAAGCGCTCCAACCTCCGCCACCGCCCCATCGGCCTCGGCGTGATGGGCCTCGCGCACGCTCTTTATATGAAGGGCACACCCTTCGCCTCCGAAGCCGCCGTGGAGTTCAACGACGAGGCCATGGAGGCCATCGCCTACTACGCCTACGAAGCCTCTTCCGACATCGCAGCTGAGCGCGGCACCTACTCCACATACAAAGGTTCGAAGTGGGATCGCGGTCTCCTCCCGCAGGACACCGTCGACCTCCTTGAGCAGGAGCGCGGCGTGAAAGTCGATGTGCCCCGCGGCGGCCGCATGGATTGGGCACCGGTCCGCGCCAAGATCGCGCAGCACGGCATGCGCAACAGCAACGTGCTCGCCATCGCGCCCACCGCGACGATCTCGAACATCACGGCCACGAGTCCTTGCATCGAGCCCACCTACAAGAACCTCTTCGTCAAATCGAACCTCTCCGGCGAGTTCATCGTCTTGAATCCATTCCTCGTGAAGGACCTCAAGGCCCGCGGGCTCTGGGACCAGGAGATGATCGACAACCTGAAGTATTTCGACGGCGAGGTCATGGACATCGACCGTATGCCTGCCGATTTGAAGGCCCGTTACATGACGGCCTTCGACATCGACCCCAAGTGGATCATCGCCGCCGCCGCGCGCCGCCAGAAGTGGATCGACCAAAGTCAGTCCGTGAATCTCTGGATCAAGACGCCCGATCAAAAGACCCTGAGCCACATGTATCGGCAAGCGTGGCACGCCGGTCTCAAAACCACTTACTATCTCCGCAGCCTCGGTGCCTCGAACATCGAGAAAGCGACGATCGCCGTGAAGAAGGAAACGCGCGGCGCGATCAAAGAAGGTGCCGACGGCGGCCAGAACAGCGGCGACACCGGTGGCACGCACAGCGTCGCTCAAGTGAAAGCCGACGCCGCGACGGCCGCAGGTAAAAAAACCTACACTGCCGCCGAAAAGACCGCCTGCAGCATCGAGGCGATGCGCAACGGCGAGACCTGCGAAGCGTGTCAGTAATTCCAGCAACGGAGGGCCGCCGCCTGCTGGCGTGCCGCTCTCCGTTACCGCGTGCCTTCCCCCGGGAAGGCCTTCCTGCGCATTCGTGGATATCGTTTCTACGTTCATGCGCTGGAGGGGAACGAACCCGCCCACGCGCCCAGCGATCACGGTGCGGGCTCAATGAAGGTCTGGCTCGATGACGTTGCTCTCGCGTCGAGTCAGGGGTTGAAGCCCGTCGAAATCCGTGCCGCTTTGCAGCTTGCTCGTGAAGATCGTGAAACCTTCCTCAAGGCGTGGCCCTAATGGGATCAGCGCAAAAGTTAAGACCCGGACGAGCAACCAGCAGGCGCGCAAACCCGCCGTCCGTCCAAATAATCTGGACGGTCGTCGGCCACCTGTTTCCGTCTGAGGGCGAAGCTCGGTGCAGCGGGCCCAACCATCGCAAATGGGCGCCACGGTACGGCCCTTCGACTTTTCTGAAGTCGACCGACGCGCCCGCCGACCGCGCCCGAGCGGACCGCGCTGATCGCACGCACGCGGGAAAATTCCCGCGGCGTTGAAAAATATTGCTGGCGTTATTCGTCTGCCCGGCCGCGATCGCGCATCACCACCGCGTGTTTCTTGATGAAGGCTGGATCAATCTCGATGCCCGAGCCCGGACCGGTGGGAACCGTGACGAAGCCGCCGGTCGTCCCGAGATTCGAAGTCTTGCACTCGAAGGGAATCGCCTGACTGAGGCCCTTGAATTCGTGATACGCGCCGGCGTTGGGAATGACCGACACGAAGTGGATCATATAGAGGTAGCCGAGTCCGCCTGAGATGTGTGGCGTGGTGACCTTGCCCATCGCGGCGGCCATGCGGGCCACCTTCATGGAGCGGATGACTCCGCCAAAATAATAAACGTCGGGCTGCACGATATCGACGCCGTCGTTGGCGATCAGCCAGCGGAAGGCGTGCATGCTCGCCTCCTGTTCGCCGCCGGCCATCGGAATATCGACCGCATCGGCCACGGCCTTGGTTTCCTCGTACCAGTCAAAGGGCACCGGCTCCTCGTAGAACGCGAATTTGTATTCCTGGAGCAGTTGGCCGAACTTGATGCCTTCCTCGACGCCATAGGAACCGTTCGAGTCGGCGTAGCAGACCATCCTGTCGCCAAACGCCTTTCGCACCATCGGGATCAATTTCTCTGACCGCCCGGCCGGAAATTCGGTATGGCTCATTCGGCCGCCGATCTTGATCTTGAGCGCCTTGGCTTGCGATTCCTCGACCTGCTTTTTCAAGTTCACCATGACCGCCTCTGCAGTGACATCGCGCT
Organism: Opitutaceae bacterium; assembly: GCA_005799525.1. GTDB lineage: Bacteria > Verrucomicrobiota > Verrucomicrobiia > Opitutales > Opitutaceae > GAS368. Next base: position 13,536 of record SYGN01000301.1, on the reverse strand, counting down.
CGCCGTTCGCGCGATAGACGGAGACGGTAGGGTTGTGGATTTTGTCGCCGATCAAGAGGCCCATGGGTTTGTTAGCGATGCGGCCAAGCATGTCGAGGATGGCAAACTCGATCGTCGCGAGGGGAACCCAGAGCGCGAGGCTCTGCAGCTTGTAGTTGCTTTGGTAAACGTAAACCTCCTCGAGCAAGTTGTCCAAATCGCGCGCGTCCTTGCCGATGAAGAACGGCTGCAGCCGGTTCACCTGGATCGCGGCGAGCGAGATCTGCTGCGAATTGTTCGAGACGGAAATGCCCTCGGCGCCATCCTTGGAGCGGACGCGGCAGAGGAAGCTGTTGCCCAAGCGGAGCAGCTCGAGCGTCTCGATCATCACGGGCGAGGTGAAGAACTGCCGCTTTAGCACAGGCTGTTTCAGGATTTCATCGAGCTTCGCATATTTGGCTTTGACGGAGTCGGTGCTGCGCGCCGCGGCGGCGCGAGACGACAGCGGGAGGGCCGCGGCGGCACCACCAGCAAGGGCGGTGGCGAGGAATCTGCGACGATTGGTTTTCATGCGGAGCGGGGGGATTGAATCGCGGCGCTGAGTTTGAGGGATTCTGCGCACCGTCGATCTGTGGATGGGAGTGACGCGGCGTGGGCCGAAAGGGAAATCTTTTCATTTCGCACCGTCCGAGAGCGAGCGTCTGACTGGCCGCGCACTCGGCTCTTACAAATTCGGACAACGTCGCGAGGTTGTTGAACTACCCCGGGCGTCCCCACGCTCCAGCCCCAGACCCCGCCGCAAATTCGATGAACCACGCTCGTCGCGATCAAACGAAGCCCCCCGGCTAGATCGCGCTCATGCCTTCGCGGGGAGACCGAAAAATAAATTATCGTCAGCCCAACAACTCCAGGCTCCCATAAATGAACTGAATCAACCCTCCGTCGTCGCCCGCCTTCTAGCGATATTCCGTCGCGCTGTCTTCGCCGGTGCCGTGCTCTGTGGACTCGTTGCGCTGTCGGCCAGCGCCCAAGAGAGCGTCCTTGGTATCGTCACCAACGCTGCGACCGGCCGCGCCCTCGAAGGCGCGCCCGTCACGATCCAAGGCACCACGAAGGAGGCGATCACGGATGGCCTGGGCGTTTACAGTTTTCCGGAGGTCGCGCCCGGCAGCGTCACCCAGGCTGTGGCCTACGCCGGCCTCGACACCGTTATCATGCCGGCAATCGTCGGGGTGGGAAAAATCAACCGCCACGACGTGGGCCTGACCTCGCAGATCTGCAAGCTGGGGCAGTTCGTCGTTGCCGGTAAGCGCGAAGGCAACGCCCACGCGATCACGCTGCAGCGCTTGTCGAGCGGCATCAAAAACGTCGTCTCCACCGACACGTTCGGCGACCTCGCGGGCAATCCCGCGGAGCTGCTCGTGCGGCTGCCGGGAGTCGAGGGCGAGACCCAGGACGGCGACGTGCGTGTCATCCGCATCCGCGGCGTGAATCAGAATCTCACGAGCATCACGATGGACGGCAACCGGCTCCCCGATGCGTCGAATGTCGGCGGCAACCGCGAGTTCACGTTCCAGACGGTGAGCTCCGAGACGATCGAGCGGATGGAAGTCGTGAAGTCGCCCACGCCCGACATGGCGGGCGATTCAATCGGCGGTGCAGTGAACATGGTCAACAAAAGCGGATTCGACAGCGCGGCCGGGCGCCGTATCCGCGGGACGCTGGGCGGGAGCTGGCAGCCGTTCGACTCGCGCCCCACGCGCTCGCCGCGCAACTACCAGTTGTCCTATTCGGAGGTGTTCGGCGGCAAGCTCGCCGTCGCGCTCAACCTCGGCTATCGCGGCATCTACAATCTGCAGGACGTCGTGACGCAGTTGCACGAGGCGGTGCCGAACGGTTCCGCTGCGCCGGGCTACACCTACTCCGTCGCGTATAACGATTCGCGCGAGGAGCAGTGCCGGCAGGGCGGGGGGCTCCGGCTTGACCACAAATTGGGTGATGCCGTCCGTTTCTTTTTCAACACGGCACTCACGAAAAACATCGAGCACCAGGGCGACCGCTACGCGACCTTCGCGACCAACCAGGTGGCGGCAACGCGCGATCCGGTGACGGGCAACCTCTCCGCCACCGGCGGTATCCTGCCGGGCTATACCGAGAACATCACGCGGGTCCGCCAGTTGGCGGTGAGCAACCTCGCGATGCGCTCCTCCACCGCCTACAAGCAGGGCAAGACGACGACCTACCAGCTCGGCGGCGTGCATCGCTACAAGCTGCTTGAGATCGACTACGACGGCTACCGATCCGTCCCGAAAAGTAATTTTACCGGCCAGCGCAGTCTCATCCTCACGGTGCCCAACATCGGCTTTGCGATCGACAAGAGCGCCGACCGCTACTTCCCCACCTTCACGCAGACTTCCGGCCCGGACATCACCAAGATCGAAAGCTACCCCGGCAACACCTACAGCATCGGCCGGCTCGCCGGCTGAGATGAATTGGGCGGCGTCACGCCCAATGTGAAGAAAAAATTCGCGACTGAGTTTCCGTCACACGTGAAGACCGGGTTGAAAATGTGCGAACACTTTCGGCAGAACGAAAATAACTCGTGGAGCGGTGCCTATGTCGGCCCCGATGGCTTCCAAGGCGTCAACGCGGCGAATGGACTCAACGACGACAACTGGGCGCAGTTCGGCTTCGTGGAGAACGTGGAATTCACGACTACGAAAACGCGGTATCCGAGTATCCCGCACCCGGCGTTTCCCGGTCGCTCCAACACCAAGCTCGACGACGCGTTGAAAAACTCCCCGCAACTGTTCCGGCAAAACATCGCGTCCGACATCCAGACGCACCTGACCGGCGACCAGACCTTCAAGGGGAATATTGATGCCACCGATCTCATGGGCAACGTGGACATCCAGAAACTCTCGATCCTCGCGGGCGTCCGCCTAGAGCGGACCGAGGTGACGGGCGAGGGTGCGTTGCGGGTGATCACGGTGGCGGAGCGGGCCCGCCGCGCCGCGTTTGTGGGCACGCTCACCGACGCCGAAATCACCCGCCGGAACAAAGAGGAGTTTTCGGGCCGTCAGGAACGCACCGGCAACTACACCAACGTCCTCCCGGGCGTGCATCTCAAATTCACGCCGAACCCCAAGCTCGTCACCCGAGTCAGCTACGCCAAGAACATTGGCCGGCCCGGCGTCGGCCAGCTCATCCCCCGGACGAACGTCGATTACGACAACCAGACGGTTTCCACGAGCAACCCGAGCCTGAAGCCGCAGATCGCGCAAAACTACGACTTGTCCGCCGAGAATTGTTTCAAGGCCGCGGGCACGATTTCCGTGGGAGTTTTTCGCAAGGATATCGGGGAGTTTATCGACACCGCCGGCGGCAACACGGTCCCGACCGGGGCCGACAACGGCCTGGACGGCGATTTTGCGGGCTTCGCCCTGACCGCCCAATTCAACGGGGGTCCGCCCGGGTCCAAGGTTACGAGCTAAACTACTCTCAGCAGTTCACTTTCCTGCCCGGATTCTGGGCCGGCTTCGGCGGGTTAGCCAACTACACCCGGATGGCTACCGAGGGCAACTACGGTGCCGGCAGCGCCATCTCGCTCGTCCCGAATCCGCTCGGAAAGGTCGCCGTTTTCAATCCGATGACGGCCAATGCGGGCATCGATTACATCCGCAACAAGGTCCCGCTGCGGCTCAGCGCCAACCATCGCGGACGCTCCCTCGCCACGTACAACGCGATCGAGTCGCGCCAGCTCTACCGCGTCGCGCGGACGCAGGTGGACCTCAAGATGCTGTATCAGATATCCAAGCGCATGGATGTTTACCTCGACGTGAACAACCTCCTCAACGGCTACGATCGTCAGTCCGAGTTCGCAGGCGGCCGCCCCTCGTAAGCCTACGACTTATCGCCCTCGCTCATCTTCGGCGCGAATATCCGGCTCTGAGCAGAAGGTCCCGGAGAAAACTATCAGGTCTGTCCGGGATTATGGCGCCTGAGCGATTTTATGGCGTGGCATTGTTTCGGGAAGACCTGAGTCCGACCGGCTGCTGGCCGTGGGGCTGGTCTCCGCGCAGCGCCCGTTCACCGCCCCAGAGCGGGGGGGGCGGGGTCGGGCTTTTGGGTGAAACTAGCCCGACGAAATTTAAACGGACAATCTGGGTGCCCCTCGAGTGCGATCCGGTGGCACCGATTTCCGTCAATTATCTCGGGTAAGTGCTACCATCGCTTCCCGGGCAGGCCCTCTCTGCTCCGTGGATCTTTGGCGTTTTATTTCCAATGGGGCCAATACCGTCCGGGGCCCTCTTCGCGGGCCTGTAGACGGTGCGCGTTGGTGGCAAGTGTTCTCGCCGTGTGCACCGAGCTCCGCAGGGGAATGGACAGAGCCCGATATTTAGAGGGCCCAGGGCCCGCATATTTCTTGCTCAGGCGTGGGCCGAAAGTTTTGTGCAACCATTGCCGCGAATAGCAGTATCGCTGCGGATGCAACCGTGGTTCAAGCAGCTGCAGCGAGGATCATTCGACTTACGGCGGGTTTCCGGAGCGGGCTTGGCGTGGGACGCGATGCGGGTGTTGCCCCTGCGCCGAGTGGTTCGACCGATTTTGCTCTTGGTGGCGGGGTTGGTCGTGGGCGGTGGGCTCTATGCCCAGCGGGGCCAACGCGGAGGGGGCGGTGGTTTTTACGACGGCGGCCAGATTCATGTGCCGCCGGGAGCGAAGACCGCGCGGGAGATTCCGTCCCGGAGCACGGGCACCCTAGAGTGGGCGTATGCTGCGGGGTTCACCGGGGACGTTTTCACGTTTGCGCGGTTGCGTTATGATGCGGCGCCGCGGCCGGCGACGGCGGCCCGGGGCGGTTGGACGACCGACTGCCCGGATGCCGATCTCAATCTTTCGTATCGGCTGCAGCAAATGACCTCGATGAAGGTTGATCCGAACGCCCGACTCTTGCGCGCGACAGATGGCGATCTCGGCAGTAATCCGGTTCTCTTCGCTTCCGCACCTGGTGCGATGGGGCTGACGGACGCGGAGATCGTTGCGCTGCGCGCCTACCGACAGAACGGCGGGTTTCTTCTGATGACGGATTTTTGGGGCGAGTCGGAATGGGCGCAGGTGGAGCGCATGTTTCAGACGATTCTGCCCGGATCACACTTCGAGGAATTGCCTATCGAGCACGCTCTCTACCGGAGTGTTTTTAAAATCAGGGGAAAAGCCCAGGTGCCCAACATCCGCATCGGTATCAAGATTCCGGGCACCCAGATTCACCATCGCGTGATCTTCGACGCCCAAGGCCGGATTATGGTGTTGGATTGCACAACTCCGATGACAGCGACGGTTGGGAGCGGGAGGGTGAGGATCACGAGTATTTCAAGAATTATTCCGAGAAGGTCGCCTACCCCCTCGCGATCAATATCATCTTCTACATCATGACGCATGAGCGTGGCACGGGCGATCGCGGGGCGGCGGATTGGGCGGAGGCGGTGTTCGACGCTGGGCGCCGGGTCGTGCTTTCCGTTGACTCGTGCTCTCAGATTCGAACGGGTGAGCTGACGAACGAAAACGAGAATGAGAACGAGAGCGAGGAGAGAGAAAGATGTTAGGGGGCGGGAGTTGCGCTGGCGCGGGTGAGGGCGGCTCGGATTTGGTCGCGGAGCGGGGCATCGGCGGGCCGATCGAGGCGGAGCAGGGTTTCCTCCAAGACGGCACGCGAAGGTTTCCTTAGGCGCAGGAGTTTGGGGAGGTTTTCGGCGAGTTTTTCGCGGTTACCGAGCGAGGCATCGAGGCGGACGAGTTCGCCGAGGGCGGCTTGGTTGAGCGGATCGAGCACACTGGCGCGGTCGAGCACGGAACGGGCGGAGGCGGTCGCACCGGCGAGGAGGAGTTGTTTCGCGAGGAGCAGCGCGTCGCTGGCGCGGAGGTTGGCGTGACCCAGGAAAGAATTGAGCATGAGCTCGGCACGCGAAAAATCTTTGAGGCCGTAAAGGGCCAGGCAGCGGAGACCGTTGAGGGTGGAGGCGAGGTGGGGCGTATCCTCATTTTCTTCACGCAGGGCGGTAAGTGCGAGGTCGAGGGCGACCTGGTAGTGTTGGGCGGCGAGGTGGGCTTGCACGCGGGCGAGGTTGAAGGCGTTGAGCGGATAGCTCCGCTCGTGCGCAAGGGAGGTGAGGCGGGCGGTGAGCGCGGGTTGCACGGTGTCGACGGCGAACCACGCGAGCAAAATGAGCGCTGAGGGGTCGGCGGAAAAATCAGCGAGGAAGGTGGTGAGTTCGCGCTGCGCAGCAGCGAGGTCGTCGGTGGAGCGGTAGGTGTGGAGCAGCTCGATCCGGGGACCGGGGCTGGTGGGAGTGTTGAACTGGCGCAGGAGGGCGTAGCGGCGGGCTTCGTCGGCGTGGCCGAGCGAGCGGTGGTAGCGCACGAGATGGAGGTAGAGCTCGTCGCGCTTGGGAAAGCGGGCGACCTCGCGCTCGAGCCGGAGCATGGCGAGATCGGTGTAGCCGCGTTCCCAATCGCATTTTGCGAGGAGGATGGCGCCCTCAAGGGAGTTGCCGAGGCGCCACTCGCCCACGATGCGTTCGGTTTCGTCGTAGCGGCCCCGTTCGAAGTGAGCGGTGGCGGCTTGGAGCGCGATGAATTGATGGGTGAGCACCGAGTCCGGCTCGGGCGGAAGCAGTTTCTTCGCGAGGAAAATGAGGCGTTCGTCTTCGTGGATTTCGAGCAGCAGGGCGAAGAGCAGCTTGAGATAGTCGAGATCGGCGCTGGCGAGTTCGGCGCCTTCGGCCAAGGTCTTCAGAGCGAGGTCGGCGCGGCCGAAGTGGACCTGCGTGTAGGCGAGCAGGCGGCGGCTGGGGACGTCGTTGGGCACGCGAGTGAGGCCGGCTTGAAGGAGACGGTAACCTTCGCGGTAGTTTTTTTTCTCGAGGGCCGCGCGGCCGGTCTTGAGGTAATGTTGGCCGAGTCCGGTGCGGTAGTCCTCTTGGCGCCACGGATAGAAGACGAGGTCGATGTAGCGAGCTTCAGTGTAGCCGCGCTGCAGTTTTACAAAGGCCCAGACGCCGGCGGCGGCGCTGAGCCAGCCTGCGAGGGTGAGGAGGGCGAGGGCGAGGGCGATGCGCCGCCAGAAAACGTGATACCAGACGCTATCGGGTGTGACGACACGGACCCAGAGTTTGTAACGATAGTCGGGGTGGCCCGGACTGAAGGAGAGGAGTTCGTCTTTGGAGTGATCGATCACGTCTCAGTAACATCTGCGAGGGCGGGGCAAACGTCCAGCAGCCAGACGACAGCAGTCCGGCGAGGAGCAGCGGATCATTCTCACAGGGACGGCGGGCGCATCGATCGGGGAGGAGGATTGTCGCTTGCGCAGGAGCGCGGGTGAACTAGGGTCGGGGTCTCCCCTATAACCGAATGGCTGTCTTCTCCATGAAACTACGCCCCGTCATTGTTGCCCTGTTGACTGTAATCTCCCTCGCTGGCGCGGTGTGCGCGCAGGCACCTGCAGCCAAGGCTGCGAAGGCCCCGGAAAAATCGCCGGCGGATTTGGCGGGCGAGGCGTTTGTTAAGCTCTACAGCGACAAGGCGGCCAAGTTGTCCCAAGAGCGATTCACGCAAGTGATCGCGGCCGGCCTCGATTTTCTCACCAAGTATCCGACGCACTGGCGGGCGAACAACGTGATCAAGGACCTTGCCTTTTTCGGTGACTCCATCCGGGACAAGAAGCTCGCGGCATATCGTACGGCGTATGTGACGCAGCTCAAATATGAGGTGACGAATCAGCGCTACAAAGAAGGTCTGACGAAAGATGCGATGGCGGCGATGGTGGCGCTGGATATCGCCGCGACAGATTTTGAGTTTCGCGATACGCCCTCGCGGGATGCGGTCGCGCCGCTGCGGGAGAAGCTTGACGCGCTGGACGCGATGCCGGGTGGGCGGCGGTTTCTGAAGGACCGCGAGAGTTCGTATGTGGAAATTCTCACGCGCGCAGTGAGTCCGGCCACAGGCGAGGCGCATTTGACCAAGCTTTTGAAGCACGCCGACAAAGGTGTGGCGGACATGGCACGCAGTGAACTCAACATGGTCGAGATCAGGAAAGTGCCGTATGAGCTGAAGTTCACGGCGCTGGACGGCAAACCGGTGGATCTCGCGGTGCTTCGCGGCAAGGTCGTCGCGCTCGTGATCTGGAGCGGCACCAGTGCGGGCACGGTCACGATGATCGACCAAGTCATGCAGGCTCGGTCGTTTAACAAGAAGACGGTCGAGATCATCGGTGTTTCGTTCGACAAAGAAGTGGATCGCGAGAAGGTGATGAAATTTATCAAGGACCAAAAAATCACGTGGCCCGTGCATTTCGACGGCAAGGAAGCGCAGAACGGATGGGCGGCGAAGATGAACGTCGGCAAAGCGCCGGCGATCGTGCTCTTCGACAAGAAGGGGATGTTTGTGCGCAACAACCAGAATGCCGGCCAGCTCGAAGGGGAACTCAAGCGGTTGATCGAGGCGAAGTGAGTTGAAAACGCGCTGTGGTGTGAGCCCGCGTAGTCGCCGGTGCGGCGATGGGGTGCGACGGCGACGGGCGAGATTCCGGATTTTCCTGACCCCATCGTTCCGACGATTCACGGGAGGCGCGTGGGAGCGTGGAATGAGGGATGACGGTGGCGTAAAAATGTGGGCAGATCGCGCAGGGTCGGTGCGGGAGTTTGGGTAGAAAGATTGGTGCGGTCGGAAAATTATGGAACCCAATCCATGGCGCGTGGGGAGGCGTAGGCTCCGGAAATTTTCCTGCGTCACTCAACTTGCTGCCCTATCCCGGGGTGTCAGACGATACTGCAACGGGTGGGCTATGAGGACCGGTGGATTTGCGCTGCGGGTTTGACGCGGGCGCGCTGCGGCGGTCACTTGGCCGCTGCACCAAAATGAGCGATGACTATCTTGATCGGTATAGCGGAGTGGGGCGGCTTTTTGGCCGGGAGGGACTGGCGCGGCTGCGTGGGGCGCATGTGTGCGTCGTCGGCGTGGGCGGCGTAGGTTCGTGGACGGTCGAGGGGCTGGCGCGGAGCGGGGTGGGTGCGTTGACGTTGGTCGATCTCGACGACGTGTGTGTTACGAATGTGAACCGGCAACTCCCCGCGCTGGACGGTACGGTAGGGCGGACGAAGGTGAGTGTATTGGCGGAGCGCGTACGACTGATCAATCCGGCGTGCCGCGTGACGGCGGCGGCGGAGTTTTTCACGGCGTCTTCGGCGGAGCGGTTATTGGCGGAAAAGTTTTCCTATGTGGTCGATGCGATCGACCGGATGTCGAACAAGGCGCTCGTCATCGGCGAGGCGCATGCGCGTGGGTTACCGGTGGTCACGGTGGGGGCGGCAGGAGGAAAGCGGGATGCGACGCAGGTGTGCGCGGGGGATTTGGGCGACGCGTATGCGGACGAGCTGCTGCGGCAGGTGCGGAAAAAACTGCGGCGCGACCATGGGTTTCCCCACGGGGAGCAAAACGGGAAAATGCACTGGGGTGTGCGCTGCGTTTGGTCGAGCGAGGCACCGGTGTTTCCGTGGGCGGACGGGACGTGCGCGGCGAAACCGGAGCCGGGGTCAAATTTGGCGATGGATTGCGCGAGCGGGTTTGGCGCGGCGGTGTTTGTGACCGGGGCGTTTGGGCTCGTGGCGGCGCAGGAGGTGGTGCGCGGGATCGCGGCGGGAGCGGAGTAGCGGGCGAGGTGAGTTAAAGTTTAAGAGAACCAGGAGAGCGAAAAAGTGCTTCCTCGCTGTTTTCGGTGGGGCAGCGTCCACGGCGGGCAACGCGACGGCTGGAAAGCCGCGGGGCCGTTGGGCACGTGGCCGTGAAGCGACCGGTTGTCCCCGACCCGGCGCGCGCTCTCTGACTTCGAGCGGTTCACGGTTGGCCGAACGTCGTTTGCTTCACCCGTCGGCAAGAGCAAGGCACGCAGATGCGCTCGGCTTTCGTCGCCGAGTAAAGCCAGCTGCGTTTTTGGTGACTGCTGGTGAAGACGGCGTCGCCACACACGGTGGGGAGGGCCGGCCCTCCCCAGAGTAACGTGGGCGACCGCGGTCAGAAGGAGAGGCGCAGGCCGGCGACGACGCCGCGGCCGGCGAGGGGCGCGAGGTCTTTCACGAACGACGGGTGCGGGCGCGCTTCGGCGTTGGAAAGGTTGGTGCCGCGGACGAAGATCTCGGTGCGCAGGTGGCCAAATTCGGCCGTGCGGCTGACGTGAGCGCTCACGAGGGCGTAGCGGGCAGACGGCGATTCGTTGGGCGCGACGCGATTTTGCGCGGAGTAAAACTGGCTTTCGACGCCGGCGCTCCACGCGGTCGTGCTCCAGAAAAGACCGACGCCGGTACGCGCGGCGGGAATGCGCGGGAGGTCGCGGGCGCCTTCGCGAGCCCGGGTGAAATCGGCGGCGAGGCGTAAGTCGAGCTGCCAATTGGGGCGGTCGTGGAGGTGCCAGAGGGTTTCGACTTCGAGGCCCCAGAAACGGGCGTCGCGCTGAATGTAGCGGTAGACGGGCAGGGTTTCGTCGGCCGCGGCGACGGCGGGATCGGCGGGGGAGAGAAAACGGAACTGACCGCCGACTTCGGCGGCGACGAGGCCGGTGGGTTGCTCAAAGATGTAACCATTAAACCGATTCGTGAACGCGGTGACGGCGCCGGTGACGAGGCCGGTGCGGCGGCGCAGGCTGAGTTCGGCGCTGAGGGAGCGTTCGGCGTGGAGCTTGGGGTCGCCGAGTTCGAAGCTCTGGGTGCCGGCGTGCGCGCCGTCGGCGTAGAGTTCCTGAGCGTTGGGGGGGCGGCCAGTGTGGGTGACGGAGAACGCGAGCGCGTAGTCGGGTGAGAGTTTCCAGACTCCGCCGGCGGAGCCGCTGAATTCATCGTCGCGGCGGGCGGAGTGACCGGTGGCGGCGAGTTTGGTGCGTTCGACGCGGCCGCCGAATTGCCACGAGATCGGACCTGCGGCGAGTTCTTCGAAGGCGAAGAGGGCGGTGGTGTCGGTGCGCGACGGCGGGAGAAACGCTTCGTCGCCGACGGCGGCGAAATCGCTGCGGGAATTTTGCAGGCCGAGCGCACCGGTCCAAGGTTGCGTGGTGCCATGGAGGAGTTCGAGGCGGGCGTCGTGGCCGCGGTGGGTGAACGTGGTGCCGATGGCGCCGTCGGGCTCAATTTCCGCGTGGCGATAGCGGCCGTGACCGAATTTGAAGCTCACGCCCCGCACGAAACCGTCATGGCCGTGCCACTCGCCCTGAACGTCGGTGCGGCGCTGGCGGAGATCAATGCGGATGCCCTCGGCTTCAGCGGCGGTGGCCGAGGTCGCGGCGGGTGCTTGTTCGTGGGCGTCGCCGGGGACACCGTAGGCGGAATCGAGGCCGCTGGCGCTGACGCCGAGGTGGAACGTTTTGGAAACATAGGAAACTCCGGCGGCTCCATTGCGCGTGGTGAGTGCGCTGTTGGGCAGGAGGCCGTGGGCGAAATCGGGGGCGGGCTCGCCGTGCGCGCGGGCTTCGGCGGTCTCTTCGGCGCGCCTGCGGGCGCTCTTGGCGAAGCCGGGGATGCGGAGATTTTCCGTGGTGCGGCGGAAGCCGTCGAGGTGGAAGACGACGGCGCGGTCGGGGGCTGGACGAATCGAGAAGTCAACTACGCCACCACCGGCCCATTCGTCGGCGGCAGAGCCGCGACGAATTTCGACCGAGCCGCGGATGGGCGCGGTGGGGAGATCGGTTTCGATGCGGTGGGTGATCACGTTGACGACACCGCCGCCTGCGTTGCTGCCGTAGAGAAGCGAGGCGGGGCCGCGGACGATCTCGATGCGTTCGACGAGTAACGGTTCGACGCTGACGGCGTGATCGGGGCTGGTGACGGAGGCGTCGAGGGTGCCGACGCTGTTTTCGAGGAGGCGGATGCGATCACCGCCGAGACCGCGAACGATCGGGCGGCTGGCACCGGGACCGAACGAGGTGGCGTGAATGCCGGTTTCGGAGCCGAGGGTATCGCCGAGGGAAGCCTGTTGTTTAAGACGCAGGGAGAGGCCGCTCAGTACCGTCGTAGCTTGGGCGAGATCGACTTGGTTGCGCTCAAAGGGGGCGGCTGAAGTGACGAACTGGTCGAGGGCGACGATGCCCGCAGAGTGGGAGGAAGCGGCGGGAGTGTGCGAATGGGTGGGCGGTGGTGGCGGGGCGGTTTGGGCGCGGGCGTGCGGCGCGAATGCGGCAGCGGAAAAGAGGAGAAGGAGAGACGGAGAAACAAAGAGACGAAGAGACGGACGAAAAAATGAAATGGACATGGTGAGTCTAGGTTGAACGAACGGTGATGGGGCATCCGCGACGGCGGAATGCGCTCAAGCAGGCAACACCGCGCGCGCAGGCGCGGCGGAGACGAATTCAACTGAACAGACTCGACGGCGGGCCGCGTTCTGGTTGACGGAGGTAGCGCGGGGGGGACAGGAAAATTTCGCGGGCGATGCTCGGCGCAAGCAGGCGGGTGGCGAGTGGCGGAATGGGGGCCGAGAGAGGGGCGGGCGGGGCGTCGGCACTGCTGGCGAAGAGGACGATCGGGCAGGATTCGTCGTGATGGGTGTGCGTCGCGTCGTGGAGGTGTTCGTGCAGCGCGGGGCTGGCGGCGAAGACGGTGAGCGCCAACACCAGCACGGCACCACCGACCGCGATGAGGCGGTGGAGGAAGGCGGTGAACGGATGGCGGCGTGGCATGAGGAGGCGTTGGAGGCAGTTGGGACAGGAGACGGGGGGATTATGACAGAGTCGTCAAGGGGGCTGTCGGCGCTTGGGAAACCGCCGATCCGTTCAATCACTGGGCGAGACGGACGTCGAAGAGCCACCATTGACCGGCGCGCTGCTCGATGCGACCGAAGAGGCGGCGGCCGAGTGGGACGGAGCCGATGGTCGGGGCGTCGGCGTGAAACTCGTGCGTGCCAGCAAAGAGGAGTCCAGGAATTTCGTCGTGGACGATGTGGACGGTACCGCGGTCGGGCGAGAGCGCGGCGACGGCGCCGCGGAAGCCGTGGCCGACGAGTTGCTCGGGAGGGGCGGCGCAATCGCAGCTGGCCTTCGCGATCAGGAGGTCGCCTTCGGGGACGGTGACGAGGAGAGTGCGGAGCGCGGAGTCGGTGGCGAAGGTGGCGAGGAATTGCACGGACGAGTTGCCACCGGCGAAGTCGTGGACGAGGGCGAGGCGGGGGTTTGTTTTGGTGGATACGGTGCCGGCGGGAGCGAGGGCGATGGGTTCATCGAGGGAGAAGTCGGGAGTGACGCGGCGGAGCCAGAGGCTGCCATCGGTTTCGAGCCACGTGACGAGGAGCGCACCGTCGCGCAGGATGAGCGTGTCGACGCGGCCGACGGGTTTGCCGCGGTCGAGGCGGAGGGGCATCAGGAAACGCGTGCCGGCGTCGGGCGAGAAGGAGGCGAGGACGCGCGGATCGTTGTCGGCGGCGGTGAACCAGGCGGCGGCGACGCGGCCGCCATCGCTGGCGAGGCGCGGGCCGTTGACGGGGCAGGCGGCGATGCGCCAGTCGTCGTTATTGACGGGACGGGGG
>SYGN01000300.1 GCA_005799525.1 Opitutaceae bacterium | reverse complement strand
TTCGGGATCATGCTCGACGGGGTGTTTGTGGGCGATGACGCCGTGGTGGTGGTCGCGCTGGGACTGACCTGCACCGGGGAAAAGATGGTCTTGGATTTCGAGGCCGGGTCCAGTGAGAACGCGGTCGTGAGCACGGCGTTGACGGCCCGGCTGCAACGACGCGGCTTCGGTCCGCTCCCCGGCTACCGGTTGTTTGCGATGCTCGACGGCGCGGCGGCGTTGGAATCGGCCGTGCTCGCGATCTGGCCCAATGCTACGCCGACCTTACCAAACTCGTGGCCGCTCTGGCGCAGCCGTCACAGACTTCCACTCCTGTCGTGGTTGCGGCCCTACACGCCACCAAGCCATGAGCTCTGCACCATTCTTTCGCGGACGGGCCGGCGCCTGCGGCAAGCTCTTCGGCTCCTGTCCTCGGCGCCGGCCAAGACATCTCAAGCGCCTTTGTCTCCCCGCGGTATATCACCCTTGCCAATCCACCAATCCCTGAAACCAATCCCTATGCTGTCATCCACTCAGCACTTTTAACGACGTCAGGGACACCCCCGGCAGGTAACATGAGCGCTAAAGACGGAGCCACGCGCGCCGCGGGGTGTCCGACTTTGCCGCCATGATCTCCACTGGAATCGATTATCACAAACGTTACTCGGTGGCCTGCACGCTCGACGCGCAGGGCCAGAAGCTCCACGAAGCGCGGATCGACGGCAACGTCCCCGCGGCTTTTGCCGCCTATTTCAAGAAACTCGGCACCCCCAGCGAAGTCGTCATCGAGGCCTGCTGTGGAACTGGGGCGTGCTCTACGACCTGCTCGAGGACACAGCCGGCGTCGCCAAGGTCGTGCTCTCGCACCCGGCGAAGAACCGCATCATCGCGGACGCCCAGATCAAGAACGACCGCATCGACGCCAAGGCGCTCGCGACGCTCCTGCGCGGCGACTTCGTGGCGCGCGTCCACGTGCCGTCACGCGACGTGCGCCAGCGCAACAACGTCGCGCGCCAACGCCTCTGGCTCGCGCGCGTGCGCACGATGATCCGCAACCGCATCCACTGCGTGATCGACCGCCACCCGCTCCTCGAGCGTCGCGCCGTAAAGAACATTTTCAGCAACCAGGGGAAAGCATGGATGAAGCGCGCGCCGCTGCCGCCGGCCGACCGCACGCTGCTCGACGACGATCTCGCGATCCACGCCCTGCTCCAAACACAGGTGGACGCGTTGGAAAAAATCATCGTCGCGGACAACACCGCGAACCCGCTCGCCGTGCGGCTGCAGACCCTTCTGGGCGTGGGCAAGATTCTGGCCCCCGTCCTCGCGCTGGAGATCGACCAGATCGAGCGCTTCACGCGCGCCGACAAACTTTGTGCCTACGCGGGACTCGTCCCGACGACGCACGCCTCCGGCGGCAAGATCGCGCACGGCCGCATGCTGCCGTTTTGCAACCGCTGGCTGAAGTGGGCGTTCATCGAGGCCGCGTGGGTGGCGGTGGGCTGTTCCGACTACTTCGGCACGTTCTACCGCAAGCAACGCCTCCGCGGCAAAGGGGCCAACGGCGCCATCGCGATGGTCGCGCGCCGCATGGCCACAATCGCCTGGCAGATGCTCGCGCACGAGCGCGACTGCACGCCGGAGCGCCCGGAAGCCGTGCCGGCCGCCAGCCCCGCGCCCGTGCGCGCCGCCGTGCCGACGGCCGCACGCACGCGGGCCCCATCCCTTTCCTCGGCCGCTCTCGCTAAAGACTGACGGCAGCCGCTTGTTCTGCGCGTCTTGGGTCAGCATAGAGGGCCGGGGATCTGATTGATTACCCTGCCGGAGGCCAAGGTGCCTGCCGCTCAGAGAAGTGTGATCACGGAATCTCGCTGCGACCCAAACCGGTGATAACACCCACGCGGACTTCGCGCGGGGCGCTTAAGCGTGCGCAGAACTCCCGCCACGGCGCCCTCCAGCCAAGATCGCCCAGCCTAAAAACCTTCCTCCCTCTCAAAATTCCGCTTGACCGCATCTTCTCAGAGAAGTCTTTCGCCACCACTCAGAATTTTACGAGCACACCGGCTCCGCGGGCGTTCACGCGGCTGCTGGTATCGTAGATGCGCTCATCCGACAGCGCCCGGGCGGAACGTTCACTGGCGATCACCGGCACCGTCGTTGCTGCGAGCGTGGCGGAGGCGATCAGATTGGAACGACGGGAACCACTCGGCACTTTCATTTGGGCCAAGGGCTCCACGGGCTTGGACCGCGCCGGGAGCACGCGGGTCTCAAATCCACGCGCCGGACTCAGCAGCTGCCGCGAGAGCAGCGTGTCCGCCACCTGCAACTCCGTAAATTTTTCAGCAGCGCCGCGGCCATGCGAGGAGACGAACACCGAGGATTCGTCAGCGTGAGGAGCGACTCCGACCATGGATCCAAGCTGACCGCTCATGCTCGCAGCAGTGAGCTCAGCCCCCAGCGCCACCGGGGACACCACCAGGGCCGAATCTTGGGATGCAACCAGCGCCGCCCCGGTGACATTGACCAGAGCCGACTCTGCGGGGTCCACGACGACTTCGTGGACGGAAGCAGCCGACGACACTGTCAGGCCACCCGACTGCAGTGTGCGGGCCGACGAAGACGCGGCAACGGTCGAGGACTTTGGAGCCTCGAATTCGCGGACCGAGAAAAGGGTCGCCGCCAGCACCGCCGTCGCACCCAACGGCAAATGAAACCGCCGAACCCCACCTAGAATGCGACCGAGAGAAATCGTGCGCCACCACGGTCGTTTTTCAACGAGCGCCGCGAGCTGCTTAACCCTGAGCTCACGATCAAATTGGCTCCAGAATTCCACAGACGGACGTTCAGCCCGCTTGAGCCGAAGGATATCTTCGAGCGTCACAGGATGCTTCCTATCATGATTCATCATGTGCGCGTATAAGGCTGGAGCTCCGCCTGGAGCAGTTGTTTCGCGTAGTGGAGCCGCGAACGCACCGTGCCCACGGAGCAATCCATGACATCGGCGATTTCCTGATGACTGAGGCCTTCGATTTCAAAAAGTGTAACCACGGTGCGATGTTTGGTAGACAACTTCTGCATCGCATCGTTCAATTTTTCTTGAAGCTCGTGAACAAACGCATCGCGATCAGCATCAGTCTTATCCGTCAGCGCATCAATGATTTCCTTTGAAACCGGCTCATCGCTGTCCATCCGCTCCAAACTAAAAAACGAACGCAGGCGGCCCTTGCGGAGGTGACTCAGGGTCGAGTTGACCGCGATGCGATAGAGCCAAGTGAAGAACGACGACTGCCCGCCGAATCGCTGAATCGACTGAAACGCCTTGATAAAAGATTCCTGCGTGAGGTCGGCCGCGTCCTCGCGATTCGATGTCATGTGGTAGACAATACTGAAAACGCGCTCGCGATATTTGAGAATGAGGCGATCGAAAGCGGCGACATCACCTGCTTGGACCCGATGGACGATTTGCATATCCGAGTCGGCCTCCAACTGGCGCTCAGGCGATGCGGCGAGCGTCTTCGGGCCGAGGATTTTGATGGCGTCCATCACGAACGGATCAAATCGCGGCAGGCGCAGCGGTGCAAACGGAATTTCAACAAATGGTGAAATTTCCTCAGACGGACGGACGGACGCTGTCGACTTGTGCTTGAAGCACATCGCATAGCCCCAGCAGCAGCGGGGTGGGAGCGTCGTCAGGCCAGTCCCGAAGCGCGCCGATCGCGGCGGCGATTTCAGCCTCCACGGCCTGCGACACTGCGGCGAAAACGCCTAGTTCTCTCATCTGCCCAAGGCGGAGCAGGGGCTGCGGGGGACGTTCACCCGCCAGTTCCGCCGTGAGCGTCATCCGCGCGTCGGCGGACAGGCGCTCGAGGAGAATCAAGAGAGGCAGGGTGAGTTTGCCACTCACGAGGTCAGTGCCGAGAGTTTTGCCAACGCGCGCTTCTTCCCCAAAGAAATCGAGGAGATCGTCATAGATTTGATAGGCAATGCCCAGATGTCGTCCGAACCGGCTCACCGCTTCCACGTAGCCCCCTTCGAATCCGGCCAAGCGCGCGCCAAGAAAGCAGGAAACGCGGAAGAGCTCGGCCGTCTTCAGGTCCACGATCCGCTGGTAGTCCGCTCGCGTGACGTTGGTCGATCGCCGACGCAGCGTTTGCACGATTTCTCCGGCGCAAACTTTGCGCGTCGAATCGGACACGGCCGCACAGATTTCCGTCGTGGGAAATTGCGTGGCGAGGTGCAAGGCGTGGGCGAACAGCGCGTCGCCGAGCAGCACCGCCGCCGTTGGTCCAAATTCCCGCGCCGCAGTCCTCCGGCTGCGACGGACATCGGCCTCGTCCATGATGTCATCGTGGACGAGTGTGGCGAGGTGCACGAGTTCGACGACGGCGGCGACCCGCACGAGGTCAGGCGTGACCGCCCCGGGACCACGCCAACCGCTCAGAAACACGAGGGCCGGCCGAATGCGTTTACCCGTCGTATCGATGCAATAATCAGCCATCGCCCGAATCTCCGGCTCAAACGAAGTCATCTGCCCTCTCAAAAACCGATCAAGCTCGGCCATGTGCGAAGTGAGCAAAGCAAATACGGTGGCAAACGCGTGCGGTCTGGAGACGGGGGGCGACACGGTGACGCTGCTCATGAGTAGTCGGAGGCTAGGTCGTTTTTCTAAAAAAACCAATTAATACTCGCGCCAAAAGCCGGAAAGATCCAACGACGGACGGCGCGGAGGTTGGTGCCCCCGAACGCACGGCCCGCATTGTTTTGCCATCGCGGATCTCACCGCCAACTTTCCCGCCACCACTCCGCGCGATTCGAAATAGCGCCGCGAGCACCGTTCGCCGCCCTGCCACCCTTTCGATCAAACTCTCGCCGACCGGTCGCGTCGCCCACTTCAGGGCTGCCTTCCGGATTTCCGGCCCTCAACCTTCCTCTTTCGCCCATGCCTACCCGCGCCCATTTTCCCACGCTCGTCTACTGCGAGCCGCTCCAGAAATCTCCCGCCACCCTCGCGCGCCTGAACACTGAGCTCGCCGACGAATGCCGAAAACTCCGCGAGTTCGACACCGCCGGCCGCAAGTGGTCCGCCAAAAATTACCCCGGCGGCTACACCAGCTATGCTTCGATGAACGAGCTCCACCGCTTTTCCAGCACGTTCACCGGCCTCGAGAAAAAACTCACCGCGCACGTCCGCGCTTTCGCCCGCACACTCGCCATGGATCTCCGGGGCCGCTGCGTCCGGATGACCGACTGCTGGGTCAACATTATGCCGGAGAGCACCGCGCATTCGCTGCACCTGCACCCGCTCTCGTTTATCAGCGGCACCTACTACGTCGTGACCCCGCGCGGTTGCCCCGGCCTAAAATTTGAAGATCCGCGCCTAAGCAAGTTCATGGCCGCTCCACCGAAACTCCCCACCGCCCACCCGGCCCACCGGCCGCACATTACGTATCCGGCGGCAGCGGGCAACGTGCTCCTCTTCGAAAGTTGGCTCCGTCACGAAGTCGCCGCCAACCGCGTCCCGGACGAACGCATCAGCATTAGTTTTAATTTCAACTGGTCCTGACCGAGGGCAGGACACCCGAGCGCATCTCTGCACAGCCGGTTCCGCGAAGAAAGTGGCCGGGACTTCAGTCCCTGCAAGAACAGCAGAGGGACGGAAGTGCGTTCCTCCTCCTTCGCAGCCAAACCCATGTCCACCGTCAACTCTGAGAGTTGCGTGGCGCAGCAGCCGGCACACGACTCTCAGAGTTGCCCGCAGGGCGCCATGCCGCAGCACGTGGGGAGACGCAGAAAGATTCAGCATCTCTTAATATTTACGGGGTATGCAGTTGACTGATACTTTCAGGGGATCAGAGCCGGGCTCTTGGGGTCGGCTAATTCTTGAGGACTTGGACCAGCAGCCGGTGGAACAAAAGACCGCGACTCGACGCGGCTCCTCGGTTGAACCGAAACACGAACTCGTCGAGGTAAACCTGAAGTCGCTGATGGCTGACGGCGCCCCGATGCGTGCCGAGCAG
>SYGN01000299.1 GCA_005799525.1 Opitutaceae bacterium | reverse complement strand
GTGCCGAAAACCGGGGCCTAACTCGCGTAAATCACAGCCAGCCAATCATCGCGCCTTTTCAACTGCGGAACTTGGGCTAGCGTCGGCTCGCTGGCGCTCGCCGCTACCCGGTCGCAAAACTTCCGTGTCGTAGCCCTAGGGGAGTTGCCGCACGCGCACCTTCTGGTCGAGCTCGGGGAATTCGAGCCAATAGCCGTTGATCGCGGCAGGGTAGATTTTCACTTTGGGGTCGCGCACCGGATTTGACGCGAATCCCGGTTGACTGTTTTCCGCCCGCCACTGCGTGCCGTCCTTGAGGTGCCACATGGTATTGCTGGTCCAGCCGTCGAACCAGCCGTCGATTTGCCCCTCGATCGAACCCGGGTGAGCGCTCTCCTTGGTTTGAGTGAAGATTTTTTTCGCCTTCGAGATGAGGCTGTCGTTGTCGGCGGCAGGCTCGGTTTTACGCAGCGCTGATTTGGCCGGCGCTGTGGGGGTAGGAGGCGTGCCCACTGCGCGCGCGACTGGGGGGGGCAGGCTCGGTACGCGCCGTATGATATTTGGCAAATAACACATCCAACTGGGCTAATTCACTGGGCGACAGCTTGGTGAGACCGGCCGAGGCAAACTCGTCTGTGCTCACGTGGCGTGAAAATGGTTCTGCCCCTTGCGCCAGCAGCACCGCGGCCGCCCAAATTCCGATTACCATGGCGGATTTTTTCATGGCGGAATCACACGCCGTGATCGGGCCGGGCGGCAACGATATTTCCCGGAAGACCCGAGCCACACAAGCCGAGCAACCCGTCACTCCGTCTTCTTGGCCGATGGCACCACGACGGCCGGACCGACGTTTACGCGACCCTCGGGCACGTTCATATTTTTCTCCAGAAACGCTTCCACGCGGCGGAAATACTCGAGCTTGTTTTCTAGTTTTCGAAAGCCGTGGCCCTCGTTTTCGGCGACCATGATTTCGTAGGTCTTGCCGTGCTGCTTGAGTCGCGCCTCGAGCACCTGCCACTGGTCGAATTGCACGCGTGGGTCGTTCTTGCCGTAGGCGGCGAACAGCGGCGCGCGGATGTTCTGCACGTGGTTCACGGGGTTGGTGGCGCGGATGATCGCGATGTCCTTCACGGGATCGAGGTCGCGGACCGCCATGCTCTCGCGAAAAATCCGCGGGCCTGTGAAAGTGCGCGGCATGCCGCGGCGCTCGATGTCGGAGACGCCCACATAGTCCACCCCGCAGCAGTAGAGCTCGGGGGTAAGGGTGAGGCCGGCGAGCACGGCGTAGCCACCATAGCTCGCACCGTAGATGCCCACCCGCGCGGGATCGGCCAGGCCCTGCTCGATGCACCATTTCACGCCATCGGTGAGGTCGTCCTGCATCTTCCGACCGTAGCCTTTGTAGCCGCCGAGTTGAAACTCCAGCCCGTAGCCGCCACTACCGCGGTAGTTGACCTGCAGCACCGCGTAGCCGCGGCTGGCGAAGAACTGCACGTCGTCGCTGTAGCCCCACACGTCGCGGGGGCCGTAGGGGCCGCCGTGCGGGATGACAAGCATGGGCATCTTCGTCGCGGGCCGGCCGATCGGAATCGTGAGGTAGCCGGGAATTTCCCAGCCGTCGCGGGCCTTGAACCGGATCGGTCGCATTTCCGAGAGCAGTTTCGGATCGATGCCTTTACGCGCGCGGCCGAGTTCGCTGAGTTCCTGTTTCGCTGCGTCGTAAAGATAGAACGTCCCCGGATCGCGGTCGCTCGCGGCGCGCACGACCGAGAGCGTGCCGTCGCTCGTCGTGCTGATGACGGCGTTGCGGGTGTCGGGCAGCGCGCGGTCGATGTCCTTGGCGCGCTGGCCCAGCTTGTCGTCAAGCCACTGCACCGCGGGGTATTCGTCGGTGTAGGCAATGCCGCCAAGTTCGCCGGCGGAATTGAAGATGAGCCCGTCGGGCGCGGCGCGCGATGTGAGGCCGCCAGTGCGGAGGACGTAGTTGGCCAACCGGTCGCCGGGTTCGACGCGCGGATGAGTAAACAACACCGGGCCCCACTCGCCGGTCTCGGGATCGAGGGTGCGGATCGCGGACTTGTCGTGCTCCATGAACGATTTCACGTAGAGCGTGCGGTTGTCCTTCGCGAAGACACTGGGCCGCCAATGCCGCTCGACCGGTGAGGCCTCGGAGGCGATCAGGGAGAGATCCTTGCTGAACTCGCCGAGGGTGCGCCATTCGCTTTTCGCGTCCTTGCGGTATTTGATGCGGATGGGTTCCTCCAAATCGGTGCAGATGGCGACGCGGATGACGCCGTTGGCGTCGGCGATCCACGCGCGGGCGTTAATGTAGTTGCGCTCCTCGACGATCTCCTTGCCGGTGCGGATGTTGACCTTGATCACGTCGCCGAGCCCCGAGCGACCGCGACCGCGGTCCATGAGGATGTGGTCGGGGTCTCTCGGCAAGAGGCTGATGAGCGACTTTGGCAGGTCGCGTTCGCTGCCGGGCAGGCTTTCGGCCCCACGGCCGTCCGCGTCGGCCTCGACGCGTTCGAGGGGGTTGATAATAAGAAAATTCCCGCCGTCCGGATCGCACGCGAAGAGGCCGAACTGCTCGCGCCCGGCGAACTGTTGCACGAAGAGCAGCCGATCTTTTTTCGCCCACGCGTAGTTGACGACGTTCTCCTCCTTCATGTTCGTCAGCCAGCGGAGCTGCTTCGTCTCGCGGTCGAGAATCGCGAGATTCATGCGCTGATTTTTCGGTGCCAACCACGTAAGGTAACGGCCGGTCGGTGAGATCTTCGCGTGCTGCATGTCCGGATCGGCGAACATCGTCTCGGGACGGGTGGGCGGCGGGGGTTGGGCGTGGGCACCGGTGACGAGCAGGCCGGCCATCACTGCAAGCAGACGGGGCAAGGTTATTTTCATGTTGTGATACCTCGGCACTAAGTCGGGTTGTTTCCGCGAGTCAATTCCGTCTCCGCGGTTGCCTGAATTCGGATTTGCGTTATCTTCGCTCGTCAAGTATCCCTTTGGGTCCAAGAAACCTGCCGGCACTTCCGCCGACAGTGACCCTAGAACACGTGCCCCTGCAACTCAACACCATGAACACACCGCTCCCGACGGCCGCGCTTGCGGCAGCCCGTTTCGGTCTTTCCTTCCTAATCTGCGTCGGCGTTCTCGCCGCGCAGGAAGTGAAGAAGACTGATGATAAGAAAAAGACCGACGAAATCCAGAAGCTCGAAAAATTCGAGGTCACCGGTTCCCGCCTGAAACAGGTCGAACAGGAGGGCCCTTCGCCGATCAAGATCATCAGTCGCGTCGAGATCGAGGCCACCGGCCGCACCAATCTCACCGATATGCTGCGCGACCTCCCCGAGGCCGGCATCACCGGCATCAACGAGGGCGGCACCACCGCCGCCGTGCGCGGCTCGACCGCGCTCAACCTCCGCGACCTCGGTGCCAACAACACCCTCATTCTCCTGAACGGCCGCCGCGCCGGCGCCACCGCCAACGCCTCCGGCGGCACGGTGTTCGTAGATCTCAACCGCTTTCCGCTCGCCATGGTCGAGCGCATCGAGGTGCTCAAGGACGGGGCCTCCGCCGTTTACGGAGCTGACGCCACGGCGGGTGTCGTAAACATCATTTACCGAAAAGATTTTAACGGGGTCGAAGTCAACAGCTCCTACGGTAACTCGGCGAACACCGATGTCGGGGAGAAAAACTTCGCCGTGTTCGTTGGCGCTGGCTCCGGCAAAGGAAGCGTCACCGCCGCCCTCACCTACTTCTCGCGCGGCGCGCTCAAGGGCATCGACACTCCGTACGGTGCCAACGCTGATCTCTCCGCGCGTTTCCTCAAAGAAACGGGGCCGCAATACGCCCCGCTCGTCGCCGCGGGCTTCTTCGACCTGCGCTCCGGAGCGGGTCCGCAGGCCCGCATTGGCCTGACCGGTCCCGCCGCCGGCCAGATCAACGGCCAGAACGGCGTGAACATCCCCGGCGTGCCCCTCGGCACGGTCATCGCCCGGCTCCCTGGTACCGGCGGCGTCACGCCTACTGGCGCCGGCGATTTGCTTGGCTCGCTCGCCGCCGCGACGCCCGCGTTCACGAATGCGCCCGTCACCGGCACGGGTGGCAAGTTCAACCCCACGGTCGCGCGGTCCTATGTAACCCAAATTCTCGTGCCCCAGAGCAATCCGTCGAACCTCTATAATTACCAAGAATTCGTCTGGCTCACGCCCGAGGTCCAGCGCACCGGCCTCAACCTCACCTACCGGTACGACCTCTCCAAAAACATCCAGTTCTTCGGCGAGGCCTCTTACCAACACAACAAGTCCCACATCGAACTCGCGCCGTCGCCGATCTCCACGGCGGGTGATAACAATATCGTCGTGCCAAAGACGAACTATTGGAATCCCTTCGGTGTCGATGTCTCGTTTAATTTCCGCCCGGTCGATATCGGCGCGCGCAAGGCCGACATCACCAACCACAGCTACTCCACGCTCCTCGGCGCGAAAGGAACCATCTTCGACCGCTTCGACTGGGAGGTTGGCTACACCTACGGCTTCGACGAAGTCGTGGACCTCACCACCAACGCCATCTCCGAGAGCCGGCTCCGCGCTTCCCTTGCCAAATCCACCCCGGATGCGCTGAACATTTTTGGCGGCGCCTCCTACCGCAACCCCGTCGCTGTGCTCGACGGCATCCGCGTCCAGCAACAGAAGGCCGGCAATGCCGCACTCGACCTCGTTGACGCGAAACTCGCCGGTGAAATTTGGCAGGGTCCGACCGGTGCCATCGGCCTCGCGCTCTACGCCGAGCACCGCCGCGAGAAATTCAACGTCGCTAACGACGCCATCTCCACGACGCTCGACGACATCATTGGCCAAGTGCGACTCGCCGACGCCACCAAGGCCAGCCGCACCGTGAAGTCCGTCGCCGCCGAGACGCGCATCCCGCTCGTCAAGCCCAACACCTACCGCTTTTTCAAGTCCGCCGACCTCAGCGTCGCGACGCGGTTCGAAGAATTTAGCGACGGCTACGACAGCGGCTTCAAGCCCTACTACGGTCTGCGCTTCCAGCCCACGAAGGACCTGCTCTTCCGCGGTTCGATGACTCGCTCCTTCCGCGCGCCCACGCTTACGCAGCTCTACGGTGGCGAGACGCAGGGCCTGCCGAACAACCTGCCCGACCTCCGGCGCCCGCTGGCGCTGACTGGCGATCCCTTCGATGGAGCGACCACGCAGCGCCTCGTCAAGCAGGGCGGCAACTCCAAGCTCACGCCCGAGCACGCCAAGGGCTACCAATACGGCTTCGTTTACGAATTTCCTTGGAAGCACCTGCAAGGGCTCTCGGTCGGCTCGTCCTATTTCCGAATTGAACAGAGCAATATTATCACGACGGTCGGCACCGGTTTCATCCGCCAGAACGAAGTCGGCGGCGGTACCGCCAACCTCTTTGTGCGCGACCCGGGCAGCGAGACCTACACCAACCGCACCGCGGCCAACATTCTCGTCCTCAGCGGCCCGCTGAACGAGACCACTGCGGTCACCCCCGGCCAAACGGTGACCGTCCCCGGCCGCATTCAGTCGATCAGCGACAGCGTCGTGAACCTCGCCTACCAACGCGTCGAGGGCTACGACTTCGAGCTGAACTACCGCAAGCGGACCGTGGACTACGGCCAGTTCAGCTTCCGCTCGACGACGACCTATTTCAAGTTCGTCGGCTCCACGACGAATCTCGCGACTCCCACGCTCAACTCGATCGGCCGCAGCGGACTCCCCCGCTACCGCGTCCAGAGCAGCCTCGCTTGGGCGCGCAAGGAATGGGGCGCGGGCCTCAACCATAATTTTACCAACCGCAACGGCCTCTTCTCCGCGAACGGCGGAGTCGAGATCGCCCGCTACTACACAGTCGGCGGTTTCCTGACCTACGATATCCCGACCGGCACCGCCGATTGGCTGAACAACACCCGCCTCTCCCTCGGCGTGGATAACCTCCTCGACAAGGAGCCGCCGCTCTTTCCGGACGGCGTCGGCTACCAGCAGGGCTTCGTCGGCCGCCCCGCCGGCCGCTTCTGGAGCGTTGGCTTTCGCAAGGCTTACTAAGAAAATTCAGCTCCTTTCTCACCTCGAGGCGGCCGGGTTTTCCCGGCCGCCTTTTTTTTGCGCCTGCGCCTCTCCGTTTCCCACCGTTTTGTCTACCTAGCCGAATCGCCCTTGCCACGCGTCCGACGGAACTTTGGCATGGTGTTCGCTTCACCTCCTGAGACCACACCTTTGGGCGCTCGCAACCCATCGGCAGCCCGACCACTTATGAACGACCCATGTATTCCCACCATCTTGGCGGCCCTTCGCCTCGGCGTCATCGCTGCGTTCTCCCTCGGCGTGCTCGCGGCCCAAGATGTCAAAAAGGCAGATGACGGCCAGGATCCCACCGCGCCCAAAAAACTCGAAGCCTTCGAGGTCACCGGCTCCCGCGTGAAGCGCCTCGACTACGAAACCGCATCCCCTGTCGTGACCTTCACGGCCGCCGCCATCGAGGAGAAAGGCTACGCTACGTTCGGCGAGTTCATGCAGAGCCTGCCCTACAATAACTCCACCGGTGTTTCCGAGTTCACCACCGGCAGCTTCGTCACTGGCGCCGCGACGATCAATCCCCGCGGCCTCGGTTCGAATCGCGTGCTCACGCTCATCAACGGCCGCCGGGCCATCCCCTATGCGCTCACCAATAGCGCCAGCGGCACGCCGCAGACCGTTTTCAACTTCAACAGCATTCCCGCGTCGGCCATCCAGCGCGTCGAGTATCTAAAGGACGGCGCGTCGGCGATCTACGGGTCAGATGCGATCACGGGCGTGTTCAACATGATCCTGAAAAAGAACTACGAGGGCTCCTCGATCGACGTGACCTTCGCCAACACCCTCAAGCATGATACGCTCCGAAAGACGGTCAGCATCTTCACCGGTCTGTCCAAGGACGGTTGGGAAATCACCGGCGGTGTCACGTTGCAGAGCCGCCATGCCAGTTTCCTCAAGGACTACGGCGTCACGACCACGGACTACCGCTACCTTGGACAAAAGGGGATCAACCAGAACAGCACGATTTACCATCCCTCCTACCTCAACCTCACGGCGGCTCAGGCCGTGGCGTCGGGCCTCGGCTCTGCCAGCGGACTCTACATCGTGCAGGGGCCGACAGGCACGGCCACGCCCACCAAGGCCAGCTTCACCTACGTGGGCACCTCGACGGCCGTCTTTACGAACGACAACCGGCAAGACTTCGCCAACGTCACGATGCTCTACCCCTCGAGCGAGAGCGGTGGCGCCTACACCAGTATCCTCCGCACGATCAATCCGCACGTCACGGCGTTCGCCAACGTGCTCTACAGCCGCAGCCTCACCCATTACGAACTGCAACCCTACGGTTTCACCAACTCGCTCGCGGGCATCACGCTGCCGGCGACCAATCCCTACAATCCCACGGGCTTGTCGTTGACGAACACCACGACGTCTTTCCCCTACCTCTTTCGCGGCCGAACTCTCCCGAAGCGCGAGGTGGCAAGCACCACGCTCTCCACCCTCGCGGGACTGCGCGGCACCGCGCTCCGTATCTGGAATTGGGAGACCGGGGTCAGCTATGCGCAGAACGGCACCACGCGCGACACGGATCTCATCGCCGCGGCGGACTTGCAGGCGGCACTCAACGGCACCACGCGTGCGACCGCCTGGAATCCGTTCGGTCCTTCCGACAATCCCGATATCGAAAAAAATCTCTACACCCGCTCGCGCGGTCTCGACGGCGATATCAACAGCCTGAGCTACGACGCCTCCGTCAACGGCACGTTTTACCAACTGCCGTGGAGGGGCGCGGGGGAGCTGGGGTTCGCCGGTGGCTATGAGTTTCGCCACGACGAACTCAGCGGCAACCCCGAGCCCAAGAACTTCATCGGCTTCACCGCCACGACGCCCTTCACGGGCACACGGGATAGTCACTCGGCCTATGCCGAACTCTCAGTTCCAGTGCAAAAGTGGCTCGATTTTCAATTCGCGGCGCGGCACGAACGTTACAGCGATTTCGGCAACACCACGAAGCCGAAGGGCGCCGCCAAACTCCGCCTGCCGTCCAACCGCGTCCTCAATATCATCCTGCGCGGTTCTTATTCGGAGTCGTTCAAGGCGCCCGACATCGGCCAGCTTTATGCGCCGCAGTCCAACGCCACCACCACCGCCGCCTTCCTCGATCCCCTGCGCCCACTCGACGCGGCGCGGCAGATGCCCTCCACCGTCGGCGGTAATCCCGACCTCAAACCGGAGGAGGGAAAAGTGCAGTATTCCGGAGCGGTCTTCGAGGTGCCAGCCGTGAAAGGGCTGAGCTTCAGCGTGGATTTCTTCGACGTCCAAATCACCAACGTCATCACCTCCCTTGGCGCCGGCTATCTGCTCTCTGCGGAGGGTCGTCGGCTCTTCCCCGATAAGATCACGCGCGAGCCCACGGCGGCGGACGGCACCCCCGGCCGCATTATCCGGGTCGGCACCATCTCCAGCAACCTCGGTCTCCAGCTTTACCGCGGCATGGACTTCGGTCTGCGCTACGGCCTCCGCAACACTCGCTTCGGCAGCTTCACCTTCGATGCGCTCGCCACCCAAGTGATCAAGAAGGGCTCGGATGCCGGCACGGGGACCGGTTTCTTCGACAACACCGGCTTGGCGTTTGATGTCGAGTGGCGCTACAACTACAGCCTGGGCTGGAGCCGCAAGAATTGGAGCGCGCGCGTCGCGGCGGATGTGATCGGAAAATATTTCAACGACAACTGGACTACCGCCGGCTGGGGTGAAAACGCCTTCACACTCGTCAATCCTTCGGTGAGCTACCGGGGCTTCAAGAAAACCTCCATCACGTTGGGCGTGACGAATGTCTTTGACAGCCGCCCGCCGGCGATGGGCCATCGCACGCTGGGCTTCGACGACCGCGTTTACGGTGCCGGTGCTCTGGGCATCGCCGGCTCGCTGCGCGTGCGGCGGGAATTCTAATTGGGCGAGAAATCCACGACCCCGCAATCGTCGTCCCGTCCGGAACTCGACTTGCGCGGCGCCGCGGCCAATATAATCGGAACCCGCGTTCACCCCACCGATGCCCCACCCTCTCGTCCGCTTTGCCGACCATGCCATACGCCTCCGCCACGGAGTGATGCTGGCCGCCGCCATTTCCGCCTGCCCCCTTCCCTGCCGGGCGTCCAAAGGTCCGGTCGATTTTGCCCGCGACATCCAGCCCCTGCTCGCGAGCCGTTGCTACGACTGCCATGGCCCCGAAAAAGCGAAAGGCGGACTGCAACTGACGACCCTCAAAAACGCCCTCCGCGGCGGCGAATCCGGTGAGCCCGCCTTGATCGCGGACGCCAGCGCGCGCAGCCTGCTGATCAAGCGCGTCACCACCTTAGACGAGGACGACGTCATGCCGCAGAAGAGCGAGCGCCTCGCTCCGACCGAGGTCGCGCTCCTGCGTCGCTGGATCGATGAAGGCGCCATGTGGCCGGAAAACCTCAAGCACTGGGCTTACGTGAAACCAGTTCGTCCCTCGCTCCCAGCACTCGCGTCCACCGCACCCACCGCCCGTCCACTCAACGCCATCGATCGCTTGGTCTTCGCGCGTCTCGAAAAAGAGGGCCTCGCTCCTGCGCCGGCCGTCGACCCCGCGCGTTGGTTGCGCCGCGTTTCGCTCGACCTCGTCGGGCTGCCACCTTCACCCAACGACGTCGCCGCTTTCCTCGCCGACGCACCCGCCGGCGAGCCCGCTTACGCGCGCGCCGTGGATCGCCTGCTCGCCTCACCCAGCTACGGCGAACGCTGGGCACGTCCGTGGCTCGATCTCGCGCGCTACGCCGACTCCCACGGTTTTCAGCGCGACGATCTCCGCGATCTCTGGCCCTATCGCGATTGGGTCGTGCGCGCGATGAATGCCGACCTCCCCTTCGACCGATTCACCGTCATGCAACTCGCCGGTGATCTCCTGCCCGAGGCCCACCCAAAGAAAAATCCCGATCCCCTCATCGCCACGGGCTTCCACCGCGCGACGCCTACCAACGTAGAGGCCGGCACCGACCAGGAAGAGGGCCGCGTCAACCAGGTCTTCGACCGCGTCAACACCACCGGCGCCGTCTGGCTGGGCACGACGCTCGAGTGCGCGCAGTGTCACAACCACAAATACGACCCATTTTCGGAGCGCGACTACTACCGCTTTTTCGCCTTCTTCAACAGCACCGAGCGCGAAACCGACTTCACCAGCGCCAAATCCCTCGCGGCCCTCAAGTTCACCGGCCCCTACCTCCACCTGCCCGATCCCGCCGCCGACGCCGCGCACGCCCAACTGGCGGAACGCACCGCTGGGCTCGAGGCACGCCTCGCCATCGCCTCCGCCGCCGCCCTCGCCGACCTGCCCGCCTGGAAACAGTCGCTGGCCGCCTCGCTCGCCACCGTCGGCCAGACCCACCCGCTCGAAATCGCCGCATTCGCATCCGAAGGCGAAGTCGAATTCCGTCAGCTGCCCGACCACTCCCTCGTGATCGACGTCGCGCCGGAGCGCGACACCTACGTCCTCACCGTGCGCACGCAGCTCACCGGCATCACCGGCTTCAAGCTCGAGGCGCTCACCGATCCCTCGCTGCCCGGTTCCGGGCCCGGACGCGGCGAGGCGGCGCGGCCCAATTTTGTGCTCAACGGGTTTCAAATCACCGCCACGCCTGCCGCCGGTGCGCCGGCACCGGTCAAACTCGTCCAGGCGAGCGCATCGTTTTCGCAGGCGAAATTCGCGGTGGAGAATCTGCTCCGCCCCGAAATCAATCCGCGCGAGGGATGGGCGATCAGCCCCCAGTTTGCCCGCGATCACTGGGCGATTTTCGAAACAGAAGCGCCGGTCGGTTCGGCCACCGGCACGACCTTCACCTTTCGTCTCACCCAACAGTTTGGCGCCTCCCGCATGATCGGCCGGCTGCGGCTCTCCGCTCTCACCGGTCGCATTGGCGGCAGAACGGTTCCCGCCGGCGTGGCCGCCGCACTCCTCGTCGTTCCGGCTCAACGCACCGCTGCACAGACCGCGCTCTTGCGTGAAGATCGCCTCACCTCGGACCCCGCCGTCGCCGCGCTGCGCCGGGAGAAAACCCGGCTTGCCGCGTCGCACCCACCAGCATCCGGCCCGCGCACGCTCGTGATGCGCGAACTCGCCCAACCACGCCGCACCGCCGTCCTGACGCGTGGAAATTTCCTCGATCCCGGGGAACCGGTGCAACCGGGCACGCCCGCGATTCTGCATCCGTCCACGTCCGCGACCGCACAGCCCACCCGCCTCGACCTCGCGCGCTGGCTCGTCGATCCGGAGAATCCGCTCGTGGCTCGCGTGACCGTCAACCGCTGGTGGGCGGACTTTTTCGGCCGCGGCCTCGTCGCCACTCCGGAGGATTTCGGCGCGAAGGGCGAAGCGCCGAGTCACCCCGAATTGCTCGATTGGCTCGCCGTCGAACTTGTCGAACGCGGCTGGAGCATGAAACATATCCACCGCCTCATCGCCCTTTCCGCCACCTACCGGCAGGCCTCGCGTGTCTCTCCCGCATTGCTCGCGCGCGATGACCAGAACCGACTGCTCGCCCGCGGTCCGCGCTTCCGCCTCGACGCCGAGGCTATCCGCGACAACGCCCTCGCCGTCGCTGGTCTCCTCAGCCCAAAGCTCGGCGGCCCGCCAGTCCGCCCGTTTCAGCCCGCCGGTTTGTGGGACAGCAAGATCGGGGGCGATCGAGTGAGCTACGATCTGAGCACAGGAGAGGACGCGTATCGCCGCGGTCTTTACACCGTCTGGAAACGCGGCTCGCCGTATCCGAGCTTCATCAATTTCGACGCCACCGCCCGCACGGCGTGCACGGTGCGTCGCTCACGTTCCAACACTCCGTTGCAGGCCCTCACCTTGCTCAACGATCCCGTCTACGTCGAAGCCGCCCGCACGCTCGCCGCGCGCGTCGTTCGCGAATGCGCCGACACCGCCGTGCCAGCGCGCATCGCTTACGCGTTTCAACTTTGCCTCGCACGCCCGCCCTCTCCGGTCGAACTGGCCGCGCTTGAGCGTCTCCACGCACAACAGTCCGCCGCCCACCCCGAGCCCGCCACCGCGTGGCAAGCCGTCGCGACCGCCCTGCTGAACCTCGATGAGATGATCACCAAAAACTGACGCCCATGCACCCTTTCGAAGCCCACGGTCGGGCCGTCACACGCCGCACTTTTCTCCAGCGCTCCAGCGTTGGCCTCGGTGCGGTGGCACTCGGTTCGCTGCTCAACGACCGCCTCTTCGCGGCCACGGCCACAAATCCGCTCGCACCGCGCGCCACGCATTTCCCCGCGCGGGCCAAGCGCGTGATCTACCTCCACATGGTCGGCGCGCCCTCGCAGCTCGACCTCTTCGATCCGAAACCCGCGCTGCGCCCGCTCGACGGGCAGCCTTGCCCGGACGACTTCATCAAGGGCAAGCGCTTCGCCTTTCTGCGCGGCCATCCGACCCTCGCGGCCTCGCGCTTCGCGTTTGCCCGCCACGGACGCAGCGGTGCGCAGATTTCCGAACTCCTACCCCACCTCGCCACCGTCGCCGACGAGCTCGCGTTCGTAAAATCCGTCCACACGGACGAATTCAACCACGCGCCCGCGCAGCTCTTCCTCCACACGGGCTTCGGACGGCCGGGTCGGCCCAGCGCCGGATCGTGGGTCACCTACGGCCTCGGCTCGGAAAATTCCGATCTGCCCGCCTACGTCGTCCTGCAATCCGGCCCCCTCGCCGGAGCAGGCACGAGCCTGTGGTCGTCGGGCTTCTTGCCCAGCGTGCACCAAGGCGTGCAGTTTCGCGGCGGTGGCGAGCCCGTGCTGTTCCTCGACAATCCCAAGGGGCATTCGGCCACCGATCGTCGCCAAGTACTCGATACAGTCCGCGCGCTGAACGAAGCACAGCTCGCCGACACGGGCGATCCAGAAATCGCGACGCGCATCGAACAATACGAACTCGCCTTTCGCATGCAGACCGCCGTGCCGGGCCTGATGGACATTGCGCAAGAGTCGCGTGCCACCCTCGAGCTCTACGGCGCCGAGCCCGGCAAAGCCTCGTTTGCCAACAACTGCCTCCTCGCCCGCCGCCTCGTCGAGCGCGGTGTACGTCTGGTACAGCTCTATGATGCCGACTGGGATCACCACGGTGACCTCGCCAATCGGCTCCCGCGCAAGTGCCAGGATGTCGACCGCGGCATGGCGGCACTGGTGAAAGACCTAAAACAACGTGGCCTCCTGGATGACACGCTGGTGATCTGGGGCGGCGAGTTCGGCCGCACGCCGATGGCGCAAACCGATTCGGGCACTGGCGCCACTACCAAGCCCGGTCGCGACCACCACAAGGATGCGTTCACGATCTGGATGGCCGGCGGCGGGGTGAAACCGGGGCTCACCTACGGCGCAACCGACGACCTCGGTTACAAGATCGCAGAAAACCCCGTGCACGTCCACGACCTCAACGCCACGCTGCTCCACCTCCTCGGCCTCAACCACGAACGCCTTACCTATCGCTACCAGGGCCGCGATTTCCGGCTCACCGACGTGCACGGCCAGCTCGTCAAGGGCCTCCTCGCCTGAACCGACCATGGGCCTCCGTCCCTCGCGCCTCCGCTGCACTTTGGTCTTCACCGCCGTTTTCCTCGCCCTGAACGTCGCACCGGCCGCGGAGGCGACGAAGACCGCTCCCGGTTTCGCCGTCGAAAAAATCTACGCCGTCCCGCGCGAATCCCAGGGCTCCTGGGTCGCGCTCGCCCCCGATGGCACGGGCGGCCTCCTCGCCTCCGACCAATACGGCCCGCTCTACCGCCTCACGCTGCCGCGCAAAACCGGCGAGCCGGCGACCGCCCGCGCGCTCGCCCTACCCCTCGGCGGCGTGCACGGCCTCACTTGGGTCGGGCGCGATCTCTACGCGGTGGCCGCGCAAAAGTCCGTCCATCCCGCCGGCCTCTATCGCCTGCGCGACACCGACCGCGACGGCGAACTCGACCGCGTCGAACTGCTTCAGGCGCTCGAGGGCGACGGCGAACACGGCCCCCACGCCGTCATGCCTTCGCCCAACGGTCGCTCGCTCTTCGTCCTCGCGGGCAACGCCACCCAGCTCCCGTCCCTCGCGCGCTCGCGCGTGGCGCCGCTCGGGCGCGACGACGCCCTCCTGCCGCCCTTGCCCGCCATTGGCGGCAGCGAAACCCGCGGTCGCCCCGGCGGCGGCTGGATTTGCCGCACCGATCTCGACGGCCGTTCGTGGGATCTTGTCGCCGGCGGCCTCCGCAACGCCTACGCGCTCGCCGTCGACCCCCGCGGCGAAGTCTTCACCTTCGACTCGGACACCGAGTTCGAAATCAACCTCCCGTGGTATCGGCCCACCCGCGTGCTGCATGCCGTCAGCGGGGCCGACTTCGGCTGGCGCGGCGGCCTTCACAAGGTACCCGAAACCGCGCCCGACGGCTGGCCGGCCGTCTTGCCGCTCGGCCTCGGCTCGCCCACCGCCGTGCTGTTCCCGCGCGGCGCAAAAATCCCCGCCCGCTATCGCGACGCCCTCTGGGTCGCCGACTGGAGCTACGGCCGCATCATCGCCCTGCATCTCACCCCCGATGGCGCAACGTTTCGGGCGACGCCCGAGCCGATCGTCTCGAGTGTGCCGTTGCCCGTCACGG
Source organism: Opitutaceae bacterium (assembly GCA_005799525.1). Lineage (GTDB taxonomy): Bacteria > Verrucomicrobiota > Verrucomicrobiia > Opitutales > Opitutaceae > GAS368. Next base: position 885 of record SYGN01000299.1, on the reverse strand, counting down.
CGATCTGCGTGAACCCAGCGGACGGCGCGCTCTATTTCGCCACCGGCGGCCGCCGCACGCAGTCGGCCATCTATCGGCTCACCTGGAACGGCGATCCGGCGCTCGCCGCGCAGCCGGAACAGCCGCTCGCCGCCGCTCCGCCCGCGGTCGCGTTGCGCGACGCGCTCGCGGAGTTTCACGGCCGCGCCGACCCCGCCGCCCTCGCCACCGTGTGGCCCGCCCTCGCCCACACCGATCCGCTCGTGCGGCGCGCCGCCCGCACCGCCCTCGAAGCGCACCCCGTCGCCACCTGGAGCGCGCGCGCCCTCGCCGAAACCTCGCCCCGCCCCGCCCTCGCCGCCCTGCTCGCGCTCGCCCGGAGCGACGCCGCGGCGCACCCGACAAACCTCCTCGCCGCCCTCCGACGCCACTTCACCCCCGCGCTCGACCCCGCCCTGCGCGACGAAGCCCTCCGCGTTCTCACGCTCGCCTTGATCCGCGGCGGCGAAATCCCCCCCGCGCAACGCAACGACTGGGCCGCCCTGCTCTCGCCGCTTTTCCCCGCCGCGAATCCCGCCGGCAACGCGGCGCTCCTCGAACTCCTCCTTTTTCTCCGCGCCCCCGACGCCGTCGCCCGCGGATTCACGGCCCTCGCGGCCGCGGTCACCCACGAAGCCCAACTCGACCTCGTCCGCTCGCTCCGGGCCCGTCTCGCCGAGTGGACGCCCGCGCAACGCACCCGCTACCTCGCGTGGCTGCACGCCACCGGCGAGTGGCGCGGCGGCGCCAGTTTCACGTTGCTCTTGAAGGAACTCCGCCGGGAGGCCGTCGCCTCCGCGCCCGCGGCCGACCGCGCCGCGCTGGAAAAATCCCTCGCCGCCACGCTCGCCGCCGCCCGCCTCGCCG